>NZ_NSFW01000019.1:0-157061 GCF_002294905.1 Mesorhizobium sp. WSM4308 | reverse complement strand
CATCGTGCCGCCGAACTGCCTGTCTGGCTGCACAGATACAATTGGCATCGTCCACATGGCAGCCTAAAGTCAAAAACGCCTATCAGTCGCCTCGCCCTGATCGAGGACAACCTGTTGAAGCTCCACACCTAGGTCACTATCGGGGGGCCTTAAACCTGAACAGCTCCATCGTCGCGGCTGCTGCGGAAGCAGGAGCTATCACTGGGACCCGTACTGGTGCTTGTCAGCCGCTGAGCCGCTACTTCGTCTTAGGAAGAGCATTGTCCTTGCCAAAAGCCGGCCAGTATTTCGAGATTGCCAGTGTGGCGCCGGCTGAAGAGAAATGACCATAGTCGAAATATAAAAACTCTCCTCTATCGAAATAGGCGCAGCGTCCTGCGCTGCACAGGAATTTCAGCGGATCGATGAATGTGGCGCCTTTGGTAAATGAGCGCACACGTTCGTTGACGTCGGGGTCCATCGCGATCGGCCAGGACGTATCGTCCAGATTTTGGCGCTTGGCGAAGAACGCAATTTTCCGGACGTCAGTTGGGAACTGCGGAGACTGGCCGATGACAAACACGCGCACGCCCAGGGCACGAAGCGTAGCGATTGTTTGCTGAAGACCGTCGAAACCTCTGACCTCATAGTCACTCCATCTACCGCTGAGGATAACCGTCTTGATGTCCGCTTCCAAGATGACGTCCAAGGCCTTGCGATTGAACCGGACACAATCAAGACGATCGTACGGGTAGTAATAGAGTATCGGCGCGCAGCTGGCGTACGTATATTCAACGATGTTCGCCTGCAATCGATTTATGTTAGCACCCAAGCCGGAAACATAGTGCGCGGCGAAGGAGTCGCCCCACAAAAAAACCGTTGTTGGAAAACCGCTGGTGCGCGTGCAATCCTCCATATTCCAGCTTTCGATCCGGCTGGTGCCCTCGTTGAAACAGATGCCATTCCTCCAGTCCCCGACGGAAATGCGCCGCTGGACATAGTCCGGAAACCGTTGCGGAAAGCCGTTGCCGAGCGCCCCCGCCGCTCCGCCGGCACAAAGGACAACGATCGCGAGCGCTGAAAAGGCGAAGATAGGCCCCGGGGAGGTGAAGGCCCTCTTCTGTCGAAACGGCTGCTCTACAAACTTCCAGGAGAATGCAGCCAATGCGAGGCTTGCCACCAACATCGCACCGGTCATCAACGGATCGAGTTTTTGGAACGAAAGATAGTGCGCGAACGCATTGAGAGGCCAGTGAACAAGATACAACGAATACGAGATGAGCCCAATCCAGACCAGCGGCCTGACTTCGAGCATGCGGGTGGCGACCGTCGAGGGGGTATTTTGGCCAACATAGATCAGAAGGGCCGTTCCGATGCATGGATACAAGGCGTTGTAGCCTGGGAACGGATCACTCGCCGAAATCGCGAAGAACCCGATGGCGAGAAGGCCAAATCCGGCCACCCCCACCGACTCCATCAGGAGTCGGTTGCCCAGCGGCGAGGGGCATTTGAGCATGAGCAGGGCGCCCAACATGAGTTCCCAGATTCGGGTCGGCAGCAGATAGAATCCGGCGGTGGGTGCCAGCGATGTCGCCATCACCGCCACTACGAAGCTGCAGAGAATTATCGGAAGAAGTGTCGTCAGCCAGCGCTTCCCGATGTAGCGATAGATTAGGAACATCAGGATTGGTGCGAAGATGTAGTACTGCTCCGCTACGGAAAGCGGCCAAGTGTGCAACAGTGGTAGAAGCGCGGCATCGATAGAGAAGTAACTTGACGTTTTCCAGAAGAAAACGTTCGACCAGAAGGTCGAGGTAGCTATGATGCTAAGACTGAATCCGCGCAGATCCGGTGGCAGAAGAATGAACAATGCCGCAATGCAGGTGAGAAGCATCACAAAGACGAGCGCCGGCAGAATGCGCCGGGCACGGCGCCAGTAGAAGTTGACGATGGAAAATTGGCCGCGTTCAAGGTCATCCAGGAGGCTTCCGCTGGTTAGGTAGCCGGAGATGACGAAGAAGATATCGACCCCGCTAAAGCCACCCGGGATCGCCGAAATTCCGAAATGAAAGAGTACGACCGGAAGTACAGCAACGGCCCTAAGGCCCTCGATATAGCGCCTATATTGCATCCAGCGGTTCCTTTTATTTTAGATCAGGACGCGATTGGAAGCTTTCAATCTCCGGTAGGAGTGCTGCCGAGATAAGGGCGGTATCAGCCACCTTTATCCGTCCCGAATGTTCTGTAAGTTGCAACTGGTACAGAAGCACGATCGCCATCGCCGGCCTTGACGGCCTGATTGTCGAGCAGATCGCGCGGATCGTTGACCATCACGGCCAGGTTATGTCCTGTCGAACAACCAAGCGGCTGTTTGAAGGATTCTTCATTGGGTAAGGCACCATATGAGGGACAGACCGGCGGACGGGCGTGATAGACAATCGCCTCAATTCGCACTGAGCCGGCGTCGTGTTGATCGCGCAATTGAATGTTGTCTTCTTCGATTGCCAACTGCCTGGCCTGATGGGCTACCCCTGCGCTGAGCTGGGGCGAACCGCTGATGAGGAGGTGGATGGCATCGAACCGGCCGCGACTGGCCTTGTCTAGGAAAACACGCAAACGCTGCCGTTCGGAAGCGCGCAGGCTTTGCAACGTCAGGACGGTGGTCTCCTCTCGGACAAGCATTGGTGCCGATGGTTCGACATCAACTGGCGTAGTGCTTGTGCAGCCACTTACGCTTGGTGCCAGAGCGACAAAGAGGATTATAAAACGCAACATCTTTGGATGACACTATTCGATGATGAAGCCGAGACCGCCCTGGGCGCTTGGCGCGCCCGCACGGATAGCAGCGCGGTCTCGCGGGGGACTTGTCACGGAATTCGTCGGAGCGCCCCCTCCGTTCAAAGCCGGTGCCGCCCGCTCGGTCGGTGCGCTCATCTGGTTTGGGTTGGAGCCTGGTCTTACAATGTAAGGCGTAACTAGAATGACCAGTTCTGACTCCTCTTTTTGAAACGAGGTCGAGCGAAAAAGCGGTCCCAGGATCGCCAGTTCTCCGAGCCAGGGAAAGGCCCTGACATCATTGTTGACGTTCCGCCTGATTAGACCGCCGATTGCGAAGCTCTGGCCGCTGGCGAGTTCGACGACCGTATCGGCTCGGCGCGTGGAAACTGCCGGCACGGAAATTCCGTTGATTTGCACGGCACCTTGCGTCGACAGTTCACTGACTTCGGGCGTTACGTGAATGTTGATTTGATTGTTGCTGAGAACTGTCGGCACAAATTCCAGACTGACGCCGAAGTGACGGAATTCAACCGATACCTGCCTGTTTTCCTGCAGGACAGGAATGGGAAATTCGCCGCCCGCGAGAAAGCTGGCCTTTTCACCCGACATAGCGGTGAGGTTCGGCTCAGCCAGGACGGAAGCTATATGCTCCTTGGCGAGCGCGTCGAGAACCGCGCTGACGTTGACGGCACCGTTGTCGAATCCGATTTCTGCTGTACCGCCACCCTGGGTTGAACCAGACCCAGCGCTTGCAGCGCTTCCGCTTAGAACGCCCACTTTGAAATTGCCGATTTGACCGAAGGCGGACAAGTTGACGCCGAGTGACTTCATGGCGCTGCGTGAGACTTCGGCTACGCGCACGCTGAGGTTAACTTGCAGGGATCCAGCGACCTTGATGTTGTTGACGACTTGCGCTCCGTCGCCCAGATATTGCTCAGTGACTCTTTTTGCGGTGTCGGCGACCTCTGCGTCGGGCGCCGTCCCGCTAAGGATTGCGCCGCGCGGCGTATAGTTGACGCGGATGGGATAGTCGCCGACCTGCTCCCGCAACATGGCGCGTAAATCCCCGATCGGTTGCGTGACAACGATACGCAATTCGGCGAGAGGCTCGCCATTGCCATCCAAGGCGAATAGGCTGGTCCGCCCCGATTTCTTGCCAAAGACGAAGATTGTTTTGCTCGATGGCGCCTGAAAATCCGCGATCGTGGGGTCAGCAACAAAGATGGTCGTGGCTGGCCCGGGCAGATGAACGGTCTCCCCGAGCGAAGAGGAAAGGGTCAGCGTGGCGTTGATGCTATTCGAAGCCGCATGCGGCGGGCCTTTGTCCTGCTTGTTTTGCGCCGCGACACCAAGTGGGAAAGTCACAATAAGCGCGCAGAGGAGATGGCCCAGGTAACGGGGCACTGCAGGTCTTGTAACCTTGTTGGCGATCGCCCGCCAATTGAGCGCAGCGCAAGGATGTTGAAGGATCAGCAAAATAGATCTTCTTTCGATTCGACAAACTATGCGGACGAGGCGTCAGTCAATTCTAGGATGTAACCAATGCCTCGGATGGTCTTGATCCGTGGCGTTGCACCTGATCTGGTCAGATGTCCCCGTAAACGATAAATTCCGACTTCAAGCGCGTTGGCAGACACGTCGTCGTTGAATGAATAGAGGTGATCTTCCAATTGCGCACGGGGCACGATGCGGCCTGCCCGGTTAAGCAGGTGCTCTAGAACACAGAGTTCGCGACGTGCGATCATCATTGGGTGCCCATCAACGAAAACCTGGCGGGCGACCGGATCAAAGTCGAGATTGCCAAATACGAGCCTCAGGTCGGTCATCTGTGTCGCCCGGCGCAGAATGGCTCTCATTCTGGCAATAAGCTCATCGGTAGAGATGGGTTTGAGCAGAAAGTCGTCCGCACCACCGTTGAAGATCGCAATTCGCTTATCGAGATCGTTAAGGCTGCTCATAATGACGGCAGGAACTGAATGCCCGTGGGTCCTCAACTGCCTCAGCCAACCCAAGCCATCGCCATCTGGCAGAGCCAATTCCAGCAGGAGAATTTCATAGCTGGCGCAAGAAAATGCACTCGAAGCCAGTTCCAGAGTACCAACGACATCAACGACGAAGCCGCCATCCCCGAGCGCAAGTCGCATGGCGCGCGCAAGATCCGCATGATGATCCACGAGCAGCGTTCGCATTTCATCTCCTCTCGAAGAGGGACGGCCCATCGAACGCGTCACCGGCGGCCATCTGATCGGAGCACACGGCGCGCAACTCGTCGCAGCTCTCGGAACTGGTCCGAGTCGGAGGGACATGCAAGTCGCTCGGTGGCAATAGGCGCGGGTGAGGACCAACTGACGGGCTCAAATACGCCGGTCGGCGAACCCACGAGGCCAGCAACCCGCGTGCGATTTCTCGTTGCATCATCTCTCCTACGTGCAGCCCCTGCGCTCGCAAGGCAGCGTCGCGGCTCAGAGCCCGATTCCCACAGAGGGTAGGGTTAGCTTTCGAGAAACTGATTGAACAAATCGATTATTTGGATCGAATGCATCCACGGTATGGATGCAGCGCACCATCTTCAACGACTGCGGCGTCCTGATGCACTGTTGTGTCTGTCGTGCTCTGCTTTTTTCGCTGTCCTTCAAGGCTGGCGAGCCTGGTGGAACCTGCGCGTCATTGGCTTGGTAGCTTGAATGCTCAACAACGGAGCGCCCTGCGCAAAGCCGCTCTCATTTCCAAAAAGCCTTGCAATCTGGTTGGAGCACTTCGCGCTCGACACCAAAATAGGCGAGGAAAACTGACGTCTGACAGGGATGTACATGCAACAGCCGATTTGCGGCACCAGCAAACGACCGCGTTCAGGCTGAAGATCGACGACCAACGGCTCCTCGATTTCCGCACTTTTACAAGCTCTTCCTGTGCGGGCGGATGCCGGCAAACAGCAGCACAGGGTCAGCGAAACCGGGAGCGGGCCTGCTTGATCGCCATGATCACATTGCCGCTGTCGCGCGTGCGGAGCGGAATGCAATCGGTCCAGCCGGCGGCAATCCGGTCAGCACCATCGTCTGCACGAAGCTCCCTGACGAAGACGTGCCCGAATGCGCTCAACAAAGCCGGGCGGCGGATCTTTCCAATCGCCGAAGGTGCGGGCTGGCACCGAGCGGCGAACTGCGAACTCATTCCTGCCCGGCGGCGCTGGCCGCCGCGAGCGTCGATGCGGACCCAGCCGCTCCGAATCCTCCCACAACACGATGAGCGCGTCGCGGACATCGCTGCCGTAACAGCGGCTGCGGCTCTTGCCCGCAGACGGCCTCTGCTCACGACGGTTCATAAGACGGATCGCGCGCTTGCGAATAATAGCCGGTTACCGCCTCGAACTCATCCAGAATGCGCCGCTTGTCAACGCCGCAATAAAGCTCCACGATCGCCGCTTCACCGTGTCGCCATGCTGAGCCGCGCCATCCTTCCCCCGAACCGGAATGGCACGACCTGTCCATCCCCTTTGGAACAGGACACTATTGGTAACATTTTGCTTGAGGCAATGCGGCTCGTTGCCTTCCTTTTCGCTGACCGGAAGGGTACCGGAAGTCGTCTATCGCATCTTACCCGCTGAAAGCGGCAACACCTCGACCTCAATCGCAGATCATAGGAAATAGACGATCGCGTCGGGGCCTCAGCATCGGTTCACCGGGTTTCCGTCATCGACTGAAGCGAATTGCCCCATCGACCGTCACCGGGTGGGCCGCGATACGTCGCCGTATATGATTAGCGAGCGCACGTAGCGGAGCCATAGCTCTCCACCCAGCCATGTTCCCCTAGTTGGAAAATGTCCGGCGGACCAGAGGTGCTGTCGTCAGCTTTTCCTGAATAGCGGCCAAGGCAATCCCTACCAGTCCATCACCACCTTGCCGGAACTGCCGCTCTTCATCGCATCGAAACCGATCTGAAAATCGTCGATGCCGATGCGGTGGGTGATCAGGCCGGAGACATCCAGCGGACCCTGCACAAGCGCGATCATCTTGTACCAGGTTTCGAACATCTCGCGGCCGTAGATGCCTTTGAGATGCAGCATCTTGAAGATGACCTTGTTCCAGTCGATCTCGAAGCCGGTCGGCGCGATGCCCAGAATGGCGATCTTGCCGCCATTGTTCATGGTGTCGATCATGTCGCGGAAAGCGGGGGCGGCGCCTGACATTTCGAGGCCGACGTCGAACCCCTCGGTCATGCCGAGCACCGGCATGACGTCGCGCAGCTTCTCCTTCGAGGCGTCGACGACATGCTGGACGCCGAGTTTCTTGGCTAGCGCCAGCCGCACCGGGTTGATGTCAGTGATGACCACTTTGCGCGCGCCGACGCATTGGGCGACGAGCGCGCCCATGATGCCGATCGGCCCGGCGCCAGTCACCAGCACGTCCTCGCCGACCAGATCGAAGGACAATGCGGTGTGGACGGCATTGCCCAAGGGATCGAAGATCGCGGCAATCTCATCGGGCACATCGTCGGGGATCGGCACGACATTGTGCTGCGGGATCGCCAGATACTCGCCGAAGGCGCCTGGACGGTTGACGCCGACGCCGAGCGTGTTGCGGCACAGATGCCCTCGCCCGGCGCGACAGTTGCGGCAATGGCCGCAGACGATGTGGCCTTCGCCCGATACACGCTGGCCGACCTTGTATTCGGTGACCGCTGCGCCGAAATCGGCAACGGTGCCGACGAATTCATGGCCCGTCACCATCGGCACCGGCACCGTCTTCTGCGCCCACTGGTCCCAATTGTAGATGTGCACGTCGGTGCCGCAGATCGCCGTCTTCTTGATCTTGATCAGCACGTCGTTGGGGCCGATTTCCGGCACCGGCACCTCTTCCATCCAGATGCCCGGTTCGGCCTTGGCCTTCACAAGCGCCTTCATCATGTTCGACATCAGGATTTCCCTATTCCGTGATTGCGCTTCTGGCGAGATAGCCTGCACAACGGGAAGGTAGGCCACTAACTCGTTTGAACGTCCGGAATGGTCAGCCCCGCCTGCTCAGCCTCGCGGCGCAAATTCTGACGGGGCCTGGGGCCGATCTGCTGGATCACCAATCCGGCTGCCAGTGAGCCAAGGTCGCCGCAAGTCTGCAGGTCGCGGCCTTGCGTGTAGCCATGCAGGAAGCCGGCGGCATAGAGATCGCCGGCGCCCGTCGTGTCGACCAGTTCCTTGATGGCGGTCGCCTTGATCACCACGGTCTCGTCGCCGCGCACGATCACCGAGCCTTTTTCCGAGCGGGTGACGGCGGCGATCCGGCAATCCTTGCGGATCTGGGCCAGCGCCTCGTCGAACGACGATGTCTGGTAGAGCGACTTGATCTCGTGGCTGTTGGCAAAGACGATGTCGACCGTGCCCGAGCGCACCAGGTCGAGGAATTCGTCGCGGTAGCGGTCGACGCAGAACGAATCCGACAGCGTCATCGACACTTCTCGGCCTGCCGCGTGCGCCAGCTTCGCCGTCTGGCGGATTGCCTCCTTGGCGCGCGGCGGGTCCCACAGATAGCCTTCGAAATAGGTGACCTTGGCGCCGGACGCCTTGTCGGCTTCGACATCCTCAGGGCCAAGCTCGACGCAGGCGCCGAGATAGGTGTTCATCGAGCGCTCGCCGTCGGGCGTGACGAAGATCATCGAGCGCGCCGTCGGCGGCTCACCCTTGAGCGGCGTGGTGCCGAAGGCGACGCCCTGCGCATGGATGTCGTGGGCGTAGATTTCGCCCAGCGCATCGTTGGAGACCTTGCCGAAGAAGGCCGCGCGGCCGCCAAAGCTGGCGACGCCGGCCGCCGTGTTGCCGGCGCTGCCGCCGGACGCTTCGATCGCCGGGCCCATGCGGCTGTAGAGCAGTTCGGCGCGTTGTGTGTCGATGAGGTTCATCGCGCCCTTGATGATGCCGTTGGTCTCGAGGAATTCCTCGTCGCACTGGGCGATGATGTCGACAATGGCATTGCCGATGCAAAGCACGTCATAATCCGGCATCAAAATCTCCGCCAAAACCCGAGCCGGCTTCTTGCCACGCCGGCCGGGCGTGGTCTCGCGAGTTGAAATGGGTTGCCGCATGCGCTTGATCCAGCCGCCCTCACGCAGCTGCCGGTCCGGCTTCACGCAGCAAATCGTCAGCTTTGTCCGTCTTCTCCCAAGTGAACTCAGGCTCTTCACGCCCGAAGTGTCCGTATGTCGCCGTCTTGCGGTATATCGGCCGTAAGAGATCAAGCATCTTGATGATGCCTTTCGGTCGGAGATTGAAAACCTCGAGAACAAGGCGCTCGATCCTTTTTTCCTCGATCCTTGCGGTTCCGAAGGTATTGACCATGACAGAAACCGGACTGGCCACGCCGATCGCGTAGGCAAGCTGAACCTCGCAGACCTCCGCAAGGCCGCTGGCAACGATGTTCTTCGCGACATACCGGGCGGCATAGGCCGCCGAGCGGTCAACCTTGGATGGGTCCTTGCCCGAAAAGGCACCGCCGCCGTGACGCCCGGTCCCACCGTAGGAATCGACGATGATCTTCCGTCCTGTGAGGCCGCAGTCGCCGGCAGGCCCACCGACCACGAACCGCCCTGTTGGGTTGACCAGAAATCTGATCCCCGAAGTATCCAGGTGGGCCGGCAGGACCGGTTTTATGATCTCCTCAATGACGCCTTCGCGGACCGTGGCTTGTGAGACCGCTTCGTCATGCTGCGTTGACAGGACTATGGTATCCAGCGCCACCGGGCGGAGCCCTTCGTAGCGTACCGACACTTGAGATTTCACGTCCGGACGCAGCCAGCCAAGCTGTCCCGCTTTCCGGACCTCGGCCTGTCTTTTCGTCAAATGGTGAGCGAGTTGGATCGGCAGGGGCATCAATGTATCCGTCTCGTTGCATGCGAATCCAAACATGATGCCCTGATCCCCTGCCCCTTGCCCGAGATCCTGCCCTCGTCCTTCATCAACGCCCTGGCTTATGTCGGGCGACTGCTCGGTGAGGGCCAGAACGACGGCGCAACGTCGACCATCAAAGCCAATCGCATCATCGTCGTAGCCAATATCGAGTATCGTATCGCGGGCGACTTGGCTGTAATCGATGTGGGCATGGCTGGTGATCTCGCCAGCCACAACGACCATCCCCGTCTTCACCAACACTTCACAGGCGACGCGCGCCTTCGGATCGGTGCGCAGGACCGCATCGAGAATGGCATCGGAGATGTTGTCTGCCATCTTATCGGGGTGTCCCGCGCCGACGGATTCGGAAGAGAACACGAACTGCCTGGTCATAAAAATGCCCTCGCTTCAAGTGCTGGAGTTAGTGAGGAGTTTCTGGATTGGGGTGGCTTATCGGTCGGGGATGCCGGGAACATCGAACGCAGTGCAGAAGTCGGCAACGTCTCTTCGTACGCTCGCATGAACTTCCTGGTCATCGGGCTGGCGGCAGACCGAGTCGATGAAAGCGGCGATCTGCACCATCTCCGTTTCGCGCATGCCCATGGACGTCACCGCTGGTGTCCCTAAGCGGATGCCGCTTGTCAGCGCCGGATGCCGCCGGTCGCCCGGGACCATATTGAAATTCGCAATGATGCCTGCACGCGATAAGCGCTCCGCATAGGCTTTGCCTGACAGCGACCGGTCCCGAAGATCAAGGATCAGCATGTGATTGTCAGTGCCCCCGGTGACGAGTTCATAACCTCGCTCCAGAAGTGCCTGGGCCAGAGCCTTGGCGTTGTGGACGATCTGCTGACCGTAGACACGAAAGGACGAGTTCGCTGCTTCCTGCAAAGCGACGGCAAGCGCGGCGATAGTATTCATATGCGGTCCGCCTTGCAGAAGAGGGAACACGGCGCGGTCTATACGTTTGGCCAGATTGTGTTTGCTCTTCGGATGATGGAGGGGCTGATAACGGTCTTCATTCCTTGATAAAATGAAGCCACCCCGGGGACCGCGGATCGACTTGTGAGAGGTGCTGGTGACCACATCGCAATGGGACACGGGGTTCGGATGCACTCCTGCGACAACCAGGCCGCAGATGTGGGCGATGTCAGCCACCAGATACGAGTTCACCTCCGAAGCAATTTCGGCCATTGCCGCGTAGTCAAAAATACGCGGATAAGCAGTTCCGCCGACCCAAATTAGCTTCGGGCGTTCCCGCTTGGCGGTCTCGCGCAAGTGGTCATAGTCAATTTGCTGTGTCTTTTCGTGCAGCCTGTACGGGACGCGCTGATAATCGCTGCCGGAAAAATTGACGGACCAACCGTGAGTCAGATGGCCGCCTTCGGGTAAAGGCAAGCCCATGACTTTGTCACGGGGGCTCAAAAGCGCGCGATAGACAGCCTGGTTGGCTGGCGAGCCTGAATAAGGCTGGACGTTGGCATGTTCACTGCCAAATAGCGCTTTCAGGCGCTCGATCGCGAGGGTCTCAAGCTCATCGACGATCTCGTTTCCGGCGTAGTAGCGCGCACCGGGGTATCCCTCGGCATACTTGTTGGTGAAAATCGACCCGGTCGCTTCCAACACCGCCGAGGAGGCAAAGTTCTCGGAGGCGATCAGTTTGAGAGTTGTCCGCTCCTGACGCTCCTGTCTTAGAAGCAGTTCGTGAACGCGGGAGTCGACGGCGGCTAAGTGAGGCCGCCCGTAAGTGTCGGGCTGCGCGATGGCGCCGCCGGCGGAGTTATCCATGGTAGTCGCGCTCCATTTGGACTGATCTATTTCACGATCAAGCAGGCGGTCCCTTCAACCGCGCGTCTTGTATTGCTTCCAGGCGTTGTAGGTCTCTTTTATGATGGCCATCATCGTGGGGCAGGAGATCGACCACCAATTGAGCCAGCTCGCCATCCTTGCCTCCTGCTTGCATATGGTACGAAGACTGCGGACGTTGTTCGTTGCAGCAAAGAAAGTTGGCTCTGACCAGCCGCCGAACGTGGCGTCGAACCTGCTCGCGAGGCAGACCGGTAATATCGGCCAGCTCGCCGACGGTTAGATCCGCATGCGCGCAAAGGCCCAGGATTCGAAGGCGATCAAGATGCGCTGCCGTCCTTAGGCGATTTACCAGTGTCAACATTGGTTAGCATCAACCCGGACGGGATGCAGCAAGCCGCTAGCCCTTCTATCCCCATCAATCCGCATGAGACCTCTCTCGTCATTTGCTGTAAATCCGCTGGTATGGATGCTAATGGAAGATAGATCACAGTCCTTTCTACGACTAAGACGCCAGATATTGGGGCTAATGTACCACCTGACAGGAGACTACACTCACGAACATTATGTGAATTTTTTTTAACGTTGCTGAGAATCAAGGGGGAGGTTTGGCGAATGTCTCGCCGTCGACTGTCGAATCCTGCCCGACGGGATTATAGGGTGCGTAGCCTGCTTGTCCTTTCCACATGACCAGCGACGATGGGGCGAAGGCGGCAGACATAGCTCTGGAGCATGCTGCGGTATCTTTGGCCTGAAGCCGAGGAAGGCGGACCGTGGCTTCCGCGCCGCTGCCGGGAGCCCGCGAACAGGCCAAGTGGATCAGCCGGGTGTTGCCGTCATAGAGCGTGAGACCCAAAGCTGGCCAGCCGCGCCCTGAGGCTGACGCACCGCTCAGCGTCCACCTTGCTCTCGAAGCCCATCGGCATAGCGCCGATAACGACTTGACCGCGTGCGTGTCGACGAGCGATCGGTGAGCGCAAGGATCGAGGGTGCAGTGCAGGATAATGCTGTTTTAAATCAGCGCTGTTTTCAGCCGACTGCCTTGAGCGTGGCACGAGGATATAGGCCCAAGGCAGGAGATCATCGTCTGCTGTTCGGGAGGCCGCCCTGGGCGCGCGACAGCCGTTCCTTCGGCTGCGCCGCTCCGCCACCATCCGCGCCGTGCCTTCCGGAGACCATTCCCGCTACCGGCCGGCGCCCGTGAAAACCTCGACCCGGCGCACCGGCTCGAGATGGCTGGGCTCAGCGTAACTCTGAAGTCGTCATATACCGAAGTCTTCACAGACTTCGGACATCCCCCTCACAGTCCGATCCAGATGGCGTCAGGAACACCGCTTGCGTTGATGCGGATGAACCCCTGCTTGTGCCACAATGACCCTTATGTCAGCGCGCGAGCCAAAGCTTCCGCGCAAGGCGACGGCTAGGATAAGGCAATGCCGACGAAGGGCACATTGCTTGCCACACTCTGGAATGATGGCATGCTCGGAAGGCCTAGGCTTTGCTCAGGGCCGCCTGCAAGGCGCGCTTTGAGGTTATTCACATAGCCTTCTGCGTAGTCCTGCGCCGTCGAGACCGAAAGATCAATGCCTGCCGCCAAGGCCTCTTCCATCAGGTGCTTTACGAGCCCATTTCGAATGGCCAGCTTGACCTCGGGGCCTGCGATAAGGCCGATCGCCTGCGCGGCCATATTGAGGCCAGCTTCCTCCAGCGCTCGCTTCATATCGCCTCCGTTAATGGCCGTACGCAGGAGATTGGCTGCTTGCGACTCAGCCTCGAGAACCATCGAGGCAAGATCGGCTACTTGTCCGAGGCCCGGAATGAAGCTGAGCAGTCCCACCGCCGTTGCCGCCAAGTCGAGCACTTTCGTCTCGATTTTGAGCACGGAGTCGACGACGTGCATGACGGCCCCGCCGTTCTTTTTGGCTGACTTAATGTCAGGCTGGTCCATCAGGCCCATCTTCATGTCCGCGACGGCATTCTGCTCTTCTGCGGTTTGGGCGCCGTGGGTGATTGGCTGCTGAACGTTGCGGTTCGCAGACGACATGTTTGTGCAAAAATGGGCAAAGTCTTTTTTGCTGATATTGCCGGAATCAACCGTATGCCCGCCGCCAAAGTCGAAGAATTTATGATGGGTCTTATAGCCCGTGATCGAATTGTTCAGGAGGCCAAACAAAAGAGGATCTGAAAGGAGCTGAGAGGCTGCTTCCCGCACTTTCGGATCAAGGCTCTTGTCGTCTTTCATTTTCGCCAGTTTGTCGCGAGTCAGAACACCGCTTCCAAAGAACGTGTCCTGATGGTCCTTGATCATCTCGACCGTATTCAGCTCAGTTTGCGTGAGGCTCATCGACGATGAGGCGACTTGCAGGAAATCCTCTTTGTGCATCTTCCCTTTCGAGCCACCGCACAACTGGTTCCAAGCATCGGGGTGATCGAGGAAATATTGCGCCGCCGCAATGACCTGGGGCGGAAATTTGCCGTTTTTCGATTCGCCGCCGACCATTTTCTTGAACTCATCCAGACTCAGGTCCTTGGACAGATTTTCGGAGTACCGGTAAAACTCCCGCAAGGCATCGCTCAAGGTCATGACCGAAGGCTGCAAACCTCCGCTGCCGTCGGATGGTATGTAGTTCTGCTCGTAGCTTCGCGCTTGGGCTTCCTGAAATGCAGCAACTTGTGGGTGGTGGTTTGAAAATCCGGCCAAGTCCTTGGCGTTGATCTTGCCTCCACAGCGGCCGTCGCCCTGCGAGCCAATCGCATAAAAAAGTCCCGAATCCTGCTGCAGTCCCTGGATCGCCGCTTTCAGATCCGGTGGCGTAGAGGGATCATTGGCTTTGTCGGTCAACGACTTCCAAGTAAGCGGGCATTGGTCCTTGTGACGGTTGAGTACCGCAACAATCTGCAACTCAGCCGTGGTCAGCGACCCACCGTTCCACGTGATTCCGGGGCTCGGCCTGGGAGCCGGCTCGATCTTCGGAGTGACGCCGAGCAGATGTTGGGCTTCAGTCGCCTTGGAGCGTTGCGATTGGTCCTCCTTGAGAGCCGCCCTCATATTTGGCGGCAGCAGATCCAGTGGGTGTTGCTCCAAGCCATTCAATGTCAAGACATCCGGTGCCAGATGGCCCAAAGGGTCCTGCCGCAATTTATCCATTGTCGAATCAAGATTCGACGCTGGCAGATCCCCTTGCGCGAAAGAGCCGGGCTTGTCTGCCAGCACACAAGTGGACAGCATCGCTTCGAAGCACGATGCACTTTGCTGATGCTGGGTCGCAAAATGGGAAACTTTCAGGCCCGGCCAACCCCTTGCGGACTGTAGCGAATTTGAGCGGTAGAAAGTTGAAAGATTACTGGCCGACATTATGCATCCTCAGACGTGACGTTGAAATCCCCACAAGAGACCCCGACAGAAGATCCCTTGCGTTTCACAAAATTCGACAATTCCAAGCGTCGGCAGGTCACGAATGCGCCTGCCCTGCCTTCAATTGCTGTGTTCCGGGCCGGCTCCAAGGTTCGGTCCAACACAATGGCCGGAGTCACCGCGAGAGCTGCCGGGACTCATCATGAGCGGATTAGCTTTCGAGAAACTGACGAGTTTGCGAAGAGTTCACAAAGGGGTAGCCGCAGTCATGTTCTTCAGAGCTGCGGGAAATCCTCAATGTTCATTTCTTGCCCAGCTCAGGCTTCCCGCCAACGCTATCCTGTTGTGGGATGTCAGAAGAATAAGAAGCATCCGGTCGTCCGTCGCGAACGACCGTAGTGGAGGAGCCGCGAAACAAGATCAGCACTGATTCCTTTGGCGTTGCCGCTATGTGAGTCTGCGCCTGCGCCTGCGCCACCAAGCCGTTAAAGGTCTGCTCCACGAGTGCGACGAAGCGCGGTGGACCGGAAACGAAGACGAGGCCATTGCCTGGCACGGGTTTGACCACATAGCGCTCGTCGGAGATATCAAGCTTGTCGAGAGCCCCCTTGAACGCATCGAAGCGAATCGACGTCATCAAAAGCATTCGAGTTTGCGATTCTTGTGCAGCAGACACATAGAGCACAAGGCCGTCATAGTACCATTGTAGACCGTAAAGGTTCGTCAAGCGGTCGAGGAACGCGCGCGGTGGCAAATCAGGCATACGTCCGCGAATTCGCCCCTTCACCGCAGGACTGATGTTGACCCTGATATTCAGGTTGTTGCCGAATTCCTGCAACGCTGCAGCGAGCTCCTGATCCAGAACCGTGTATCTATAGGGTGTCGCCGGAAGGGACAGCGGGACTGCATGCGCCGGGTGAATCCCGGTGGACAGAAAAAACCCGGCACAAAGAAGTCTCAAAACATGCAGGGTGACGGGTTGGATAAGCGTTCTCGGCATGTCGCACTGATAAACCAAACGCTGAAATCATCACAAGTGACTAAATTGCCGAAGAGATTTTAGATTGTCGAAATGACGCCGCCGTTAGTCAGCTTGTTGTCAGCTTGCCCCCCTAGGAGTGTTGCGCCGACACCGGGTGATGAATGGGCGGGGCTCGCCCGGTCAGAGAGAGCAACCGAGTCCTTACATGATGATGCCTGTCACGTCGATCTCTGCCACTCTAACGGCTGGCCTCCCCAGGGTCGGATCACCGTCGATTGTCGAGCAGGCCCAGTTTGAGCGCGCCTTAGGGCATGCAGCCGACTCGCTGAAAAACGATGCCGCCGCGGGGCCAGCGAGTGCGGCGCCAGTTGCTGCGGCGATGGATGTTCAGCGCGCGGCTGCGCCGACGAGCGGCATGGGCGATCGCGTGTTGCAGACGATTTCCTCCCTATATCCACACAACACTGTTTCCTTCCCCGCGCTCGACCATGACATAGCCCTTTCGAAGGGCGCTCTACCGGGACCGGCGCAGAAGCTTCCCGTTCCAGGTGAGGCGGGAACCGGAATCTCGGGCATTCCCCAACAAGGGCAAGACTTCGAAACGATGATGGCTGGTCTTCGGGATGTTTACAACGGCGTCACCCAGGTGGCGCTTATCTCCAAAGGCGTCAGCGGCGTCACATCATCCGTGAATAAACTTTTGAAGGAAGGCTGAACCGCGCGCATGATTGGCTTGGCCGAGGGCGAAATCATGCGTGGCCTGTCAGGGTGGCGGTCGGTTAGACTTGTCATGCTGCCAGTTCTCGTCGCCCTCACTGCTTGCAAAGCCGACCTCTACACGCAATTGCAAGAGCGTGAGGCAAATGAAATGCTCGCACTTCTTGAAGACAACGGGGTCGCCGCGATCCGGGTGGTCGCCAAGGATGGAACCAGCACGATCCAGGTTGACGAAAAGCTGCTCGCCTTCTCAATCAACCTTCTGAACGCCAAGGGGCTGCCGCGCCAATCCTTCAAGAACCTCGGTGAGATATTCCAAGGATCAGGCCTGATTGCCTCGCCGACCGAAGAGCGTGCCCGTTACGTGTATGCCCTGAGCGAAGAGTTGTCGCGGACGATCAGCGATATCGATGGCGTTTTTTCTGTACGTGTTCACGTCGTGCTGCCGCATAACGACCTTGTGCGAGCCGGTGCCACGCCATCCTCGGCCTCGGTGTTTATCAGGCACGACGCAAAAACAAATGTCGCGGCTCTGCTGCCAAAGATAAAGATGCTTGTAGCCGACAGCATCGAAGGCCTGTCCTACGATAAGGTGGAAGTGGTTTTGGTGCCGGTAGAACGTTCCGCACACGAGCAACGGCCCGATCCGACTGCTGTTTTGCCACAAGCATCACTACCTCTTCCTGCGCCACTTCTGGCGACCGTAACAGGTTTTGCCGCAGCCGTATTCGCCGTGGCCTGTTATCTCTTGATCGGCGTTGTTACGCGTCGGCGCAAGCAATCAACCGGCGTTTCCAAGGTCGAGGGGCGCCGGGATGCTTCTGCTGTCGAGGCCATTCGCAAAAGAATGCCTGCAATTGGACGTGGGTGACATCTCATTGCCAATGCCTATACAGACCGCCCGACCTGATGGTCCGCACTTTCCGGGCGCGAGCGAGCTTGCGGCTTCGGCCCATCCAACCCGTCTTGCGGCGCGTCTTGATCCAGCGTTATCGGCCGAAACGTTAGTGAAGTTGCAGAAGTGTTCCAGACTGCATCCAAGGCTGGCAGAATTGCTGGGCAACGATGACGTGGATCTGAACCACATCGGCTGCAGGCCGGACCTTCTACGCGGGCATGATCCATATCGAGCGACCCTTCTTGCTGGTAGTATCTGGCATGCCCGTTCGCTGGTCGCGTTTGTCTCTCAGCCTGAGCTTGCCATCCTTGTTAAACGCATCGGCGTGGATGCACACGCATTCGGAATCCGACACCTGCTGCATGCTGTTGACAAAAGACTGATCTCGGACCCAGAAAAACTCGCTCAGCAAATCGAATACGATGGACACGCATGTCTTGGAGCTTGGCTCCAGGACAGTTCAGCGACCGAGCGTAACCGCGTGCTTCTTCGATTGCCCGAGGGGACTGCCGCGGAGACTCCAGCACATGAGCATTGGACCGCCGCCGGCCAATTGCTTTCACTTGTAGTAGCTCATTTTGAGACAGAGACCCCGGTGAAATGACAGTCGAACTTTCCGAGGGGCCAATAGCGCCGCAGATGCGTCCAGTCGGACCACTGATACCCGCGAGCGAGCTCGAAACCTGGCACAGCGCCGCGCAAGCCCTTGCCGCGGCAGAACGGCATCGGCAGCGCGTTCGAAACTGGGCACGCGCGGTTTACCAGCGGGCGTGGGCGCGCGGCCACATGGAGGGCTCGAATGCAGGCACCGAGGAGATGGCAGGGTTGATTGCGGAGACAATCTCCGAAATCGCGCGACGAAAGGCGGCTCTGGAGCAGGAATTGCCGCAGCTCGTGATGGAAATATTGAGCGATCTTATCGGCGCTTTCGATCCGGGCGAGCTATTGGTGAGGGCTGTTCGTCACGCCATAGAGTGTCAATACAGCGGCGCCGACGTTTGCCTTCATGTTTCTCCCATGCAAGTCGACATGCTTGCACGAGAGTTTGCTCGATGCGACGGCCAGGATGGTCGACCAAGGGTGCGGATCGAGCCCGACCCGACATTGTCGCCGCAACGCTGCGTGCTGTGGAGCGAGTACGGCAATGTTGACCTTGGACTTGACGCCCAGATGCGCGCGCTGCGCCTTGGTTTCGGGACGCTCTGTGAGAAAGGCGAGCTATGAGAAAGCCCGTCCCAGAACATAACGCTGACGCCCACACTCGAGCTCTCGTTCCAGCAATCTCGTCTTTGAGGGCTGCGGCCAAGCGAATTGACACGCGTGCGGTGCGCGGTCGGATCACGCGGGCTATCGGCACACTGGTTCATGCCGTCTTGCCAGACACTCGTATTGGGGAACTTTGCCTCCTAGAGGACCCGCGAACCGGGCTGTCGCTCGAGGCCGAGGTGATCGGCCTGTCGGGTGATGGTGTATTGCTGACACCGATCGGGGACTTGGTGGGCCTATCCAGCCGCGCAGAGGTCGTGGCCACTGGCCGAATGCGTGAGGTGCCCGTCGGCGGCGATTTGCTCGGTCGCGTGATCGACAGTCGTTGCCGCCCATTGGACGGCAAAGGCGAAATCAAGACCGTCGAAACTCGGCCCCTGCATGGCAGAGCCCCCAATCCGATGACGAGGCGCATGATTGAGCGGCCATTCCCGCTTGGGGTCCGTGTCCTCGATGGTCTGCTGACGTGCGGCGAGGGCCAGCGGATCGGGATTTATGGCGAGCCAGGTGGTGGCAAGTCGACGCTGTTGTCACAGATCGTAAAGGGTGCCGCCGCTGACGTCGTCATAGTGGCGCTCATAGGCGAACGTGGACGGGAAGTTCGTGAATTCATCGAAAGGAATCTTGGTGAAGAGGGCCTTCTCCGTACGGTCGTCGTGGTTGAAACATCCGACCGCTCGGCGGTAGAGCGTGCGCAATGCGCTCCAATGGCGACTGCGCTCGCGGAATATTTCCGCGATCAAGGCCTACGCGTTGCTCTCATGCTGGATTCGCTGACGCGCTTCTGCCGCGCTATGCGCGAAATAGGCCTTGCTGCGGGTGAGCCGCCGACGCGACGGGGCTTTCCTCCTTCCGTTTTTGGCATGCTGCCAGGCCTGCTCGAGCGCGCCGGCATGGGTGAGCGGGGCTCAATCACGGCCTTCTATACGGTGCTTGTAGAGGGTGATGGCACGGGTGATCCAATCGCCGAGGAATCGCGTGGTATTCTCGATGGCCATGTCATCCTCTCACGCGCTATTGCGGCGCGATCGCATTTCCCCGCTATTGATGTGCTGCAGAGTCGCAGCCGCGTCATGGATGCAGTCGTTTCGGGGACACATCGCAAGGCAGCATCCATTTTCCGCGAGCTCCTGTCGCGCTATGCCGAGACCGAGTTCTTGATCAATGTTGGCGAATACAAGCCAGGTGGAGATCCCCTGACTGACCGGGCTGTCGCGTCAATCGACGAACTGAGGGAGTTTCTGCGCCAGAGCGAAGATGACGCGTCAGATTTCGAGGAGACGGTCGCATGGATGTCGCGTCTGACCGCGTAAACTGGATTCAGTCTTCGAGTATACGGCTTCTGAAGGAAATGCAAGAGCGTCGTGCCCTTGGCGAGCTGTCCAAGAAGGAAGCCCAGCGCGATGTGGCCGCCTCAGCCGTACAAAATGCCTCTAGGGAGCTTGCAATGATACAGCAACATTGTTCAAGAAAAGAAGCAGCGCTCTATCAGCATCTGATGTCACTCGACAACTTGTCTAGCGCAGCGCTCGACCGTCACCGCCTTCACACTGAACAACTTGCCGCTGAGATCAATTCCAGACGGCAGATGCTTGATGATACCCAAATCGCTCAAGAGGAGGCTGAGATGGCGGCGTCCAGGACGAGGGAGCTATGGGTCATATGTTCGGCGGCAAGGGACAAATGGCAACAAATCGAGGACGACGTGCGGCGCGCCGTCGAGACTCATTCGGAGGCCGCAGCCGAGATCGAGGCCGACGATGAGATACTGCTGAAATATGCGAGGGGGTCGCTTGCCTAAATGCCGCGCAACCGGATCCGACGGTCGCAAGAGGTCGTCCGAATGACACGACCGTGCAGTCTTTGATAGGCGCTGCGGTCACACCCGCCATGTTCGAACCAGTTCTGAAACTGTCCCACACGGTTGTCTCGTGGCTCAATGATACAGCAGCGCCGCGCACGCCGTTTCAAAGCCGGATCAACGAGGTGCCGCTATCGGTGCGAACGGCAGGGCTTGTCTGGCAGCAGGAACCTGCTGCCATTCCGATGCTTGACTGCGTCTGGAGAGTGGGAGCCGAAACGGTCATCTTGTCACTGTCGCGCCCGCTCGTAGAGGAGTTCATCACGACAGTGCAGAACGGCTTGGCCTTCCCTTCCGAGCCAACTGCTTCGCTAATTCTCGAACTCGCTCTGGAGCCGCTTGTCACTCGACTGGAGGAGACGACGCGTCTGAACGTGCAACTCGTGCGGGTATGCGAAGCCACGATGCTGGCTCCTCATCTTGAACTCGACATCATTTTCGGCGCGGTCAAGGGCAAGGGCCGTCTATTCCTGTTCACGCCACTTGACGGCTTAGTACCGCCTGCGTTTCGCGCGCTAGGCGAACTGCTTGCCCAGTTGCCGCGGCAGCTGGGCGGGCTGCCTCCAGAGCTCCCGCTCATTGTTGCAGGAGAGGTCGGCACGCTTCGCCTTCCTGCGGCGCTTCTTCGAAGCGCATGTGTCGGTGATGCATTGTTGCCCGATATTGCGCCGTTCGGCCGCGGCCAGATCACCCTAGCTGTCGGCCAGTTGTGCGCCGAGGCGGATCTTGACGGCGATGAATTAATCTTGCGGGGGCCTTTCCGCCCGCGACCGTGTCCTTTGGAGAGTGCGCATATGACACAACCCGGATCGCAACTGGAGCTTACTAAGGATCTCGACGATGTCGAGATCGTGCTTGTCTTTGAATGCGGCCGCTGGCCTATTTCTCTTGGGGAATTAAGAAGTGCCGGCGAAGGGCATATTTTTGAACTTGGATGGCCGATCGACGGCCCGGTCGACATAGTGGCCAATGGTCAGCGTATCGGGCGTGGCGACATTGTCCGCATCGGAGAAGAGCTGGGCATCAGGCTCCGTGGCGGGTTTGCATGCAATGAGTGAAGCTCAGCCGACAATCCTGGCGCTTCTTGCGGTTACCGCCGGACTCGGTCTGCTGGTTTTAGCAGTTGCCACGACAACGGCCTTTGTAAAGGTATCAATTGTTCTTTTCCTCGTCCGCAATGCGCTCGGGACCCAGACCATACCACCCAATGTGGTGCTGTACGCCGCGGCGATGATCCTCACTATGTTCGTTAGTGCGCCCGTTGCTGAGCAGACCTATGACCGCATGTCGGATCCCAAGCTCCACTATCAGACATTCGACGACTGGGTAAGCGCCGCTAAAGCCGGAAGTGAGCCCTTGCGCGAGCATCTCAAGAAATTCACAAATGAAGAGCAGCGGCGATTTTTCCTATCTTCGACAGAAAAGGTCTGGCCAGAGGAAATGCACGCTGCAGCCACGCCTGATGACTTTGCAATACTTGTACCATCTTTCTTGCTATCAGAATTGAAGCGCGGATTTGAGATAGGATTTCTACTTTATCTGCCTTTTATTGTTATAGATCTGATAGTGACAACTATCTTGATGGCAATGGGTATGTCGATGGTCTCACCAACTGTTATATCTGTTCCGTTCAAGATCTTCTTGTTTGTTGCCATTGATGGTTGGTCAAAATTGATGCATGGGCTTGTGCTGAGTTATACGTTACCGGGAGGCTGATCATCACTGAATCCAGCATCATTACTCTTATGAGCCAATCACTGGTGGTTTTCATGATCTGGATTCTACCGCCGCTCATTGCATCAGTGGTTGTCGGCCTCGTCATCGGCATCCTCCAGGCGGCGACGCAGATCCAGGATGAAAGCTTGCCGCTCACCGTGAAGCTTCTGGTCGTTGTCGCGGTGATTGGGCTGTTTGCTCCTGTGCTAAGCGCCCCGCTCATAGAGCTAGCCGATCAGATCTTCACCGAGTTTCCCGCAATGACACTTAGCTACTAGTCCGCCCCATGGACGCGCCATCGGCCGATATTCAAATTCTGATCCAGACGGCTTTCGAACTCGTCGTTGCGGCAGGTCTTGGGGCAGCCCGCGCGATGGGCATCATGCTGATCTTTCCCGTATTCACACGCTCGCAGATCAGTGGGCTGATCCGGGGCTGTTTGGCTGTTGGCTTCGCACTACCATGCCTGGCACACGTCAGCGGCGGATTGCCGGCGCTGGATCCTGATACGCGCCTGATCCAGCTAACCCTGCTCGGATTCAAGGAAGTTTTTGTCGGTGTACTCCTTGGCACTTTTCTTGGCATTCCGCTTTGGGGCCTTCAGGCTGCCGGGGAGCTTATCGACAACCAACGCGGCATCAGCAGCCCGACCGCTTCGGCCGATCCCGCGACGAACAGTCAGGCTTCCGCGATGGGCGTTTTTCTGGGGATCACTGCGATTGCCATATTCGTCGGATCAGGAGGCCTGGAAACTTTGATCAGTGTCCTGTACCGCAGCTACTTGATCTGGCCGGTGTATCAGTTTCACCCGACACTGAGCGGGCCAGGAGCAATGGAGTTGTTGGGGCTTCTCGACAGCATAATGCGCACGGCATTATTGGTTTCGGGGCCTGTCGTGTTCTTCCTGATACTGATTGATATATCGATGATGCTGCTGCGTCGCTTTGCCCCGCAATTTAAGGCGAGCCAACTGTCTCCGGCAATCAAGAACATTGTCTTTCCAGTTCTCATGGTCACCTACGCTGCCTATCTGGTGGAGAGCATGAAACTGGAGGTCACACGTGCCAACGGCGTGCTGGAGTGGTTCGACAAATTGCTGCCATGAGCGACACAAGTGAAGAGAAGACACACGCCGCCAGCCCGAAGAAGTTAAGTGAAGCGCGCAAAAAAGGACAGCTGCCACGTAGCTCCGATTTCGTCCGCGCGGTCGGGACTTGCGCTGGGCTCGGCTACCTTTGGCTAAGAGGCAGCGTGATCGAGGACAAATGCCGGGAAGCGCTCCTATTAGCCACCAAGTTGCAGAGCCTACCTTTCGATACCGCGGTGCCGCAGGCATTGGTTGTGCTCGTCCAACTCACAGTCGCGGCTGTTGGCCCGCTGCTTGGAACCCTTGTCGCCGCGGTGATTTTGGCCAGCCTGCTAGCCAATGGTGGATTTGTCTTCTCTCTGGAGCCGATGAAGCTCAGCTTTAAGAAAATTGACCCCTTTGAAGGGCTGAAGCGCTTGGGGTCTGCTCGTTCCATGGTCGAAGTCTGCAAGACCATGTTCAAGGTATTGGTTCTCAGCGCAACCTTTTCCATTGTCCTTCTCGGGATGTGGAAGACAATGGTCCCTCTGCCGATCTGCGGCATGGGCTGTGTTGGCCTCATCTTTATGGAGACAAAATTGCTGATGGGAATTGGCGCCGGCGCACTGCTGGTCGGCGGACTGATCGATCTTCTGCTCCAGCGCGCGTTGTATCTGCGCGAAATGCGCATGACCAATACCGAAGTGACGCGCGAGTCGAAGGATCAGCAAGGAGCGCCAGAGTTGAAAGGTGAACAGCGTCGCATCCGCGAGGAGGCGGCCGACGAGCCTGCGCTTGGCGTGCATCGCGCCACGCTGGTCTTAACAGGAAGGGCGGTCCTGATCGGTCTGCGTTACGTTCGCGGTGAAACCGGGGTGCCGTTCTTAGTTTGCCGTGCCGAAGGTGAGCGCGTTTCACATGTGTTGAGCGAGGCGCGGGCACTACGCCTGACGATCGTCCATGACCATGTCTTAGCGCGTCAGCTGATAGGCACTACAAAACTCGGCCACGCGGTTCCTATGCAATATTTCCAGCCTGTCGCGAAAGCATTCTTTGCCGCAGGCTTGGCCTAGTCATGGAAGTCCACGACTGCCCAGTTCAAAACTGACCTGGCTCCATGCTAGTGGCAAATGTCGGCTGGCCATCCGTGCCCCAGTGTCTCTGTCAGGCCAACCGCGCAACCGCGGGCCTGGGGCAATCACTCCCCTCGGATCTGCCACCCAGCAACTACGGCAAGTCCTCCGGGCATGACCTTGCAGCCTCTGCTGGCCGGTGCGTGGCGCAGTCCGAGGTTTTGAGGCCGGCAGTGCGGATTTGATTGGTGCAGCCGTTGGAATGCCCTCGTCAGCTAGTCGTCAACTAAGCGCCCTATGTTGAACAGCCGTGCTAACTTGAGCTCGGTTGCGAAACATAGGAGTACGAATCGTCATGTATGGTCGAATTGGTGGCTCATCCGATAGTTACCGCGCGCATAATGCCGGCGAGCAATCGGATGCAGGAAGCGAAGGGTTCGCGGACACATTTGCCCGAATGCACTTATCCGGATCGGAAGGTAGCGGCGCCTCATCATCGGCGGCTCCCCAAGCATACTCCCTCAATTCCCGACCTCCTGTGGTGGAGATCAACAGGACTTCCTTCAGGAGACAGGTGAGGCAATTTCATGGTGATGAAATCACGCACATCGCCGACAATCCTCAAGAGTATTCGGAGTTCGTATCGTCACGAGCCAGGCGCACCGCGGACGTTGCTCAGCAATATGGCATCCGTCGAGATACGGAGCACGCGCGATATTTCAGTTACCAATTGGGAGACCGGAGTGCCGGACTGCTGAGAATGGAAGGCGGATTCAGCATGAACGAGTTCGAATCGGAAAGTTGGCGGGAACAATTTCCTGGTCGAACTGAGGTCACTTCCATAGTGGATCTTCAAGTCGCCCATCCGCTCGTCGAAAATGCGGGCGATATTCTGCTGGAGCATCAACTTCGGATAGACGGCGACCGACCGTTGCTGAATTGGCGTGCGGCTAATCCGGAAGCACAAGCGCGCGCGCAGACGATGGGGTTTGTTGAAGTGGATCATGGCGACCTGGTGCTTGACCCTACGCAGCATCCCGACAAATGGACGAAGAACAGTGCCGGTGAGTGGCAGCGTGCAGGCAAACCTCCACTCTATCTCCACAAAACCGAGGATAGCGACAGCAGCGATAGCGGGTCCGACGACGATTTCATGTGATTTGTCGACCCGCCGCCGAGCCTTGCAACTGGTGACGGTTGCAAGGCTGTTGGCAGTGAATGCTAATTGTCCGGCGACAGCCCCGCCTTAGCGCCAGCGCCGCCGAGCAATCCAGCCCATCTCCCAGACAATAAACTGCGGATGCGCATCGTGGGTGCTTGCGAGCGGATTGTATTCGGGCCGGAACTCCGCCTCTTGGAACCGAGCTCTCCCGAATCCAATTTTCTCCACCACACCGTTGGGTCGTTGCGATGCGCCGATCCCGATCGGATCGGCTATGCCTGCTCCGCGCTCGCAGGAAGACCTTCCGCCTCGATCTTGGCGGCGCGATCTCGGCGATAAGTTGGATGGGAGGCAAGATACGCCGCCACGTCAACAGCCGGTAACGCGACATCGCAAATCGGCCCTGACGGTAGCCGATCGACTCCAATCGCCGGACCGCAACTCGCGCAGCGGCATTCGCGGTTTGGCCAGGAGAAATGCTCGCTGACTCACAGCGTGGCCGGCCGCATTCTGAGTGCCCTGTCATGCAGCCTGCGCCGACGGGAGCTCGGCACGCGAATGGCGTGGTTGGCGGCCAAGCCCTGAGGTCAACAAGGACTTACAGAAAGCGGGGGTGAGTTTGCCGCGATGAATTATGACCTTCTCGCGACCGGACCTAGCATCGGCTTCCTCTCGCTCTCGATTGTAGCCGCGCTGTTCGTTGGATTTAACGTGGCAAGCGGTGAATTCGGAATCAGCCAGCCCTTCCAAGTTTCTGGCCATGACGGGGCGACTCGTGTGGATGTGCACCCACATCGGGCTCGGCATCGCACCATTGACCAGCATCTTGGGCTGCAGCTTCATCTCAAACAGCTTTCCTGGCTCGCCACGCAGCGCGACCGGTGCCTCCGGCGGCATCAATTCGTCGGCATTGCACAAATGTTCCAGGTATTTTTGCGCCGGAAATGCGTAGGTCTTCATGCAATCAGTCGTAATGCCGGCTTTTCCTTCATTCAATGCGTTGGCCTGTCCCAGCACCATGTTCAGCAACCCTTTGAGCTGGTCTGTGCGTTCGTGCACTTTGGGTAGCTGGGTGGAGGTGAGTAGCAGGCGTACATTACGCCCCTGCAACCCGGCGAGACAGGTTTGCATCTCAATGGCCTGGGCTCGCAGGTACTGGGCCACATCGTCCACGACCTTACCGGCCTCCTCAGGCTTCATCTGGCGCACTTGGGAGACGACGCTTTGCTGACCGGCCAGATCGAACTGCAAAAGTTCGTCCAATCGTTTGAGCCGCTCCGTCAATACCTCCATTGACAACGCGGCGCCCCCGATTGTCGAGCCTGCCCCCGACGAACTCGCAGCCACCTCTTGCGCTCTCACCTGTGTACTCGCAACTTGATCCGAGCGCGCGAGAACCTTGGCTGCTGGCACTGTGCCGGCGTTCGCAGCGACTGGTGTTGATGGCTGCCCGGCGGCAGAAGTCCCGGCGCGAGCTGCCGACTTATGCTTTGACTTCCCTTTCCTTCGCGCTGTAGTGCCTTCTGACACTGCAGCCGTACCAGCAGTGTCAGCCGGTATCGCAGCGCCTGCCCTGGCCGGCATCGCAGCGCCCGCCTGGGCCTGTGGCGCCATGATGGCTGACGGCGGAGACTGCAGGTTCAACAAGTGCATGGCATCGTGCGCAGTGATCCATGCATCGTCCACGATCCGTTCGAACAGTTTCAATGGGAGGCCGGCATCTGGGTAGGTATGGCTTAGCTTGGTATGCACCTCGTGCAACGCCAATCCAAAATCCGAAAGCCGCTCCATGATTTTTTCTACAACCGCGCAATCATGAGCGTTGAGTGTTTTGCCATCATCCATTATGCCCTTCGCCAAAGAGAGGGCGCGAAGAGCTTCTTGAGCGGCGCTTGCCATCAGCTGCACCACTCCATTTCGACCGACGAGGAGTTCCTTCAAATCTGGCTCGAACCTGCTCGCCCGCAGTTCAATCTTGGCCCGCGCAAGACCGATCCGCTCACGGACCAGCCAGATCCTGACACTCAGTACCGAGCCGGCACGCAGCCGCAGTGCGCACCGCTCGGCTTCCCGCATCACGGGCGTTCCACTGGATAGGCTAGCGGTGGCAGCGCAGGCGGATCGCTGCCGTTCGGAGCGCCATGCCTTTTTTTCCCACCACTTAATTGCCGCCGTATGGTGGTTCTCCACATTTAAAATCAACAGCTCCTGCCGGTCCGCCTGGGAGTAGGAGTAGAGTTTATCGACCATACCTGCCGCTTTCTTGGTCTTTTTGTCCAATTTCGTGATCGTCGACAGGCCAAGTTTGTCTACTTCATTCGCGGCGTCGCACACGATCTGGCAACATCTACGCACCTTGTCGTCTGGCATAATTGTCTGCGCCTCAGCCGCAGGCAGGCTAGCGCGGTACTCCAGAATTGCTGAGGCTGCATCGACGACCCCACTGATCAGCTCCACCGCCTCCTCGGGGACGTCGGTTTTCCTGGCCGCAGCCTCGCAATCAGTCAGTTGTTGAACAAGACTGTTCATTCTGAGCTGTGTCGGACTGATATCTTTATTTGACGATGAGCTGGTGCCTTCCACCTGCGCGGTTGATAGTTGGCTACCGACCGGCGCCATGGCTTCGCCCTCAGACATGGAGGGAGAACCGCGCCGCCTTGCGGCTGCGCCACGTGGCGCTACGGTTCCGCGTGGTGGCGCAGCGGCTCCACGTGGCGGTGTGTTCAGGATTTGATCTTCGCCAATCGAGGCGCCTGGCAGACTTTCGCGGGCATCGCCTGGACCGCGCGCAACTGGAAGGGAGGAGGGCCTCCTATCGGCGTCCCCAGAGCGCATCTGCTCCACAACGGAATCGAATGACTGTCCACCTTCTCCCGCAGCAAGACTTGATTGCGAAAGGGAACTGCTCGCCCGCCCCGCGCGGCTGGCTCCAGTTTCAGCCTGCGATTTCCGTGGTCGGCCAATGCCCTTCATATTGCGTCTCCGTAGTAGGCGAGAATGTGCTGCTATTGTGCTGGCGGCTGACGAGACCAGCGGCATCTTTCGGTTAACGTCACGGTCAGCCAGACCCGCGACGGCGTAATGTTCCCGCCAAAGTGCTTCTCAGTAGCAGGCCAAGATTGGCCCGAGCTCACAGGACTTTCGCAACGTTGCCATCGATGTCCTGAGATTATCAGCGCTTCAGTCCGCCGATTTCCAGGAACAGCGAATGAAATCAGACCAACTCGGCTAGCTCCCCTTCCTAGACACGTGCCTGACGATTTTATTGATGCGTCACTCCTCTCGTTCGCCACCGACAAAGTCACACATTTGCTTCAGAGAAGCGTGTGCGTTGCGTATCACGCGGACCATTTCGATCTATAGTTACAAAAAGTGTCGAGACGGGACCTTTGGATCCGAAGGTCAGGCACGGCCGGCCTAGATAGACCGCTTGGCTGACGATTAGCTGACGATGGGAGTTCTCACGAACAGGGCAAGAAAATCCGACCGCTTCAAGCTTTCGATATGGTGAGAAGAGGATCCGCACCGGCCTCCCAAAGCCGGCAGACCATCCCATGTTCGTACGGTCGCCGACCTTCTCGAAGCCAATGAGCTCACCGCGCCGGGCCGTGATGTGCAGGCGAGAGAATGGTGATGCAAAGACCGAGTTCCTGCTCGTTGCGTGCGCCCGTGGAGCCAGCAAGAATACGGTCATTGCGGTCATGCAGCACGTGGACCGTGTCTCCTGTTCGACACCACAGCATCGAGGATGCAAACGAGCTGCTGCGGCTGCCATTCGGTCGCGGCATGCGTGGACGGCGGGATTGGCCGAACAGCCGAGATCGTGGTCGACTGTTCGATGCGAGAGCAACATCCTGCAGAGCATACGTTTTTGCGCTGGCCGGTTTTTGTCAAAAGCCGTCAGGTTCTCGAAAGCTCCCGCCCTTAGCTTGATCGAGGCTAACCTTTAACACGTCGCCGCCAATGGCAAATGCCGGAGTACCTGATGATAGCAGCAATTGGGAGTGGAGTTGGCAACCTCGGGACTTCCTTGATCCGAAAGGGCCATGGGGATTCGAAATCCGAGCATTCTGGTGATGGCAAGCCGGCTGATGGCAATGATGGCAAGCCAGCTGGTGGGAATGATGGCAAGGCAGCTGGCGGGAACGATCGGGCGGATAACCGGACCGTTTCAAATGATCAACTTCAAGACAACTCACAGTCTGCAGCACAAAGTGAAGCCTTCCAAAGTATCCTGCGATCGTTCGCGTTCCAATTCGCGAACGATGCGATGGCTGAGGCCGATGAAGCTTTGGATGACACAGAAGATGCCTGACGCGGGAAATCCGGCGTGAGGTCATACAGGCCGTTATTGACGGCACAACTCCAACAGAAAAAGGAATGATCATGGCTGCAGTTGATAATAATAAAAAATCAGGCAATACCAATACCAGTAGCGCCGGCAATACCGATAAAACTAACAGTGGCACTCCCGGCAATACAAGCGGAGCTGATGCTACTGCTTTTCAGGCGCAAGTGCAGGAACTAACCAATGTTAGCTTGGAGGCGACGAAAAGGAGTGTCCAGTTGCGCACTCTAACGACCAATCTCCAGACCATCAAGAAGGCCGCCGACGAACGCGTTTCGTAATGTCGGAAGCGGGTTTTAGACTGCCCCCTAGCGCGTCTCCTTATTGACGCGACGTAGTCCCGAAATGAGCCGCATGGCAATTGCCATGCGGCTTCTATCCTGTTTGAGAGATGCTCTGTGGATGACGCCGTTTCCCTCCGTTTCGAAGTGCGTTCGGGGCACTATTGCGGTCTGACCGGCAAGACGGATCTTCAAAAGTGTTTAATCGGCAGCGGCTTCGATGCCGATTTGGTCTTTGTCGAGCAGGGACTGGCACCGCATCACCTTCGTGTAACTCTTCTTGGCAAGTCGATCGAACTGGAGGCGCTTGCACCCGGACTCAGTATCGAGGGCAACCGGAATATCGCCGCAGGCCAGTCCGTTGTTGTGCCCCTTCCTGTCGTCCTGCTCGTAGGCGAGATGTCCATTGCTTTGTCCGTGCAGGATGCAGAGCCGCCTGGTTCGACCGGCATACCGCGCCTACCGATCGGTGTGCTCGCCATGGTCATAATCAGCTCACTCGGGATCGGCGCGCTTTCAGGCACGATCTCCTATCTTGGCAATGCAAGTGGATCGAGCCCCAATTCACTTCGGGCTGAAGTCGCGTCCAGAACGATCAGTCACCGCGCTGACAATGAACTTACGGAGGCAGCGGCCCAAGAGCTGCAGGAGGAAGTCGATCGAGCGGGTCTTCTCGACGTCAAGATTGGGTCGGCAAAGGGTGTTGTGACCGCCGAAGGCACCGTCACGTCTGAATCGGTCATCAGTTGGCAGAAGCTTCAGCAATCGTTCGATCGTCGCACCAAGGGTACTCTAACACTGGTGAACGGAGTGCTCATCAAAGAGGAGAAGGCGCCATCCGCAATCGCGGTCGAAGCTGTGTGGCATGGGGTCCAACCATATATTGTCATCGACAGCGAGAAGTATTTTGTCGGCGCCATTTTGGCTGATGGATGGGTGGTCGAACGTATTGAGGACAGCCGTGTGCTGCTGAGCAGGAATGGCCGCATTGCTGCTCTCCAATATTGAAAGCTCGCAGGCCCCATCAAGCAGCACTCTATGGCCAGCCAAACATCCTGTCGCGCTCGGTGCTGACAAGCTGGCTGCGTTGGAAACATTTGCTGCCCAGCCATTTCGCGCCTGCTTGTGGCTCTCATGCAGGGTCACGCGCTGGCCAAGGCTGAGGCGCCTTCGGAGTTCGAAAGCCACGTTTCATGGCGTAACAGCAGAGTAAGTCTCAACCGATTGCAAAGGTGTCTCGATGGCCAACGTCCTGCGTGACTTCATCAAGCGTGCGCCGGCCAGCCCGGATTTAATGGTTGCGTTGATGCTGCTTCTGGCTGTCGCGATGATGGTCATGCCTATCCCGGTCGTGGTGGTCGACGCCCTGATAGGATTCAATATGGGGTTGGCCATACTGCTGATGATGGTTGCCCTGTATGTCAGTACTCCACTTGATTTTTCCTCTTTGCCCGGCGTTATTTTGATTTCCACTGTATTCCGTCTCGCGCTCACGGTCGCAACGACGCGACTGATCCTGGCCGAGGGGGAGGCCGGCAGCATTATTCATACTTTTGGCGATTTCGTCATTTCAGGCAATATCGTGGTGGGTTTCGTCATATTTCTGGTCGTCACCATGGTGCAATTCATGGTCCTCGCGAAGGGTGCCGAACGGGTGGCAGAAGTGGCGGCGCGTTTCACGCTGGATGCTCTGCCGGGCAAGCAAATGGCGGTCGACGCAGAGCTACGCAACGGCCACATCGATGCCAACGAATCCCGCCGGCGGCGCGCCGAATTGGAGAAGGAAAGCCAACTCTATGGCGCGATGGACGGCGCGATGAAATTTGTGAAGGGCGATTCCATCGCCGGGCTGGTGGTTATCTGCATCAACATGCTGGGTGGAATTTCGATCGGCCTGCTCTCCAAGGGCATGTCCTTCGGCGAGGTACTGCATCACTACACTCTGCTGACGATAGGCGATGCATTGATATCGCAGATTCCGGCCCTTCTGCTCTCCATTACTGCGGCGACCATCGTCACCCGTGTGACTGGGACGGCGAGGATCAACCTCGGTACAGAAATGGTCAGTCAGCTCACGGCCAGCACTCGAGCCTTGCGACTGGCGGCCGGCGTCCTGGTTGTAATGGGGTTCGTTCCTGGGTTTCCCCTCCCCGTCTTTCTGATGCTGGCCGCAGTGTTCGCTGCGGTAAGCATTGTCAAGGCTGATGTGCTGGGCGCCGGCACTGCCGATGCGAAAGGTGGAACTGCAGCGGAGCCTAAGCAAGCCGCGCCTGCGAAGGAATTCCCGATCGCATTTTTTCTAGCGCCAGATCTTATGCAGGCGGTCGATCAAGCCGAATTGCAAAAACATATTGGGCGCGTTTCGCTCCTGGTCACAGCCGATCTGGGCATTATCGTTCCTCGCATCCCTGTCTTGGTTGACGAGCAGCTGCCTGAATCGCAATTCCGAATTGATGTCGAGGGCGTGCCAGTCGAACAGGACGCCTTAGATCCAAACCAGATGGCGCTCCGAGCCGATGTAGCGCACGTCGACTCGAGCGGTGTCCCCCTTAGACGTGAGCCGAAAACGGACAGACTCCCGGTTGAACATACCCCTGCAAAGGCCCTTACGGGCGCCGGCACGGAGCATAGGGCTCCCGGCGAACTCCTCGCCTTGCGCGTCCATGCAGCGTTGACCCGCTACGCACCGCGATTGGTGGGCATCCAAGAGACCCGACATTTCCTGGGCCGAATGGAGCAGGAATATTCTGAGCTTGTGAAAGAGGTGCTACGCACGACGCCGATTCCTCGGATTGCCGATGTTCTGCGCCGCCTCCTGGAGGAAGGTATCCCAATCCGCCACACCCGTCTCGTGTTGGAGGCATTGGCCGAATGGAGCGAGCGTGAGCAGAACGTTGCCCTGCTGACGGAATATGTCCGTTCTGGTTTGAAGCGACAGATCTGCCACCGCCATGCCAACACGGAGGGCATCGTGTCCGCCCTGGTCGTCGAGCGCGAGAGCGAGGATGTGATGCGTGGCGCGGTTCGAGATTCGGATGCAGGCCCCTATCTCGCACTGGAGGATCGGCAAAGCGAAGCGATGCTATCACAGATACGTCAGGTCCTTTCGAACGCAGAACCGGGTCAAACCCGCCCTATTCTGTTGACGTCGATGGATGTCCGACGTTTCGTCCGCGGCTTTCTGACGCGAAACGGGGTTGATCTCGCCGTGCTGTCTTATCAAGACCTCGCCTCCGACTTTACAATTCGCCCCGCAGGATCCGTCACACTCCCGCACGGATCGAACAGCGGATTGTTAGAGTAGTCCCACCTTTCCTAACTGAACGCCACGCGCCTCCCCGATAACTGAGAGATAACATGAATAGTAATACAGTTTCTCCATCGCCTATGTTTCTGCGCCGGAACTCACTTCTTTTTGCCGTACTCGCCATTCTGCCTTTGGGCGGTTGCGCCAGCTGGCAAAAGCCGGCTCTTTCCGTGCAGGAGACATCTTCCCCCGAGTTGCTCAGCGCCGATCAAATCGATCCGGCTATGCGCGAACGCATTTTGCGCGAAGTTGGTCAGGATGTTCAAGAGCGGGCTTTGCGGGATGAGGTGAAGCAGCACCCGGACAATGTTGATGCGGCGATACGACTTACAAATGCCTTGGTGGGCCAGAAGCGCCCGCACGAAGCGGTTGAGGTGCTCGACAGCGTCTTGGTTGCAGCCCCAGGAAACGTACGTGCATTGAATGCGAAGGGCGTGATTTTGGACATTGAGGGGCGGCATGACGCGGCACAGGCCCTGTATCGGCGAGCTCTCGAAAACGAGCCAGGCAATCAGATGGTGCAGCATAACTTCAATCTGTCGCTTGCCTTTAACGGCAAGTCCGAACAACCAAGGTTAGCACGATCGCAATAGGTGGGCACAGTGCATGCGCAGCCTGTTCCCCGGCTCGAACACGCGCTCGGCTCCCATCATAGATGGCCCCCTGAAGAGAGCCATATCTATGCAAAACAGTTGCTCCAGATCTGGCCGGCAGAGATCGGCAGGAGAGCCGGATGACATCACGCGGCCACCCGCAAGGCCACCCGCCTCGCTTCGTTGCCAGAGCGCCCTCTCCCTCGCCGGTCACCGTCTCGCAATGCGGCGACCTGGCTTAAGGCGGTCGACCGAGCGCCCGATGCAGTAGCCATGAATACGTAACGCAGCGATGGACCCGCCGGATCGTGTCGCGCTTGTGCTGGCCGTCCCTGCCATTACAGCACGGTGATTGTAGCTGGATCATATTCTAGAGGCATCGATGGTGTGGATGCCTTCGATCCAAACAATCGATTTGTTGAATTCGTCCGCCTGAGGAAATTAGCTGCGGCGATCCGACTTCCGACGCCTGCAGGCGCAAAACCAACAGCGTGAGCGCTGCGGGTCCGGAGGCAGGCTGCAAAGTGCAATCACCAGCGCTGATAAGCGGCAAGTGAAGAATGTATCGCTCGGGCAACTCCTGTGTTGTGCACGGTTGCCCCGCGAGGTGAACTGTAGCAGCTTGGCAGCTCAGCGTTCACGAAAGGAGAAAAGATTTGGGGCCAAGCAAAGACCGGCTTTTTTGATTGTCTTGCTGTATCGCTATGGTGGGGCGGGCGCGACCGCTCCCATAATTCAATACGCTGCCTTTAGCGATGGACGATGACGGGATGCGTCGCCGAGACTTCAATGGTGGAGGAGCAGCGCACCCGTCGATCCATTTGCTTTCAGCGGCAACCGCCACTATGAAGCGACACTTCGCCCAACTGTGTTTCAAGCTGCCCGGAGAAGTTTATGACAGAAGAACCCCACAAGACCGACATCCTCATCGAGCTCACTGCCGATGTTGTATCAGCCTACGTCTCCAACAACCCCGTCCCGGCGGGGGAGCTTCCTGCCCTGATCGCCCAAGTGCACGGGGCTCTAAACGGCACGGCTGGACTCATACCGGCAGAAGAGCCTGTGCCTGTAAAAAAACCTGCTGTCCCGATCAAAAAGTCGATCGAACCGGACTACATCATTAGCCTTGAAGACGGCAAGAAATTCAAATCGCTAAAGCGCCATCTGGCGACGCACTATGGTCTGACCCCAGACGAATATCGCGCCAAATGGGGTCTGCCGTCGGATTATCCCATGGTGGCGCCGAATTACGCCGCTGCGCGCTCCGCCTTGGCCAAGACCATGGGACTCGGCCGCAAACCGAAAGAGCCGGAAGCCCCAGCCACGGCGCCGGCGAAACGGACCCGCAAGAAGGTCGCAGCCTAAATCCGTATCAACAGTCGTTCGGACGCGCAGCAGCCGTTGGCCCAATCTGCGCGGAATCAAAGGGCGGGGATGAGCCCCGCCTTTCCCGTCCAAGAGCCTCATTTCCAGAGTAATTCATGATGGCTCCAGCAATCCCTGCCGCGGCATTAACTTGCATGCTCCGGCCCGGGTTTCGAGCCGTCAATGCGTTCCGGCGATGACGAACCTTGCCAAGGCTTTCCCGGACCGTTAGCCAGCCTTGCTGAGGCTGCCTGCAGAGGACTTTCCCGTGCGGCGATCCTGTTCCACCTCGTAGTTGATCTTCTGGCCCTCATTAAGGGTCGACAGGCCCGCTCGTTCAACAGCGGAAATGTGGACAAAGACATCCTGACCGCCGTTGTCAGGCTGAATAAAACCAAAACCCTTCGTGCTGTTGAACCACTTCACCGTTCCAGTCGCCATATCCATTCCTTTGTAATAAGTCGCAACTTAGGCAGGCCATTCACGCCAGCCTGATTTGTACACGAGACTTTAGGCGCATCAAAATCGGAAAATTGCAAGGCCCACTCGATCGCCTGATCTCCAGCAGCAACTGCAACATATGCGAGGCGCGTGCCAGACGAGGCGTATGCCAGACGTTTCGTCGTGCGCTGTCGCTCGAACGTTGACAGAAACAATGACACACCTTGCAAACTCGGCACATCTTGTGGACGTGCTCGGGTCGCTTCTCGACTGCGATACCCGCTCCTGACCGGGTATCGTCGGCCAAAATGAGAGTTTTTGTCATGTGCCGCCAGACCGAAAGATCAGGCGCGCAGCGACCTGCACATTCAAACCGGAACCCGCGAACCTCGATTAGCTTCTGCCTGCTCCGAAGGGCGGTAGCCTGCTCTGAGGCGGGCCACTGTCGGGTTGAAAACCAACTGTCGGGTTCGGAACCCCAGATTGTCGGCAAGGTACGCGCCGCCCACTGGTTGGCCAAAGGGGCACTGGCTCCTGATCCTGCCGCCATGCTCGCCCGATCTCAACCCGATCAAGACAGGTCTGCTCAAAACTCAAGGCGCGGCTGCGGAAGAAGGCGGCCAAAACTTTCGACGCTCTCTGCGGAACTCTCGGCGATATCTGCCAGCTGTAGGAGCCAAATCAAAAACCATTAATTGCGACAGGTGATTTTATGACATTCATTGCGAAGAGGCCAGAATGAACAGCGGAAGAGAGTAGCAGCTCTCTGGTCGCGGCGAGGTGGATCGTCGACACGATCGGCACCTGGCCCGTGCGGGGATCGCACCGCAGCCAGCACCAGAGCCAGACCTTGACCGCTTGCCTTGCTCAGGCGCCACAACAACGAGTGGCTGGAAGCAGATCCACGTGAACTCAGCGATATCGATCAGACGATGCTTACCCTCATGAAAGCCGATCCCGACGCTGTCCAGCGCCGCGAAATCCTGACCAGCATATGGCGCATCGGATGCCACCGCCTGCACACTCACCATCGACATGCCGGAACTCGGAACCAAAGGCCGCAAGCCTCGCCGGCCTCGGCAAAATGGAGCGGCCGCGCCTTCATCCGGGGCGGCCGGGCCAATGTTCGCCAGGCCCTCTACATGCCCGGCCCTTCGCCCTGCGCTTCAACCCCGACCTCAAGGCAAAATACCAGGCGCTAAAGGCGGCAGGCAAACCCGCAAAGGTCATCATCTTGTTGCGAAAGCTCCTCATCCTAGCAAACGCTCTCCTCAAGGCGCAGCGAAAATGGCCCCTAAAACCCTTGACCGAAACGGATACCTTAGCCTTTCAGGTGAGGCGGGCCGAGATAGACCAACCGCGGGTTTAACTTCGCGAGTTTAAGCTGATTATGCCGATGCAACTCTAGCGCCTGCGCGACCGTTTTAGCTTCCATCAACAAGGCGGCAGGCTGGGAGGAAGTACCCTCCCCTGCCGCGAACAAGCTTTGGACAAAGCCCCACCTTGTCCGTAATGTGATCGGGAGGCCGGGGCGCGGCGGTGCTCAGCGGATGTGACGCGCGAGATCTGCGACCCTACCCATCAGCACTTCCATCGGTCCTCGCTGGAAGATGCGCAGCCAAAGCACCGCAAAAGTGCTGATAACCACAACGAAGCCAAAGAGCGTGGACAGGCTCTCGTCTTTGAAAATGTTTATCTTCATAAGATAGGCTATTCCCGCAATGTGCAGCACATAGGCCGTCAAAGACATCGAGCCGACTGCGATTATTGGCCAGACCAGCTTTCGCAGACGCGGGAGCGCATCCACAGCGAGCATGCAAGCCGCCAAGATGATCATTGCGCAACCGGTGCTGCCCACGATCGAAAGCGTCGTTTCGCTATGAGGTGCGGCTATCCATGACGACTTGACTATAAATGACGACTTGGAAGGCTCAAAAGCGCCGTCAACGTCAGACCACCACAAGGAGGTTTCAGTCAAAGCGCGGGAACTCAGCGCGAGCAAGGATCCCCCATGGCCCAACACGGCCAGCGCGACCCCCGCCAGACCAAGGCGCCAATGCGCTGCTAGCGTATTAAGATTAAGGCGCGCGATGGCCATGCCAGCGATGAGGAAAGGAACCCAGGTCACCGCGGGATAGTAGCCGTTGACCATGAGGTTGAAGACCGGGTCGAGGAGGTTGGGGGCAACCGACAGAAGGGAGGAACGGACTTGCGGGAGAACTAATGCCGTAGCGGCAGCGATCAAGCCCAGCTGATATGCGCTGAGCCGATGGAGCGGCAATACCAACAAGAAGCAAATTCCGTAGTATTCTAGGATGACTTCGACCTGGGTACCGAGGCAGCCCAGGATTGAGCCAAGCGCGAGCAAAACAAGGGCACGAATTGCGACTCTGGCGATGGCCTGTCTACCGGCTATCCCCGACTTCGGCGCCTTGCGACCTGTAATCAGGAGGATTGAAAAACCGGCCAATACGGCAAACAGGGCCGACGGCCGCCCATGGGTTAGTTCCATCAGAAACCCGACTAGTCCTCCTTCGCCGGGGTCGGGACCGAGATGGGCGGCATACATCCCGAAGACAGCCAGGCCCCGAGCGAGGTCGATGCCGACCAGCCGATCTACTACCGACCCATTCCTAGCGTCGGCAACCGGTGCCTTCATTACCATGGTAGATTCCCTTGTTGGGTGTGTGGATCGCGGGAGCCGCGATAGGAGAGCCGGTCGGCTGCTGCCGTCGCCTCGTGAAAGGGTTCAAAACATCGCGCCATCTGGCGCATCGAGCCGGCGACAGAGCTGTTCAGCCATTAGCCTGGGGTAAGAACAACAGATCGGCTCACAAAGCCTGTGTCACGGACCTGAAAAGTGGTGTCGCGGAACCGTCGTTTTTTGCATGATGGCTAAGCCGAGAGATCCACTGCACCGACGAGAGACTCAGCGACGTTAGATATCCGATCAGTACGCCGCGGCTCCGCCGGTGACGATCACCCCGGGTGTCAAGGCCAGGGCGTAAACCTGCCATAATCTGTGGTAGTGCGCCCGCGACCAATCCGTTCGACAAAGCTCGGCGCATGGTCGAGCCAATCATATTCTTCCATGTGGCTGTTGCCTGAAAAACCGAAGACGCCGTTCGCTGGTCCAGCTCCAGACCTCGGCCTGCGTCGGTCATTAGAACCGGCGCGCCTGTTTCCCAAATCAATTTGCTGATGCAGCCGCCGGGGGTCACATTGAGCAAAAGTGCCGAGTTCAGGACGGGTTTCATAGGGGCTCTTCGTTTGGCTTTGTTAACGACCCCTTTCTTGCAAGTTGTAGCTGACAGCAGCCTGAAAGCTCCCCAAATAATTCGCTGCCGCCGGTTCAGCCTATTGTCAGCTTCGACCAATAAGATGGGAGCCTTGCCCTCATACCGGAGCTCGGCAGCATGATGCGAATACTGCTCACTGAAGACGATAAGGACCTTGGAAGTGCTATGCACGATCATTTGGTGGCTGGTGGCCACGCGGTCGACTGGGCCAAGAACCTGTCCGAAGCGCGCGATTATGCAGCTGTGGTCGGCTACGACCTTATTTTGCTCGACGTTCACCTGCCGGACGGCAATGGGATCGACTATCTGCGGGAGCTGATCAAGGAACTTGAATCGGCACCGGTCATCATTCTGACAGCCTGCGATCGGATTTCGCATCGCATCGAGGGCTTCAACGCTGGAGCCGACGACTATTTGGTCAAGCCGTTCGATCTGGGGGAACTCTCAGCGCGTATCCATGCAGTGGCACGTCGCCATGGGCATTTTCCGGAGCCGCAATTTTCGGTTGGGACGCTTTCCATACAGGCAGCCGAGCGACGCCTCTTCCGCGACGGGCAGGAGGTCTACCTGACTTGACGCGGATGGGCGGTGCTCGACTACCGTCTGCCCCAGCCCTGCACGGTCGTTTCAAAAGGGAAGATCGTGGACGCGCTTTTCGGCAGACGGCGCTGATTCATACTCTAAAAGAAAATTCGGCTTCCAGTTGCCTTGGCCATGACTTTCCTTCCCGAGAGATGGGTGACAGTTCATTCCGGATAGATGGGTTACACTTTCGGCCCTTTGCAAGGAGAGCAAGGTGCCTTGGAAGGAGTGTAACGTCATGGAAGAGCGGCTGAAGTTCGTCGCCCGGCTGCTGGACGCGAGAAGATGGCGGTGCTTTGCCGGGAGTTCGATATCTCGCGCAAGACCGGCTACAAGATCCTCACGCGCTACAACGACAGCGGCCTGGAGGGCTGACGGACCGATCGCGGCGGCCCTATCGCCACGCCAATCAGCTTCCGTTTCAAATCGAGAAGCTGATTGTGCGCCTCAAGCAAGACAAGCCGACATGGGGTGCGCCGAAGATACGCGAGCGGCTGGCCCGGCTGTATCCGGATGTGCACCGGCCCGCGATCTCGGCCGTGCATGCCGTGCTCGACCGCCACGGCATGGTCGAGCGCCGCAAGCGCAGGCGCAACAGGGCGACGGGGACACCACTTTCAAACGGCTGTCGCCCTAACGATCTTTGGTGTGCCGACTACAAGGGCGAGTTCGGCAGAGAACACGGCCGGGACAGGGGATCACAAACACTTGACCGTTCCAGACCCTGGCAGTGGCGCATCGATTGACCGTTGGCTCTGTTCGTGGGCACCGAAAATAGGGCCTTCTTGGTCCTCGGCAGAGAATATGGCCCGGACGGGGGATAACAAACACTTGACCGTTCCAGACTCTGGCAGTGGCGCATCGATTGACCGTCGACTCTGTTCGCGAGCGCCGAAAATACGGACGACCCCTATGGTCAAAGTGCACTTCTGACCTGCTAGGCACTGTTCGATAACTGGAGGCACCCGCTACGGTGCCCTCGTATTTAAGACACCTGTCAGTTTCAAGCCTGGACATTGACGCGTGGCGCGGCTGCCATTCGTTGACCGCCACGTCGAATTGCCCGCCAACCAGTGTACAGCCGCCGGTGGTCACATTGAGCAAAAGTGCCGAGATCAGGAGGGGTTTCATAAGGCCTCTTCGTTTGGCTTTGTTAACGACCCCTTTCTTGCAATTGTAGCTGACAGCAGCCTGAAAGCCCCCAGATATTCGCTGGCGCCGGTTCAGCCTACTGTCAGCTTCGATCAATAAGGCAGGAGCCTTGCCCTCATACCGGAGCTCGGCAGCCTGATGCGAATACTGCTCATTGAAGACGACGACGACCTTAGAAGTGCTGTGCACGATCATTTGGTGGCTGGTGGCCACGCGGTCGACTGGGCCGAGGGCCTGTCCGGAGCGCGCGGTCATGCAGCTGTGGCCGGCTACGACGTTATTTTGCTCGACGTTCACCTGCCGGACGGCAATGGCATCGACTATCTGCGGGAGCTGATCAAGGGGCTTGATACAACGCCGGTCATCATTCTGACAGCCCGCGATCGGATTTCGCATCGCATCGAGGGGCTCAACGCTGGCGCCGACGACTATTTGGTCAAGCCGTTCGATCTGGGGGAACTCTCGGCACGCATCCGTGCAGTGGCACGTCGCCAAGGGCATTTTCCGGAGCCGCAATTTTCGGTTGGGACGCTTTCCATACAGGCAGCCGAGCGACGCCTCTTCCGCGACGGGCAGGAGGTCCACCTGTCTGGACGCGAATGGGCGGTGCTCGACTGCCTTCTACGCCGGCCCGGTTCGGTCGTTTCAAAGGGGAGGATCGAGCACGCGCTTTATTCATTCAATTCGGAGTTCGAGAGCAACACAGTGGAGGTTTATGTCAGCCGGCTCCGCAAGAAGATCGGCGGGGATAGAATAGCAACCGTGCGTGGCTCCGGATACAGGCTCGTGGTCACATGACGAACTCGAACAGCATGACGAGAAAGCTGATATCGTGGTTAGGCGGGGCAACGCTCCTGGTTTGGATCGCCGCCCCAACCATTGCTGCGTTCATTTTTTGCAATAATGTAAACGAAAGTTCGGATGACTTGCTCCAGGGGAGCGCAGAGTACAGAGAACCAGAGCTGATCAAGGTCTTGAATGGAAAACACGTTGATCAATACAATAACCACTTGCCAACTTATGAAAAGTACTGGACCTATCGTGAGCAGGTTATTAATAAGTACGGGGTAGTGCTTATTTCTGAACCGGAAGAGGGTCAGCAGCCCTTCCCTGATGCTCCCCTGAGTAACGGCTTTTGGCGAAACGCTGATTACCGCGTCTACACAGAGGAGATCCAAGACGGCGTGTATCATCAGTTGGCCGAACCGCTTGATGGCCGCCGTACCACAATCGCGAAGGGCGCACTTTTTGTCTTCCTTCCGACACTCGTGCTCCTGCCCTTTAGCTTAGCTGTTTGGTGGATCGTGATCCGGCGCTCGCTGCGGCCAATCGAGGTACTGCGACAGCAGATCGGATCGCGCGACGGCGGCAATCTGTCACCAATGGACTTGGGCGATTTCCCGGCAGAGTTGGCTCCAATCGCGGCATCCGTCAATCGGCTTCTCGATCGTCTGCGGGCGGCTCTCGAGGCCGAACGCGAGTTCGCCGCAAACAGTGCGCATGAACTGCGCACGCCGATCGCAGGTTCAATCGCTCAGATGCAGAGATTAGTGGCCGAGCTTCCCAATGGGTCGGCCAAAATGCGTGCGCGCGGCATCGAGCAAGCGCTGTCGAGCCTTGGCCGCCTTGTCGAAAAAGTGCTTCAGCTCGCTCAAGCCGAATCGGGGGTTGGCATGGCGGATCACGCGATCGATCTTGTCCGATCGGTTCGGCTGGAAATCGATGACCTGAGGAAAAAGCCGCAATATGCCGGACGCCTGCATCTTAACGTCGACGGCTGCCCCACTTTGATGCGCAAAGTGGATGTCGATGCGTTTGGGATCCTCCTTCGTAACCTGATCGAGAATGCGCTGATACATGGACTGCCCACTGTTCCGACAACAGTTTCCGTCCAAACTGATGGAACCATCGCTATTGCAAACGCCGGACCGGTGGTGCCCCTCCCCGACCTCGAAGGGCTTACAAAGCGATTTAGTCGTGGTGCTACTCCTGCTGCGGGCTCAGGCCTTGGTCTACATATCGCTAACATGGTTATCCAGCGGATCGGTGGCAGTCTAGAGCTTGCGTCGCCCGCCCGCGGTCGCAATGATGGTTTCGAGGCGATCATACGAATTCCTCAATGACACCGGTGAATTCGACGACAGTTGGACACAGGGCGGATTGCTGGCAAGGCTGCTGACAGGGCGAACTGTACGGCAGTATGTATACGGCGTAGAAATCGTACTTCACACAACGCATTTCGGCCGCGGCAATCAATGCCGCTATCATCGTCTGAGCAGTTCGATCGAAGCGACACGACATGATCGGCAAAATCGAAGGCTCCGCCTCACCGCTCGCTCGATTTCGCCCGGGGAGAAAAAAGGCCATCCGAGAAAGTGCAAGCCGCCGCGCAAAGGCGACGTGTCCAATTGTCTGGGTGCCCCTGTGCGCCGGCCCGATCGGGTTGGCGCAGGTCCAGTAAGGACCCGGACCAACCATTCCATTTAGACGACCGGCAGGTTTTAATCGGCGTCCGGATCGCCGTCCCAAAATGCCCCAAGTATACGGCTAGAAAGGCTGCCAACGATCGAGCTTTGGTCGGAGGCGTGCTTGTCAGCGTCTTGGGTGCTTGACCGGCCTTTGCAATGGCCATCGCCATCGCAAGTATCGTGCGTGGCCAGTGAGACCGCAATTTCATCAGCCTGGAGCCGACCGTATCGGTGCTTTTTTATGATTTAGGGATTTTTCGTTTTCCTCTTGGATCATCACGGGTTTGGAGAGGATCTGGTGTTAAGTGCCATTCGGAGCGCCGGCGAACGGCCCGAAATTAATGTGGTCGAGTGATGAAGCCTCCCGAATGCGTTAAACGAGACCCTTTATGGCGGCCCTGGCTGACAACAGTCTGAAAGCTGCAAGCGGCATGCGAAAATGGGGCGATCCTGAATGACGACAGATGCTATCAACATGAAAGAGGCTCGCCCTGAAAGCTGAGCACGCTTTATGCTCAGGCTGCTGACAAGGCCAAAGCAGCGTAAGTGCGTAGTGAAATCCAAGGTCCACATGGGTCGTCGCGCGTCCCATGCGCCTGGGAAGGCGCCGGCCCGGCCAAGCTTTCCCAGCTCGTCCGCATGATGCTTCGCTGAGCGTCAATGGACGTTGGCGCGAGACCAAGGCGTCGTGCGTTGCAATCCGGACGGTCCAGGGTATCAGGAGTTTCACGGCCTCGGCCCGCTTGGCTGGCCACAGTTGAAGCTCCAACGTACCGGCTGGCACCGGGAAATTGGGCTCTGCGCTGCCTCAACGCTGATGGCACGGTCAATGCTTGCCTACCGATGGGGCCGCCCATGCCGTGATGCTGTCGGTCGACGTTCGCAAACCAGACCCTCGCGAGACCCAGCGAAGGGGCTCGCCGGTACGACGAGGGACCTTACCTCTTTATGCGCGGCATCATTATCGAGGATGACATGTTGCCTTACACGTCGTCCCTCGCGCTCGGGTCTTTGTGGGGCGGATGAAGTCCTGATCGCGGTGGCACTGCTGCATGTTTGCGTAAGACCCATCCAGTCACGATCGCGCTGTCCTTCGATGTCGCGGTGCTGATAGGCGGGCAGATCGGTGTGCGCGGCGCCCGCCAAAGGATCGTCGTCACGCCGGAGGAGGCGAGCGTCATAGCCGGCGCGCCGGCGAAAGGCGCTTTCTGTCGGATGCCCGACAATGTCGGATATCGCAAGTATCAAGGTTGGATCAAACCTTGCGAATCGGGGCTTTCTTACTTGGCACGGGGCATGCTCAGGTATCCGCAAACACCCAATGGATAACGAGCAGACTTCCCATGGCCTCACCATGCCGAAAGTTTCCCGGACGCATCCAAAGATGAGGCTCGCGTCAGGCCCAGCAACACGCTGACGGCTCATGTGGCTCGGCGTCGCGTGCCGATCCACTTTCTCCCAATAGGCGTTCGGGAGACATAGATCCTTCAAAATGAGGAACAGATCACTTTGCCAGGAACGCAGCCCATAACCCCACTCTCCCTACCAGAACTACCAAGCAAGCCCCGCACTCATGGGCTTCGCAGGACGTCCGTTGCGTCCGAGTTGGTCGGCGCGGGGCCGGCTCCGATCCCCGTCGCATGGGAGGACGGCAAGGCGAGGGATTTCGTGCTCGACAACGGCATGGAGGTGGTCGTCATTCCCAACCACCGGGCGCCGATCGTCACCCACATGGTGTGGTACAAGATCGGCAGCGCCGACGAGCCGCCGGGCAAATCCGGCATCGCCCATTTCTTCGAGCATCTGATGTTCAAGGCGACGACCAACCATGCGGGCGGCGAATTCGACCGCGCAGTGTTCGAGATCGGCGGCTCCAACAACGCCTTCACCTCCTCCGACTACACCGCCTTCTATCAGACAGTGGCGCCGTCGGCGCTCGAGCTGATGATGAGCTTCGAGGCCGACCGAATGCGAAACCTCATCCTGACCGACGATGTCGTCAAGACCGAGCGCGATGTGGTCATCGAGGAGCGCCGCTCAAGCACCGACACCAACCCGCAGGACGTTCTCCATGAGGAGATCGACGCGACGCTGTGGCAGAACCACCCCTATCGCATCCCGATCATCGGCTGGATGCAGGAGATCGAGCAGCTGAACCGCGTCGACGCCACCGTCTTCTATGAAAAGTACTACTGGCCCAACAACTCCGTGCTGATCGTGGCCGGCGATGTCGAACCGGACACGGTGCGGGCGCTGGCCGAAAAGACCTATGGCAAGGTGGCGCGCGGACCTGACCTGCCGCCGCGCATCCGGCCGGTTGAGCCCGAGCAGAACACCAGGCGCACCGTCACGCTCTCAGACGCCCGCGTCAGCGTGCCCAGTTTTTCGACGCAGTGGGTGGTGCCGTCCTACCACACCGCCAAGCCGGGCGAGGCCGAAGCGCTCGACCTGCTGGCCGAAATTCTCGGCGGCGGTAACCGCGGCCGGCTCTACCAGGCGCTCGCTGTCCAGCAAGGTATCGCTTCCAGCGCCCGCGTCTATTTCCAGGGCACTATGCTCGACGACACCAAGTTCGCCATCTATGGCGCACCGCGCGGCGATGCCAAGCTGGCTGATCTCGAAGCGGCGGCCGCTGCCGAAGTTGCCCGCATTGCCGAGGATGGTGTCAGCAACGAGGAACTAGGCAAGGCCAAGGACCACTATTTGCTCAATATGATCTTTGCGGAAGACAACCTGGACTGGCTCGCCAGCATCTACGGCTCGACGCTGGCCACCGGCGGTACCGTGAAGGATGTCGAGGAACGGCCGAATCGCATCCGCAAGGTTACCCCCGAGCAAATCAAAGCAGTTGCCGCCCGCTATCTCGCGTTCGACCGTTCGACCACGGGCTATCTCTTGCCCAAGACGGAGAATCAAGAGATGACGCTCGGCGCTCGGCCCCATGCTGCGATGAACATCCAGGAGGTGAAGTCCGAAAAGGGCATCATCGCCTGGCTGGTGGAGGACCACACAGTGGAAATCGTCAACATCGGCTTTGCCTTCAAGGGCGGCACCAAGCAGGACCCGGTCGGGAAGGAGGGGATGGCCAAACTGATGGCCGGCCTGTTCATCGAAGGCGCTGGCCATTACGACAGCGGTGCCTTCCAGGTGAAGCTCGACCATGCCGGCGCCGAAATGAGTTTGGACGCGCAAAGCGACGACATCTACGGATCGATGTGCATGCTTTCCAAAAAGCAGGACGCGGCGTTCGGCCTGCTTCGGCTCGCGCTGAACGCGCCGCGCTTCGAGCAGGGGCCGATCGATCGCGTCCGCGCCGAGATTGTCTCCCGCATCGTCGGCAGCGAGCGAGACCCTAACGCCATCGCTCAGCGCAAATGGCTGCGCGCGATCTATGGCGCGCATCCTTGTTCAAGGCTGGGAGAAGGCACAAAAGAGAGCCTGCCCGGCATCACGCCGTCCGACCTCCGCGCCTTCCACCAGGCCATTTTCGCTCGCGACGGGCTCCATATTGCCGTGGTGGGTGACATTGACGCGAACACGTTGAGGGAAAGGCTTGACCAGCTGTTTGGTGATTTGCCTGAGCAACAAACCCTCGTCCCCGTCTACGATGTCGCGCCGAAACTCGGTCAACTGGTGGAGGAGAACTACGACCTGCCGCAGACTTCGCTGACGTTGGCCTGGCCTGGCGTGAAGCCTAGCGCGCCGGATTTCTACGCGGCCGTGCTGCTGAACGACATCCTTGGCGGCTCATACTTGACTTCCCGCCTTTACGAGGAGGTACGTCAAAAACGCGGCCTTGCCTATCACGTCAGCTCTGAACTAACCCTTGACTCGCTTCTGGTTACGACAGAGACACGCTCGGACTGCGCTGCCCAAACACTGAGCATCGTGCGAGATGTGGTAAAGCAGATGGCGCAGCAAGGACCGACCGGGGCCGAGCTCAAGGCGTCGAAGAAGCACCTGATCGGCGCCTATGCCATCGACCAACTGGGCTCGACCCGCTCGATTGCAGACCGGCTCCTGGATTTGCAGATTCACAAGGCCGACGTCGACTACAACCAGCGTCGCGCCCGCAGCATCGGTCGGGTGACGCTCAAACAGGTCAAGGCGGCGGCCAAAAAGCTGCTTTCGGCCGAGCCCGCCATTTTGGTGGTCGGCCCGCCGCTGGGCGGCAAGGATGAGTAAAGAAACTCATCTCACCTTCCTTCTTCATCGGGGCTTCTCGTGGGAAGAGCGAATGTGGAGGCCCGTGGGCCAAGCAGATCATGCAGACGCGCGGAGTCGTTTTCGCCGACCTTGCGCGGCATTGGCGGTCCGGCGGCCTCTCGCCGAAATGGCGCTCCTCAGCATGTATGCCGCCTTTTTGCAGAATTCAGTCGCATGCCACCAGCAGGCATGGTGGATGAAGCAAACATCCGACTGCTTAATCCATCAATTGATGAACCGCGGGCACTCAAACTAACGAAACTGCTGTCTTTTCATCGGGCTAGCGTGGTCTACCAGCTGCTTTGCCGAGGCCCTACGACGAACCCACTGGTGCAGAATACACACTGACGGCCTGTCGACCTGGATGTTCGCTGCGTTGAGGAGGAATCCGGTATTGCCCCTGTGCCTGCCGATGATCCGCCGTCTGAAATCCCCGCACCTGTTTGGAGCCATCGACCGCCTGCCGGCACTCGGCAGACCAGTTGGCAATAAGACGTTCGAGGTCGTCAATCCGTCGACCGGCGAAGTTTTGGCAGAGCTTCCCGATATGGGCGTGGAGGAGACACGTGCTGCGGTAGACAAGGCCTATGTTGCGCAGTCGGGATGGGCCGCGTTGACGGCCCGAGAACGTAGCGACGTTCTTTGGCGATGGCATCAGCTGATCATCGACCATGCAGGCGATCTCGCCGCGATTCTGACTGCGGAAATGGGCAAGCCGCTTGCCGAAGCCATTTCAGAGGTATCGCATGCGGCGGCGTATCTGCAATGGTATGCCGAGGAGGCCAATCGCGTCTATGGCGAGACGATCTCGGCACCCTCGACAGACCGCCGAATGCTAGTGATCAAGCAGCCCATCGGCGTTGTTGGCACGATCACGCCATGGAATTTCCCGGCCTCCATGGTGGCGCGCAAAATCTCGCCGGCCTTGGCTGCGGGCTGCACAATCGTGCTCAAGCCCGCTGAACAGACGCCGCTCGTGGCTGGCGCAATGTTCGCCCTCGCCCATCAGGCCGGCTTTCCCGATGGCGTGGTCAACCTGATCTATGCGTCCGAAGGTGATCGCGTGGGCCGTGAACTCTGCACCAATTCCAAGATTCGAAAGATCAGCTTCACCGGTTCGACCGAGGTCGGACGGCTGCTGATGCGTCAGTGCTCTGACCAGATCAAGAAGGTCAGCCTTGAACTCGGCGGCAATGCACCTTTCATCATCTTCGATGATGCCGACATTGACGGTGCTGTTGACGGTGCGGTCCAGGCGAAGTTCCGCAATGCCGGCCAGACCTGCGTTTCCGCGAACCGCATTTACGTCCAATCGAGCGTTCACGATGAGTTCGTCAAGAAATTCGTGGAAAGAATCCGGCACTTGTCGGTTGGCGACGGATTCGATGCCGGAGTGGACATCGGACCGCTCATCGACAAGCATGCTCTGGCCAAGATCGAGTCTCACGTCGCAGATGCCATTGCGAAAGGCGGCACAATACGATGCGGGGGCCAGCGTATCGGCAAGAATGGCACGTTTTTCGAACCCACGGTCCTCACCGAGATTTCCAGCGTCATGGCAGTCGCGCAAGAGGAGACATTCGGGCCGCTCGCGCCGATCATTCGCTTCAACGATGCGGATCAGGTCGTGCGCGAGGCCAATGACACGATATACGGCCTCGCCGCATACTTCTATGCCTCAAACCTGAAGCGGGTCTGGCGTGTGGCAGAGGCTCTGGAATATGGCATGGTTGGCATCAACACGGGACGCATGTCCTCGGAGGCGGCACCGTTTGGCGGGATCAAACAATCCGGCATCGGGCGGGAGGGTTCCCGTCATGGCCTCGAGGACTATCTGGAAATGAAATATCTTTGCATGGGCGGGATTTGAAACCTGCTGCACTGTCTCTCCGCCCCACCGGGGGGCGGCCTGCGGTCAATGCCGCCACCTAATTGGAAGTTCCAAACGCCGTTGACCTGAAACACGGATGCCCGGCAGGAGACTGAGCTCGCTGTCGGGCCGGACATGCCTTGGGAGGGCATAAGTCAGCGCTCCTAGGGCCGATGGGCCACTCAGTTCGTGCGCCTTTTGCCGATTGCGTTGCATGTGCCGTGCCAAGCCAAAAAGCATTGATAAACCGCCGATGGATCAGCTTTTGCCCTGTTGCGCATTCTACATTGTGGGATATGCGACAATGCCCAAGCGGTTGAATCGTCGTGTTGCAGAACCCCAGACGGGTCATGACTGCTATTCTTAGGACAGTGCGCAGCAAGCCGCTACTCGCTGCACTCCAGGCACACCATTTCCATAATCAAGCGGTGGGTGCTATGTTGACCGAGCTGTCGACCAGGGAACGGTGTGAGGCCTCAGATCCCTCCATATTGTTGCACCCGCCGGTCCAACAGGACTGCAGGTCCGGCCTCAAAGGATCTTGGCTGCTATGGCGACATTGCGGTGCACGCCGCTTTCCGACCAATGATGTGCGTCCAGGTCGAGGCCGGCCCTAATGAACCACCGCCTTGGCACCCTCGCCCATCTCATTTCGGCATCGACAAGCTAGACCAGAGCGCACTTGCAAGGCGCCATGCAGTCCTGTCGGCGGGCGAACTGTTGGTGACGGGTACAGCTGCGAGCGAACGTTCATCCACCGACGCACAGCGCGGACTGTCGCTTTTCAAATTAGGAAATCTCTGTAGCCACCATTCATGAGCGCGCGGCCACGCGAGACGGCCCGACGGATGCGGTCGCGCAGATGATCGCGAGGATCCGCCCAGTCGGCATGGACGCGCCGTTGACCGATGAGAACTTCGGCGAGCTCGCGATGAGGTGCTCCGGCGAGCGAACCGTCGAGCGCACGAAGAACGAAGGACAAACGAACGCCGCGCTTTTCCGGCGCAAACAAGCGGGGGGGCAACTGTTGCCCTAGACTGAGAGCATTGAGGCACTCCAGTCCCCTCAGTCGATGCTTTAAAAGCACCGCGGGCCAGATGGCTTGCGTATGCAGGCAAACAGGGTGGAGGATATTCGCGCCCGAGACGGCGAGCTGCAGCGCGTGGTCCGCATTGCGAAGAAGAACATGCTGGCTCTTGTCGGGCGCCAGCAGGACGATTGCACGACAGGGCAATGCCGAGAGTTCGAACGGCGGTGTCGGCGACGAGGCAGGCAACCGTTCCGCAATGACCGGCAGCACATGGACGCACCAGAGCGGACACCAGAATACGACCGAAGCGCGGCCACAAGACTCCGCGAAACAGAACACCCCAGCGTGACAGGTCGCCGGCCGACGCGACCATATCGAGAAAGGATTGGAGAGACCAAGTCTTGCAATGCTGGCGCGCAGCGGTCAGATCGCGCTGGAACGCTGGATTGCGGCGTAAGAACTCCCAAGCCCACTCCCGCAGCGTCAGGCCAGCGGTGTAGTCGTATGATCTTTCATCCCGCCAATCGGCCTGATCCGCGCCAGTCAGGAGATTCATGACTGACATCCCCTGCCCGCGCCTGCGTGCGTCGAAACATTATGCCACTTCGCAAAGCATCGGCGAAGGCAGCAGACGTCGAAGACCCCGTTTCGTTGAAGCGTCAGCCATCGCCACTGTCGGCGACAGAAGATGTGCCCAAATTGCCACCAGACCGTCGAACTGGCACAGCGACGGCCAGCGCGACCTGGAATTGATCCCGTAACGGTCATCGGCTCCTGCGTCGCGATCCAGACGTCCCTTGAAGGCGCAGTAGCGCGGCAGTGGATCGCACGCTGCTTGTCGGCAAGTTGTCGTAGCGGCGGCGCCATAGGCACGGTCATCGGAGGGTCTCCTGCGGCAAGCTTTCGCCATTGGAGGCCAATCTCCCCGCTAGGGCAGCCTGTGCAGTTGCACAGGTGAAGCGGATCAATCAGGGGGAGCCATGGCGGAAACTGGATGATGGCGGCTTGAGGAGAGCGGCGTATCGAGGCGGGTGATGAAGCCTGCCAGTACCTCTCAAGGAGAGTGATACGCCATGAACGAGACTATCAACACATTGTTCGCCTTCGTCAGCCCGACGAAATCGATGATACCCTGACGGATGTACTTCGCAGCGGCGCGCGCAAATTGCTTGCGCATGCGATCGAGATGGAGGCCGAGGCGTATGCCAAGGCGGTCGACTGCCTGACGAAAGATCATATTGCGTCGCTGGCGCTCTACGATTTCCCCGCCCAACACTGGGATCATCTGCGAACGTCCAATCCCATCGAAAGCGTCTTTGCAACCGTTCGCTATCGCACGGTGCGTACCAAGGGCTCGCTATCCTCGAAAACCGCCCAGCTGATGGTCTTCAAGCTGTTGGCCGCGGCCAGGAAGTGGCGACGATTGAAAGGACAAAATCAGTTGCCGAAACTCATCGCAGGTGCCAGGTTCCTGGACGGAATCCAGGTCATCGAAACGAAGCCGCAGAGCGCCGCTTGATCAGCCTCGTCACCCAAATTCCAGCATAGCTCCATCGGAACTGCCAGCCTTCCTTGCCGATCAGGCGCATATCAGCGCTGACGATACCGAGGACGGCGATGGCGGTCACCTCCAGGCCGCCGAGTAACGACCCTCAAAACACCGCACTGGTCGAGGCCAGCCTGAACCGGTATCTTGTGCCTGCCCTCGGGAGTCGCTCTATCCACCATGTGATCGACACCGACATTGCTAACATCACCAAGAAGATCGTCGCCGGGGGTCACCCGCAAGCGGCTAACACGGCCTTCTGGTGTATGCGGGCATTTTTCAACTGGTGTCGCAAACCGCCGCAACGGCTCATCCGCGGTTTCCCCGCGAGGGATTGGAAAATCCGGATCCGGCCCCGATCGTCAAGCGCAAGCGAGTGGTGAACGATGCCGAACTGGCGGCTATATGAACGGGCTGTGAGCCCGAACCGGGCGATATCGGCTATTCGTTCGGCTCCATCGTCAAGCTGCTCATTCTGACCGGACAGAGGCGTACGGAAGTTGCCGCGATGCGTTGGTCCTCAACCTTGAAGCCGGAACATGGAACTATCGGGTGACCGCACGAAGAACGAAGAGCCTACGCTTATTCCGCTGTCCACACTGGCGGTGTCGGTCCCCCAGACGGTACCGAAGACCAATGACACGTTTTTTTCCCTGCGAGGGGCAACGAAAGAAGCCACTTCTCAGGCTACGCGAAGGGCAAGAAGGCTCTAGACGGCAAGGTCAATACTGACGGGGTGGCTTTGGAGAACTGGACCCTTCACGATCTGCGCAGGACGCTCGCGACAAATCTCGGCAGGCGGCAGGTATTGCCACACGTCATCGAGCACATACTGAATCACAAGGCGGCGTCCTTGACAGACATTGGCGAAATCTACAATCTCTATAGCAACGTCAAGGAGAAGCGCGAGGTGTTGCAGATGTGGTCAAATCACATCGAATGGCTGATCAAGCAGGCTGCGGATGACGCTCTGGCGGCGTAGCTGCTGGCATGGGCGGAAGATGCGGCGCAACAATCGTCAGAGCCTCATCGAATTGGAGAGCATGCTTGACCAGCAAATGCGCGGCCAATGCTTCGATGGCCGACCAGTGATCGAGTACTAGCCGGGCCGTGCAATCTTCGATCCGCCCCCAATCGGGGCGGCGCGGCATCAGGAACCGCAACTCACCATAGATTCGCTTGGCATCCGCGTAGTCGCTGCTCCCCTCATTCCCATCGGACGCATTCATCGCCATATCGCGCGGGTCCAGATAGCCTTCGAATGCGGATTCTGCAAAAGGACCTGCCAGACACGCAACTATCTCCCGGATCGCATCATCGCGTTCCAAACATCGATCCATATCGTCCTCGAAAATCGGCTTTCGCTTCGAGGTGAATCCTTGCGCTGAATAAAAACCCGCGCCTTCGACAACACCACCGCACTCTCCGTCACCGACGTCGGGGTAAATACTAACACTTGAGAAAGCAGGGAGTTCACGGTCGTCGTCGAACGTCTGACGGTGCAAAACGATGGCGGCCACCGCGTGCCCGGCTTCGTGATGCGCCACAAGCGGCAGATATTGGGAGGCTACATTCATGCGGTGCGGCTCTCAGGTCTAGTTTGCTTTTGCGCATAGGACCGCAATTGTCGTGCCAACTGGGAAAATCGTTTCGGGCAATGCGATCGCTCCGATAGCGTTGCGTCTCCTGTCTGACATTGTTGGGAAGTCGACACGCGCCCGTCGCAATGCGGTCGACCTTCCGCGCGAGTTGGGTGACCCGTGAAGGCGGCCGACCAGGACGATGTTGCGCTGATCGGCGACGAAGGCGCGGCCGGGCGAGATCGCGCATCAGGGGGTGACCGGCGTGTCGGCGAAGTCGAAGTCGTCGATGTCCTTGGCCAGCGGCAACTTGGCGACAGCGAACTGGTATTTGATGGAGCGGGCCTGCTTCTCCGATATCTCGGCCTGCAAGAGATCACCGACAATCCTGGGCGGCTCGTGCCGTCGCTTGATGGCGACGCGCCCATGATCTCGTCATAGGCTCTGCGCATTCCGTAGAGCTTCAGCGCTCCCATCAGTTCCAGTACCTCGGTGCGTTCCATGGCTGTTTGTCCTCCTGAGACTGTCATAGCGGGTGCAGTCGGCGACCGCTCGTGAGCTAGCTTCAGCGCTTGGGGAATGGAAAGGATCGTGCCCGGCGCCGGATCGCGGCTGCGGGCCAGGATGTTGAGGATCACCGGCGCCGACGATGCACCGTGCTCGATGGCTTCCTGACAGGCGGCCTCGACCGCGCTCAATCCGTCGGTCAGCACCCAGGTGAGGATCAACACCATCTGCCGGTCGACGTCATCAACCGCCTTGAGCTGCGCCGCACCTTCTCCATTGCCGACCGCACGACCCAGCCAAGGAACGGCGCGCGCCGTGTGCCAGGGATCGTAGGCGACCTCGTTGCGGCCAAAGGAGCGAACGTGTTCTCCCACGACCACGCCATCCTCTGGCGGATGCGATCCGATCGACATAAGCATGGATCTCGATGGGCCGACCGACGGCACTCGACAGCACCGAGTATTTGTTGTTGTCGAAGCGCACCGTGCAGGTCTTCGACACCGACGGGGGAATGCAATGGAAGCCGTCGAAGCGACCGGCAGCCGCTCCCGCTGCGGCTTGGCCGCATTCGCCGACAGCAGCCGGTCCCGCGTCTCACGCCGAGCTCCCATGCGGGGATAGGGCTGGTGCTTGCGCTCGTAGCGGAACTGCGTCTCCTCAGAACGCAGGACCTTGCGCACCACCTTGCGCGAGATCTTCAGCTCACGGCAGATCGCTTTGATCGACTTCCCCTGGACCAGCGACAGCCGACGTATCTTTGCAATCGTCTCTAAAACCAACATCCAAAACACAAATGCCTCCGATCAAGCCGGAGGCATCTTGATGACCCCATCGTTAAGGGGTCCCGTTTGGACGAAAATCACCCTTTAAACAGGGTCCCCATTCCACGAAAAATCAATGCACTACCTTCCAAAGCTGCGAGAGATCGCCACCGACCGCTTTGAAGGGGCTTTCGGCGGTCTCGTCAGCGAGGTTGTGGCATGAAGAAACATCAATCCACAGCATTGGGCCGAAGCATGCCACGGGCTCATGCCGCGGGAGAGCGGGAAGATATTCTTGAAAGAAGAAGCGGTCTCCGACATCAATACCGACAGGATGGGCAGCTTTCTCACATCACTTGAGGTCGAGCGTGGCAGTTGCGACCCGCAATGCAAGGCTGGCGGCGATGCATGCCTTTGCGCGGTTCCTGATTTCGGAGCACCCCGAATATTAGGATACGCTGCAACTGGTGGTGACACTTCCCTTCAAGAGGGCGCGTGGGTGGCACCTGTCGAATATCTCGATGAGCCCGGAAATCAAGAGCGTCCTGGCGCGTATCGTCCGCCGCACGCCTTCTGGACAGCGGGATTACGCTCTGTTTTCGCTGATGTTCAATACGGATGCACGAGTTCAGGGATCCTGAATCTTCGATTGTGACCTTCGTCTGGTATCGCCCTGTCCCGCCGAGCAAAGCAACGACCGCCCCACACTGCTCACCCGGTTCGGTGTTCCATACTTGCTGCGCACACATGGCTGCGGGCGAAGGAACCACCATGGCGGAAAAAAGCATCCATCATCGCCCTTTGCGGGACACGACGGCCATCCACCTCGTCAAGGCGGGTGTTGACATCGCCACCATCAGTCGATGGCCAGGCCACTCGGGCTGAACTAACGATGCGCTACGCCCAGGCCGGTATCGATATGAAGCGGCAAGCGCTCGAACAAGGCTTCCCCGACGTGATGTCATCGGCAAAAGATCAGACGATCATCGCTTTGATGGCTGGATGTTTGGCTGGCTGCACCGCTTGTAGACGCTCAGTTATGTGGAGTTGTATCGCGGGAAGTCGCGCGTCTTGGGCTTTTGCGGTGTCAGCTCCACATCTCTCCGCAGTGCACGTTGTCACTGTTGAAGAGCCGTTTGTTCAATCTTCGTCCTGGCACGGCAAGGGTTGTCGATATTGTGGGCGTCTTGCGCTTGCCGAGCTTGTCCGAAATCCAGCGCCGGATCAGGCGTGAACACTGTTGCGTAGTTCGTCAGCCAGAGCGCGGAGAACGTCGGCGCTTCCTTCCAGCGCCGTAAAAGCGTAGGGATTGAGGAACTGTCGGCCCCAGAACAGATTGCGATCTGTGCCGGATAGCGTAGCTTCCTCGCTGACACGCGGCCAATTCTCCGCAATGCATCGGAGCTGGCCTTCAACAATCGCAAGAGCTTCCGGCGCGCTGAGCAGGAAGTGATGCGCCGCTTCAAGGCAGGACGCTATCCGGCTCATGCGGTTATTGCCGCTGATGAGCATGGCCTGGCTGGCCTCCTGGCCACTGCGGGCCTGCGGACAAATATCGTACGCAGGCGTGAGGGTGAGCTTAGCGCCGTCCCAGAATGCCGCATGGTTGCGGGCATGATCGTCGGTGTTGCCGCAAAGTATGTTGAAGACAATGCGGCTGAACAACTCGCGCAGAGTTTCCGACGGCGCGGTGAATCGGTGGCGAATGATCTCCGCCAAATCCTGGTAGCTGGCGTAACGCGCCATCATCTCATCGAGCGCGAGCATCGTCAGCGCTGAGACCATGGATTTGCGTTGCCAGCCGCCCGTGACCTTGATCCGGTCGAATCGCTCGACGAGCAACACGTCGTTGCCTGCGGCGCGAACGAGCGAGACGGATGCCGCTCTGATGCCGCACAAGGCGGCAAGCCGCATGGCTATGAATTCTCCTTTGACGACGCTGTAAAGGTCGGCAGACGAGGAAAATTTCGCGACATGCTTGACGGCGTCACCCTCGATCAGCGCCTTTGGCCTTGCGCCGCCGATCGAGCTGCCGTGATGCAGCGCCTGATCTAATTCGGGGGTGAGCGGAATACCTTTCTCTACCCGCTCCGCCGATTGGACAAGCTCTTCGAGAGTGGCATTGGCCAGTGCGCGCGGCTCGTAATGCATTGGCGAAAACTGAAAATCGAGCGCGCCGATGCGGTCCGAGCCTGATTCCAGCAAGAACGTCAGTTCTGAAATATCGAGCCGCGCGATTTCATCGCCCTTCACACCGAATTTGCGGTTTAGGATAACCCGTCGTCCCCAGGCATCAGGGGCAGCATCGCGGATGCATCCCGGCATGGTTAGGCCAGGAAGCAAAGGCAATTCGCCTGCCTTCAGGGGCAGTTCCGGGAGATAAAGCGGGATCGCGCTTCCCAGTTCACGAAAGCTCCTGCCATAGTTGAAGCTGACGAGTCCGTCATGGGCATATAGCCGCCCGGCGACAACCGGCGCGGTCTCGCCCGGCAGCCAGACCCAGACATAGGCTTCGTCGTACTTGGGGACCTTAGAACTCATCGACGATCTGCTTGCCGGCCTTGTAGACGTGCTTCGGCAGCAGCGCGATGCGATCGTCCATGCGGCCTGTGAGGGCTGTGATGCCATTGCCGTCGGCATCGAACAGCTTCACACCGACAATGGCAGCAGCTTCGAACATCAGTCCGATTTCGACTTTGGGATCGCCCTTCTCGATGCGCTGCAGGGTGCTGCGTGAAACACCGATTCTCTCGGCTAACTCCTGTGCGGTTAACCGGTGCTGCATCCGGCCAAGCCGGATGGTCTTACCGAAAAGGCCAAGCGCTTCCATCGCGTAGCGCGAATAGGTGCGTTTATACGTTGCCTTCATTCGGGTCTCTGTGACCTATGCATGATCCATATCGCCTTCTTTCGAACTTTATATAGGTAATGTCACAGAGCGACTGCCAAAGTCAAGACTCCGTATCGCAAGCGTTACCCATCCGAACGAGGAAGGCGGATATTGCCGACGGCTCCTGCACAACCGGCCAGCTCTGCGCGTCTCGGGCGAGGCGGAGATCTGGCGCTGGATCGCGGACAGCCTTGAGACGCCTCGCATGAGTCATTCATGGGCGGTCCCTGGTGCGGGGCCGCGGCGCTCGACTGCTGGCCGACATTCTCGGCGGCGGGACCCGCATCCGGCTACACCAGCACTTTTCGACCGCATACGCGCCCAGCTTCTCTCCGAAATCATTGCCAATGAGCGCGAACCTCATGCGATCGCCGAGCTGGCCTGGCGGCGCGGAATCTACGCACGCATCCGTATTCGAGACCGCCCAAGGGAGGCTGACTAGCGTAACGCCCTCCGATCTAAGCGCCTTCCACAAAGCCGCTTTCGCACGCGACGGGCTGCATGTGGCGGTCGTAGGCGACATAGATGCCAAGCCCTGAGAGTAAGGCTCTACCAGCTGTTCGGCGATTTGCCTCAGAAACTGGCGCTTGCCGGCGCGAACCAGTGGTATCGCGAGGGCGAGCACGCCGAGCGCTTTTCCTCCGCCCTCCACTGACCACAGACCCGCACGCAACGAAGCCGCGCTCGATCTTATCGTGGCGTGGCTAGGTGCAATGTTTGCTCTCGCCATCAGGCCGGCTTTCCCGATGGCGTGGTCAACCTGATCTATGCGTCCGAAGGTGATCGCGTGGGCCGTGAACTCTGCACCAATTCCAAAGATCAGCTTTACCGGTTCGAACGAGGTCGGACGGCTGCTGATGCGTCAGTGCTCTGACCAGATCAAGAAGGTCAGCCTTGAAACCGGCGGCAATGCACCTTTCATCATCTTCGATGATGCCGACATTGACGGTGCTGTTGACGGTGCGGTCCAGGCGAAGTTCCGCAATGCCGGCCAGACCTGCGTTTCCGCGAACCGCATTTACGTCCAATCGAGCGTTCACGATGAGTCCGCCGAGAAATTGTGGAGAAGGTCCGGCACTTATCAGTGGTCCGACGTCTACTCCCGGAGCGAAGCCGTCGCCAACCCAAGATCGAGTCCCACATCGCAGATGATAATTCGATGCGGGGCCGAACGATAAATATGCATGCTTTGGCCACCCCGAGGCAGGGCTCATTGAGATGATCCGACCGCCTTGGAACAAAGATGGGGTAGAGCAGATGAAGCGTTGGCAGCGTGTCTCCATTCGACGCGAGCGCTTAGGATGGGATCACGATCATTCGCATCACGCGCAGCCGCAAGGGCGATGCCATGGCTACTTTGGAATCGTTGAAGTGGTTTGAGCCGGACAGTCACAAATACACCCGTTACGCCGCGGCTCAGGAAACGGGGCGGCGTCCGGCGGTGGAGGTGCTCGCTGACTTAAAAAGGGTGCGGGCAGTCGTTGCGCTTGAGAGCGACGACATTTGGGATCCGGCACGGGGTGACCTGCTGCCAATCGGCAGTTAACAGGGTCCGACAAAAGTGTGCACAACATGCTGCTGAAGTGGCCTCCGGAAGCGCTACCGGAAGTTACGCGTCTTGAACTTGATAGGGTCGATATGGTCATACTGCATCGACGATGTCGCGCCCCTTCGGCATGCCGCGCGGATCGATGCCCGATCCGCCGTGATGAGCCTCGTCCCTCGGCCGTGCGGCAACGGAAACGGCGTCTTGCGGTTTCCCACGCTGGCCAGCCCGGCCGACAGATCGGTCAGCTCGTGGGCGACGAGGTGCACCACCTCCTCTTCCGTCGGATGCGTCCGCGGACGCCGAGCATGGCCGAAGCAAGAAGCACGCGCCGGAATTTCTCGAGAGATCTTGACCCAGACGACGACGTTTGCCGCACCCGTCTCATCCTCCAGAGGAACATGAAGCCTTTGGCCGAGCCCGGCCGCTGCCGGACCAGCACCAGGCCGGCGGCCTCGAGCCAGCTTCTGCCTCGCGCCTGCATAGCATCCTGACAGGTCACGGTGCGGCGCCGGTTAGGCGGCACGCCGATTTTGGCAACGCTAGCCTGTGAACTGAAGAATGAAGGTCGGACTTGCGGCACATCGATTAGGTTCAAATGATAAGTTGCTGCCCGGCGAGGTCGTTTCAGCGCATCTCGACTGGTGGGTCGGCAAGACAATGCGGAACGGAAATGATCGCAGGCGTAAAGGACGGCTTTCGGGGCCGGAAGCTTCAGGCCTGGAACCGGACCCCAGTTTGGCGCAAGCATCGTGGCCTCCGCCCGGTCAGGCATTCACCGGCTCGCGAAATGCCAATTGATTCTGCTTAACCGGGCATACCTAAACGGCCACTTGCGTTCCGATCTCGACCACACGTCCGGTCGGGATCTGGAAATACTCCGTCGCGTCGGCGGCCGTGCGCGCCAAGCCGATGAACAGCTTGTCCTGCCACACCGGCATGCCGGAGTTGGGTGACGCCTTGAGCGAGCGACGCGACAGGAAGAAGGACGTCGTCATGATGTCGAACTTCCAACCCTGCTTGCGGCAGATCGCCAGCGCACGCGGGATGTTAGGCTGTTCCATGTAGCCGAAGGTCAGTGTCACCCGCATGAACAGCTCATTGATCGTTTCCATCTTGATCCGCTCGCTGTCGGGCACCACGGGCTGCTGCGCCGTCACCACAGAGAGGATGACGTTCTGTTCGTGCAGCGCCTTGTAGTGCTTCAGGCTGTGCATCAACGCGGTCGGCGCACTGGCGGGATCGCTGGTCAGGAACACGGCCGTACCGGACACCAGCTGCGGTTTCTTCTTCAACAGATTGCCCGCAAGGAAATCGAGCGGAATCTGGTTCCTGCGCGTCTTGTCAAATAGATACCTGCTGCCTCTTATCCAAGTCCACATGGTCATCACGATCACTGCGGCAATGGCAAGCGAGGCCCAGCCGCCTTCGAATACCTTGACGATGTTAGCTGCAAAGAAGCCGGTATCGATGAAGACGAACACCGCCATTAAGGCTATCGCGACGCCGAGCGGCCATTTCCAGATGCGCGTCATCACAACAAAAAGCAGTATGTTCGTCACCAGCATATTGCCGGTCACCGAAATACCGTAGGCCGAGGCCAGCCGGCTGGATTCGCCGAAGCCGACCACCAGCAGCATCACCACCAGCGCCAGCATCAGGTTGATGCGCGGCAGATAGATCTGGCCCGACTGTTTTTCCGACGTGTGCTGGATGACGAAACGCGGCAGCATGTTGAGCTGTACCGCTTGCCTGGTCAGCGAAAAGGCGCCGGAGATCACCGCCTGGCAGGCGATCACGGTCGCCGCCGTGGCAAGCACGACCATCGGAATAAGCGTCCAGCCCTGGTTCATCTCGAAGAACGGATGACCGACAACGCCGCCATTTGCCAGCACGAAGGCGCCTTGCCCGACATAATTGAGCAACAGACAAGGGAACACGATCGCCAGCCAGGCGAGCACGATCGGCTTGCGGCCGAAATGGCCGAGGTCGGCGTAGAGCGCCTCGGCTCCGGTGACGGCGAGGAAGACTGCACCAACCGTAACGAAGGCGACGTCAGGCGAGTTGACCAGGAACGACACGATGTAATGCGGGCTGATTGCCAGCAGGATTTCCGGGTCGTCCATGATGTGGTTGAGCCCGGAAAGGCCGATGGCCAGGAACCACAGCGCGGTAACGGGTCCGAACACCAATCCTACGCCGCCGGTGCCAAACCGCTGTACCGCAAACACGATCGCCAGGATGGCCAGTGTCAGCGGCACCACATAGGGCTGGAACGTCGGCGTGACGACATTCATACCTTCGACCGCCGACAGTACCGAGATTGCCGGCGTAATGACGGCGTCGCCAAAAAAAAGCGCCGCGCCGACGATGCCGATGCCGATGCCGATGCCGAGGATCACCGCAGAGCAGGTCGGGAAACTGTTGCGCGCCAGCGCCATAAGCGACAGCACTCCGCCCTCGCCTCGATTGTCGGCGCGGAGCACGAACATGATGTATTTGATCGTCACGGTGATCGTCAGGGACCAGATGATCAGCGAGAGTACGCCGAGGATGTCGCCACGGCTGGCGACGTTGCCACCCGCTGATGCATGCAACGCCTCGCGAAATGCATAGATCGGGCTGGTGCCTATATCGCCATAAACGACACCTAGTGCGCCCAACATCAGCGCCTTGGTGCTGTGCTGCTCGACCTCAGAATGGCTCGATTGTTCGACAGGTTCTGCCTCGTTACCAGCATTGGTAAGGGCCATGGACGACACTCCGATAAGCGCGCGGTGCTCTACGCTTGCTGCACTGCAATATCAAGTTCCGTCACGTAATGTCTGCCGTCTCGCCTGTCGTTGCTCGCCTTGGTAGACTCGCCAGCCCGCAGCCCTACCGAGCAGCAATAGCGCCCCGGCAGAACCCTCAATCGCCCAGATCAATGAATGGTTATCGCCCACAGTGCCCCCCCGCGATGCGGCCGATGGCGACCAGGGTGTCGTGGGCGCACAAGGATGGCGCTTTCCTGATGACGCCGTGCTCCAGGTGTGATCGCACCGTTGCTGCGCAAGCCATTTACTTGCTCGTCCCAGCGAGGACCGTGGCCAACTGGAACGCAGGGCCACGCCGCTCACCGGCCGCACTTTGCGGCGCAGATAACGATTCGATCTCCGCGGCGAGATTCTGGTTGAAGAAGCCACCAAGCTTGTCGAAGGACACACGGTCGTAATATCGACATGCCAGTATCCGCAACCCAGAAAAGCTCCTTGGGCTCCGCTGCGCGCGCCACGAACAACCCGATCTTCTCTGCGAAGAGGACGCCGTAATCCTTCAGGTTGAAGCCAAACCGGGGGGCGGCCGTGACGTATGGGCGAAGGGCTAGGAGGCGGGTTCGGTGAGGAACGGCATTGATGTCCACGCCGTCTCCTGGAAAGACAGAGGAATGCGGTGTCACCGACTGGCGCCGGAGGTTGATCCGGTGATTAGGAGGAGCACTCGTTGTCGGATTCTCGACGATGTCGGACATCTGACACAACGCTGCCAGAGCGATCACGTTGTTCCGAAACGATTTTCCCAGTTGGCACGACAATTGCGGTCCTATGCGCAAAAGCACTGCGATGCCGCACCGACTGGAAGAACTCATCAATGATCACGCTTTTCGAACATGTGGGCGCCGCTACCAACACTAAGCGTTCCCGATCAAACGGAAGCCTCTATCCCTTCTTTCTGAAGGCTGTCCGGACATGAACGCATTTGATGTCCGTCCAACGCTGGATGCTCCCGACGACGATCTCTATCTTTGGCTTGAAGATGTGGAAGGCGAGCGGGCACTTGCCTGGGCCGCCGGCCAGTCGGCAAAGACCCTGAAGCACTTCAGTGGAACGCAGTTCGAGCGCGACCGCGCGACTCTGAAGGCAGGCCTGTTCCCTAAGCGGCGTCGCATCTCCCCCGGCCGAGTCGCATGGCTTGAATCCGATATCAGGGCTTGGATGGAAACTAGATCTGAGAGCCGCACCGCATGAATGTAGCCTCCCAATATCTTCTCCCGTCTGTGGCGCATCACGAAGCCGGGCACGCGGTGGCCGCCATCGTTTTGCACCGTCAGATGTTCGACGACGACCGTGAACTCCCTGCTTTCTCAAGTGTTAGTATTTACCCCGACGCCGGTGACGGAGAGTGCGGTGGTTTTGTCGAAGGCACGGTTTTCTATTCAGCGCAAGGATTCACCTCGGAGCTAAAGCCGATTTTCGAGAACGATATGGATCGACATTTCCAACGCGATGAAGCGATCCAAGAGATAGTTGCGTGTCTGGCAGGTCCTTTTGCAGAATCCGCATTCGAAGGCTATCTGGACCCGCGCGATATGGCGATGAATGCGTCCGATGGGAATGAGGGGAGCAGCGACTACGCGGATGCCAAGCGAATCTATGGTGAGTTGCGGTTCCTGATGCCGCGCCGCCCCCGTTGGAGGCGGATCGAAGATCGCACGGCCCGGCTAGTACTCGATCACTGGTCAGCCATCGAAGCATTGGCCGCGCATTTGCTGGTCAAGCATGATCTCCAATTCGATGAGGCTCTGACGATTGTTGCGCCGCATCTTCCGCCCATGCCAGCAGCTACGCCGCCAGAGCGTCATCCGCAGCCTGCTTGATCAGCCATTCGATGTGATTTGACCACATCTGCAACACCTCGCGCTTCTCCTTGACGTTGCTATAGAGATCGTAGATTTCGCCAATGTCTCCGGTGCGGGCTCACAGCCCGTCCATATAGCCGCCAGTCTGCTGCCTTCGAGTGGCCCATGTTGGCCGCGGCCAGGAAGTGGCGACGATTGAAAGGACAAAATCAGTTGCCGAAACTCATCGCAGGTGACGGTCTGGTGGCAATTTGGGCACATCTTGTGTCTCGTCGCCAGTAAACACGGATGCCCGGCAGGAGCTGAGCTCGCTGCCGGCGGAAATCGTAGAGCGCCAGCGACGCATTCTGATCTTTCGTCAGGCAGTCGACCGCCTTGGCATACGCCTCGGCCTCCATCTCGATCGACCTGAACCGGTATCTTGTGCGCCATCCGGACGATCTGGGAAAGCTTGGCCGGGCCGGCGCCTTCCCAGGCGCACGGGAAGCGCGACGACCCATGTGGACCTTGGATTTCACTCCGCACTTACGCTGCTTTGGCCTTGTCAGCAGCCTGAGCATAAAGCGTGCTCAGCTTTCAGGCCGAGCACTCATCCATTGTTGACAGCACCTGTCGTCATTCAGGATCGCCCCATTCTCGCAGGCCGCTTGCAGCTTTCAGGCTGTTGTCAGCCAGGGCCGCCATAAAGGGTCTCGTTAAACAATTCAGGAGGCCGTTCCAATGAACAATCAGTTTGCGAGACTTTTTCGAGGACCAGGTATGCAGGCTTGTTTCAGGACAAAGAACTTTCTGGCGGCAACCACCGCGATGACGACGGTATTCCTGCCGGCTGTGTCTCTCGGGGTGGGTCTGGTAGCATTTCCAACTGGAGAAGCGTTGGCCGACGACCCGATTTCGATCCCGCTGGAGTATGTCGGGGAAGGCCATGACCGCCTGGGCATCTGGGCCAAGATCAACAATGGCAACGCGCAGCGATACGTATTCGACACGGGCTCGGACCAGCTCAACACGCAGATCGGGTCAGAGGTGACCGGGGTCCGCCCGATTGCCGACACGCCTTACGTATATACGTACGGGGACGGAACGTATGGTAATAAGCTTCAGAACGTGGAAATTGATAAATTTACATATGTCGATCCAGATCAAAAGATAACAATCGACGGGCCGTCTGTAAGCGATAAGAAATACCGGGCTGCTCGCATTCTCGATTTTGTCTATACCCATGCGTATTGCAAGGACAACAATCTTAAGTGCACGCCGGGATCCGTGACGGATGGACTTAAAGATATGTATGGTCAGGATCTCCAAGAACCTTATCACGCCGATAAGGAGCAGCGGGCGAAAATGACCGCTGGCAAGATGGCAGACGAAGGCGGCGATTTCGCAGGTACATTCGGGGCCGGCGATTTTCTTGGCAAGACAAGTGTCTGGGGCATGATGGGCAGTGTCACCAGGTCTGGCTACGTGGTCTCCGCCAATGTGAATCCGGATTCCGAGAGCGACCAAACGCCTGGCTGTTCCCCCTGCACGATTGTCAACCTCAATCCAAGCCTCCGGGCCCAATATACTAATGCCATGCCATGGGGAGAACCCGAGGAAAAAGATCAGGATTCTTATCAGAATTTTCCTGGCTCTGGCGCCAATGCCTCGACCGAATACGAAGGCAGCTACAATCTGCAGTACACGGTTAAGGATGGAGCCCCACCAATCACCGACCCCAACAAGACCGCGGTATTGCTCGACACCGGCACACCGGGCGGTGGCAGTCTGGAGATCAGTGATGCGATGCTGAAGCAATTTCAGGATGCGGGCGTCAAACTTAAAAATGTTCGGAGAAATGAGCAACGCGAGATCGTAAGCGCATCGGGCAACATCCCGAGCGTTACAATCGCAGGAACGGATGGCGATCCGGTAAGGCTGGACAATATCGACTTCACCTACACCAGCGGCACGACGGAACAACCCAATGACCAGACCAGTTTTGTTGCCGGTCTTGACTTCTTCAAAAACAGATCGGTCATTTTCGATCTGGAGAAGAAGTATACCGCTTATACGTCACATTTCGTCACTGCCAGCAACTTCTCTACCGATTCATCCGCACCCGAAGGGACCGGTCTGAGCAGGATCACGACGAGCATGGGGAATGAGGGCGGGTTCGGCATAGCGGGTGTCGTCTCCGGCTCCGGATCGCTGACGCTTGATACAAAGACGGTGGTCCGGATGACGAATGTCAACACCTACACCGGCGAGACGAATATTGCTCAGGATGCCTATCTCTCGCTTGCGGGGCTCGGCAACATCCAACGGTCAGCGAAAGTCGTTGCAGACGGCACGTTCGATATCTCCGAACATGGAAATGGCAGCGACTATTGGGGAATCTCCGACGCCTACAACGATGCCCGTATTCGTAGCCTGAGTGGCAGCGGAACGGTCGAACTGGGCAAGCGTACCCTGGTGCTAACGGATTCGAACGACACGTTCGCCGGCAGCATCAACGACCTCGACGTTGATAACAATAATATGGGCGGCAAACTATTCGTTGCCGGTGGCGTGCAAACGCTGAGCGGAAAGAACAATTTTTCCGGCATGACGACGGTCGGTTCCGGCGCGGGATTGCTGCTTGCCGATACAGGTGTGCTTTCCCATGATGCGACCACGTCCGGCTTTCTCGGGAATGACGGGCAGATCGGGGGCACGGCTATCGCAAACAGCGGCGGTGTCGTCGCAGGCGGCGGCACCTACGGTGCGGTCACCATTTCCGAGGGCGGCACGGTCGCTCCTGGCAGTGCGACCGATCCGAGCAGGATCGTCACCACACTGACTGTCACGGGCGATTTCGCGCAGCAGTCCGGATCGATCTATCAGGTCGACCTCGCAAGGTCGTCCGATCTCATCGATGTTGGCGGAGCAGCGGCGATCGACAGCGGCGCGCAGATCGAGCTGCTGCGGCAGGGAACGCTATCGGTCGATGCCCGATATACTCTGCTCTCCGCAGCAGGCGGCGTAAGCGGCACCTATGGCGGGCTGACGGGGGCTCTGGCGACAGACGCGACGCCCTTCGTCGATTTCCAGCTCGTCTACGATGCCAACAATGTCTATCTCGATATCAGCCGCACATCGACGGCGTTTGCCGATGTAGCCAGCACCTTCAATCAACGCTCGGTCGCCGCAGCGGCTCAGGCGCTTGGAAGCGGTAATCCGATCCAGGACAACATCCTGTTCCTGACGGCGCCGGAAGCCCGCAACGCTTTCGATATGCTATCAGGCGAGGTTCATGCTTCCATTCATAGCGGCCTCATCGAGGACAGTCATTCTGTACGCGATGCCGCGAGCGAACGGATCCGTGCGGCGTTCGACGGCGTCGGTGCCTCCAGCGTTCCGGTGATGACTTATGGGCTGGGTGGTCTGGAACTGGCCCCGGCAACGAGTGAGAATTTCGCCGTATGGGGCCGTGGCTTCGGCGCCTGGGGTCATCTCGACAGCGACGGCAATGCCGCCGGTCTCGATCACTCGACAGGCGGCTTTCTGGCTGGCGGTGACGCGGCTGTCGGCGAAAGCTGGCGGCTCGGCCTCATCAGCGGCTACAGCCATACCTCCTTGGAGGCGGACGATCGCGCGTCGTCGGGCTCGAGCGAGAATTACCATCTCGGTCTTTTTGCCGGCACGCAGAACGGCAATCTCGGTTTTCGTTCCGGCCTTGCCTATACCTGGCACAGCATCGAGACCGGCAGGTCCGTGGTCTTTCCAGGCTTCGCCGACAGCCTTTCGGCCGATTACGACGCCGGCACGTTCCAGGCCTTTGGCGAGCTCGGCTACCGTATCAATACGGCTTCGGCTTCCTTCGAGCCCTACGCTAATCTCGCTTATGTGAATTTTGACGCCGATGGCTTCACCGAGAATGGCGGCGCAGCCGCCTTGTCGAGCGGGGATCGCTCGAGCGACACGGCGTTTACCACGCTAGGTCTGCGTGCGTCGACGGTACTGACCCTCGGCACCGTGACTGCTACCGCGCGCGGCGGTCTTGGCTGGCGCCACGCCTTCGGCGACGTCAGGCCGGATACCGCTCTTGCCTTTGCTGGCGGTTCCTCCTTCGCCATCAAGGGCGTGCCGATCGCAAAGAACGCAGCTCTGCTCGAAGCTGGGCTTGACGTAAACATCACCGAGAACGCGACGTTCGGCATCGCCTATCAGGGACAGATCGCCTCGGATGCCCAGACACACGGGTTCAGCGCCAAGCTCGGCGTCCGTTTCTAAATCACCCGCAAAAGAGATTGGTTATGAAGTCAGTGAGTGCATTTTCTTTTACCGTCGTTCTCGGCTCAGCGACGGTGATGTCTGTGTCCGCCGCGCGAACGGACGATGCCTGCTACAACAAGGCACAAAGCCTATGATGACGCAATGTTCAATCGACGACCTGAAGCCAGTCGATGGCGAGCTTGACAAGCTCTACAAGGAGATGGAGACCCGGCTCAAAGAGTCCCGGCGCATGTCCAGGAACTGGTCGAGACCGCGAGGGGCTACAACGCCACCTCGGAGAACACGCGCGACGCCTACCCCAAGGATTGGCGGCATTTTTCCTCCTGGTGCCGGCGCGCTGGCTTCGATCCCCTGCCTCCGGGCTCGAAGGTGATCAGGCTCAATATCAGCGCCTGTGCCTCGGGCACCGCCGCCGGCGATCCGAAGCGTGGCGCCCCTGCCCTTTAGTTTGCGACCATCGAGCGGCGGCTTTCCGGCCTCGCCTGGAACTTTACCCAGCGCGGCCGGCCGTTGGACCGCGCGGAGCGGCATATCTATAAGGTTCTTGCCGGCATTCGCCGCAAGCACGCAAAGCCACCGCGGCAGAAAGAGGCGGTCCTGGCGACGATCTGCTGGCGATGATCGCCACGCTCGGCCACGACCTCAGGGCCTGCGCGACCGCGCTATTTTGCTCCTGGGCTGTGGCGGCGGCCTGCGGCGCTCCGAGATCGTCGGTCTCGACGTCATGCGCGACGACAACAGCGATGGCGCCAGCTGGATCGAGATTTTTGACGGCAAGGGCTGCTGGTCACCCTGCGCGGCAAGACCGGCTGGCGCGAGGTCGAGGTCGGCCGCGGCTCCAGCGACCACACCTACCCCGTAGTCGCGCTCGAGAGCTGGATCCGCTTTGGCCGCATCGCACGTGGACCCCTGTTCCGCCGCATCTTGTCGATCAGGTCGATATAATACGAAAAAGCCGCCGCCATTCGGGACGGGCGTCGGCTATCATGTCCAGCCATTATGCGGCGAGCGGATAGCTTTCGCCGGACCAGGCAGAGAACTTGGCGGCAAAAGCCTTCATCTCGTCGACCGCGAATGTGGTGCGCGGTTGCGAACTCGACTTGCTGGGCGAGAGGGACCTCGCCGAGAAAGGCGCTGACATGAGCGGGATGCTGCTTGGCCAAATCGAGATCCGCAAAGCAATCGGCCAGCGCCGCGTCGTCCAGCTGTACGCTGCAGGGCGCGTTCACGTCGTCAAGACGGATGCCAAATGCTTGCTCATAATGGCCGCAAGGTAATCGTTTCGGGTCGGAGACACAAGTTGCCGCCTCCTTCGCCGTAGAGTGGCCCGATACAATCACGATCGATATTGCCACCTCTTATCGATAGTGATCGCATAGTTCCCTGATTCGACTCTCAACCGCTCATATCAAGCGATTACTTCCATGTATCTGCTGCGCTAGCCCGTCCTGGCCTTGGAGTGTCGCTCCTCACCTCCTCCACCACTCACCAGCCCGATGGGAGTATCGCCCGCCAGCAGCTTCTCCTTGCTGAGCAGCGCGGCAACCTCAATCGCCTCGAAATCGGGCAAATCCCGCAGTGTGTCGAGGCCGAAGTGCAACAGGAAGGTCTTGGTCGTGACGTAGGTGTAAGGCGTGCCAAATTCAGCGGGCAGGCAGACGTTGACCCACAACAATCAAGGGGACGGTGCAGGCCAAGATTGCGGCAGGGCTTGGGCCCCCCACCCTTCTCCTCAGAACTCCGCTGCTTCCAGCTGGCGGCTGAAACTCACAGGCGCAGCCAGCTTGGTCTCTAACAGCATCGATCGCATCATGGTGTCTGCCATGAATCCGTGTGCGTGAAGCGCTCCAGAGCGAAGATGTTGGGCGTCAACCAGGTTCACTCCAATGAGCTTCACTTCTCGAGTTCTGCACAGTGTCCACGACTGGCGCCGGAGGTTGATCCGGTGATTAGGAGGAGCACTCGTTGTCGGATTCTCGACGATGTCGGACATGTGACACAACGCTTCCAGAGCGATCGCATTGTTCCGAAACGATTTTCCCAGTTGGCACGAAGGTTGCGGCCCTATGCGCAAAAGCACTGCGATGCCGCACCGACTGGAAGAACTCATCAATGATCACGCTTTTCGAACATGTGGGCGCCGCTACCGACACTGAGCGTTCCCGAGCCGACGGAAGCCTCTATCCCTTCTTTCTGAAGGCTGTCCGGACATGAACGCATTTGATGTCCGTCCAACGCTTGATGCTCCCGACGACGATCCCTATGTCTGGCTTGAAGATGTAGAGGGCGAGCGGGCACTTGCCTGGGCCGCCGGCCAATCGGCAAGGACTCTGAAGCACTTCGGTGGAACGCAGTTCGAGCGCGACCGCGCGGCTCTGACAGCCATTTTCGACAATCGCGACAATCTTCCCCTGATCGCGCGCCGTAGTCAGTACCTCTACAATTACTGGCGAGATGACGGTAATCCACGCGGACTGTGGCGCCGGACCACCCTTGCCGCCTACATGAAGGCGGATCCCCAATGGGAGCTACTGCTCGATCTGGATGCTCTCGCGGCTAGCGACGGAGAGGACTGGATCTGGGACGGCGCGTCCATCGAGCCGGAGAGACGGGAAAGAGCCGTTCTGCGCCTGTCGCGCGGCGGCAGCGACGCGGTCGTGCATCGCGAATTCGACCTGATTTCTCTGAGCTTTGTCGCCGACGGCTTCAACCTCCCCGAGGCCAAAGGCTACGTTAATTGGCTGGACCCTGACACGCTTCTGCTTTCCAGTGCGCTTGGTAATGGCATGGCCACCCGCTCCGGCTATGCGCGCACAGTTCGACTGTGGAAGCGTGACGCGGATCCCCTCACCACGCCGGCAATCTTCGAGGCCGGGTTCGAAAGCTTCCAAGTGTCTGGTCATTCGGACCGCACCGGCCGCAGCGAGCGCCTTTGGTTCATCGAGCAGCCGGCCTTCTTCGAGAAGATCAGCTGGATCGGCGATAGGAGCGGGCCGAGGAGGCAGATCGATCTTCCTCGCGACGCGTCGTGGCGGGTCTTCGGCGACTGGCTGGCGGTAAGGCCGCGCAAGCCCTGGACGGTGGGAGGCACCACCCATCCCGCCGACGCGCTGATCGTCATCTCGCTTTCCACTTTCCTCGCCGGCGGACGCCGTTTTGAGACCCTGTTTCAACCAGGGGAAAGGCGCTCCATGCAGTCATTCTTCTGGAATGACGGGAAGCTCATTATCTCTTACCTCGTCAATCTCGCACCGCGTTTCGAGATGTTCACTCCCGGCCACCAGGAATGGACGCGCCGAGTCCTGAACACCCTGCCCGCCGAAGGTACTGTCGACGTCTGGTCATTCGATGCGGCAGTTCACGAGACCAATGGAGAGGTCCTGATCTGTGCTCAGGATCCGATCACGCCGCCGCAGCTCTTGCTGTTCGATCTGAATGCCGCGCCGTCTCTCAGCGCTTCAGCAATCCTGAAGCGCAGCCCGGAGAATTTCGATGCATCCGGACTGGTGGTCACGCGCCACGAGGCAGTCTCTATCGATCATGAGCTGATCCCCTATACGCAGGTTGGTCCGGCGAACGGGAACGGAGATGCTCCGATTCACCTTTCCGCTTATGGCGGGTTCGGCGTATCATTCCTGCCCTACTACAACTCCCCGCTGGGCAAGCTGTGGCTCGAGCGCGGTGGCACGTGTGTCGAGGCGAACATCCGCGGCGGCGGCGAGTTCGGCACCCGCTGGCACGAAGCCGGGCGCAGGGAGGGCAAGCGTCTCGCCCACGACGATTTCGCCGCCGTTGCCTCCGACCTCGTGCGAAGGGGCATCACCCTGCCGAGGCGGATTGCCGCCGAGGGTGGCTCAAATGGCGGCCTGCTGATCGCAAACATGCTGACCCGCTATCCTGAGCATTTCGGGGCTCTGTTCTGCACAGCACCGCTTATCGACATGCGTCGCTACACCAAGCTCTTGGCGGGCGCGAGCTGGATCGACGAATATGGCGATCCGGACAAGGTTCACGATTGGGCTTTCCTGAAGGAAATCTCCGCCTATCACGCCGCAGCGCCGGGACAGCCCTATCCGCCTATCCTGATCGCCACCACGAAACGCGACGACCGCGTCCATCCGGGCCATGCGCGCAAGATGGCCGCAAAACTGCAGGCTCTTGGCTATCCCGCTTACTTCTACGAGGCCAGCGCAGGCGGGCACGGCTGCGGCGAGGACAATCGGGAGCAAGCCGCATTCATCAGTCTAGGCACCAATTTTCTCCGCAGCGCAATCGGCTTCAACGATCACCCTCCGGAGACGGCGGAACGCGTTGCAACGCAAGAGGGGCATTTGAGGTCCATCAACAATTCATTCGAGCAGGAGACGAAATAGTGCAGTGCATCCTTTCTGAACATCAAGGAGTGAATCTCATGGCGAGAACGCGAATGGGCGTAGCGCGGGCAACAGCAGCGGCGGTGGCCCTGATCATGGTGGGACAGCAGGCCGTCGCCGCGGAGCCTGCGCAAGCAGAGACCGTCCTGGCGGAGACGGGAGCCTCGGTCACCGAAGCGCCAATCCCTTGGCAGGTCCGCCTGCGGGCGTTGGGCGTCGTTACGAAAGATCTGGGCTACGTTGATACGCTTCCCGGCTCCGGTCTTTCGTATTCGGACACGGTGACGCCGGAACTCGATATCTCGTATTTCTTCACCGACAACATCGCCGCCGAACTCATACTCGGTACCACTTATGCCAACATCGCGGGCCAAGGGACGATCGGAGGGTTGGGCAACATCGGCAAAGTTTGGCTGCTGCCGCCGACACTCACGTTGCAGTACCATTTTACCGATCTCGGCGCGTTCAAGCCTTATGTCGGCGCCGGCGTGAACTACACGATCTTCTACAACCAGGACACTGGCAGCGCTGATGCTCTCAAGGTGAAGAACACGTTCGGCACGGCGCTGCAGGTCGGATTCGACTACATGGTGGACCAGCACTGGGGCCTCAACTTCGACGTGAAGAAGCTTTTCCTGAAGCCGGACTTCGACGTCACGGTGACCGGCGCGAAGCTGACGGGGAAGGCGGAGCTCGATCCCTGGCTGATAGGCGCAGGTGTCACCTACCGCTTTTGAATATCAGAGTGAAGTCTGCTTCCCGACTGCCGGTTTAAATGAAGGGCGCCTCGCGCGCCCTTTTTTACGGTCGACACTGCAGCGCAAGACCTCATGAAGCTATTGTCGGGCGGGGTTCTCTTCCGGCGGACCAAGAAGATGCACTGGCCAACCGGCCTTGCGCCTGAGGTGGAGTGCTTAGAAGCGCTTTGGATCGGGACGGGCTTTGGTATTGTGGGTGGAATGCTTCAGCCAGACCATTTGCCAGCATCGTCTCCCGGACGTCATGTGTGAGCTTCTTTGTCAGCGCAAGGCGAACACGGATCTCCTAGCAGGCCGTTGAAGAAGTGTCCCGTTTGGCCTTGAGGATTGCCTCGTCGCCGTTGTGATAGAAGGTGATGTCGATGGAGCCGTCGTCGAGCAGTTCAGCATGGCCGTCGCCTGTGACCTCGTCCATTTCGTCGAATCCGACCCATGTGAAGAAGACCGTCGACGGGCCGTAGCCGAGTTCGAGGGTTAGATGAGCCAAACGCCAGTGGGGCGTCCTGGGGACGACGCGCGCGAGATTCTGGTCGTGGTGGCCAGCCCAATACGATGTGAGAAGTTGCTGCCGGTGCGGGTACCGGAGGTCGCCGATAGTGACAGCCGATGTTCGACAGCGGCAAGGACATGCTCAGCCGTCAACGCGCCGAGGGCTTGGCCGGGAATGGTGGTGATGGAACCAATCCAGAAAGCGGCGGCTGCCCAGGAGAACGCCTTCGCGGGACTTTGACTCCAGTCCGCACACCCTGCTCAGATAGTCCGAAAAAGAGGTCAGAAGCGGAGCATCCGGATTATTATCTACACTGGGAACAGAAGCATGGAAGCGTTCTGGAGCCACTCGCCGCGCGTTTACCAGTGCCGACACTGCTCCAAGCTGACTATCTGCCATGACCACCTGCCGAACGTAGTCCGTTGATGCCACCGGTACCCTTCGCGGTCTGCTCCAGCGGGAAGATCGGGTCTGATCGACCCTGCTGACCTGTGCGGCGGCCTCTCTCGCTAGGGCGTCCCCCTTCCTGTCGTCCTCCTCCGCCGCTTTCGGCTGCTTTCGGCCCGCCGCCCTCGCCAAGGCGTCGTAGTCGGTAAGCGCGTCCTCCGTCTCCTTTAGGGGCTTCATCGCGTGACTAGAGTTTAGCGCGTGTTTGTAGGCGGCGGACCGAATGGTCGTCGAAATGCCACTCAGCGCCACCGCAAGATGCCCTAGGGCTTCCGCCTCATGATCTGACAGCGGCACGTCACGATTAGAGCCGATTGCCCTGCCTTCTTCCAGTTTCACAATGTTTGTAGTCATTTCCTGCTCCATCGCGTTGACTGAGATACGATGGAGACGGAAGTGGAGAACAAATTTTTACAAGCAACTAAGATGATATTCTCGTCAACGGGACAATAGTGGACGTTGAGGGCGGCGAACAGGGTGGTGGTGCCGTTGCGCTTGTAGTCGTGCCTCATCGTACCGAGCCGCCCCTTCTTCATCGGCAGGCCGGGTGGGTGCGGTCGAGCGCCGGATCTGGCTCTTTTCATCGACCGACAGAACGATGGCATGGGCCGGCGCATCGAGATAGAGGCCGACGACGGCGCGCAACTTGTCGACGAACTTCGGATCATTGGAGAGCTTGAACCTGGCGCCAGCGGTGGGGTGCGAGACCATGCGCCTTCCAGATGCGCCTGACGGCGCTGGCGCTGATTGCGGCGGCTTGCGCCATCATGTCGGCGGTCCAGTGGGTCCTCTCGCCCGGCGGATCGGCAAGCGTCAGTGCCACGACGCGCTCGCCGACATCGGGACCGAGCGGCGGAATGCGCCACTGTCGCGTCTTGTCGCGCAGCAGCCCGTCACAGCCTTCCGCGGCAAAGCGCTCCTGCCAGCGCCAGACGTCGGTCTTCGACTTGCCGATGCGGCGCATGACCTCGCCGGTGCCGACGCCGTCGGCGGGCAAAAGCACTATCTCGGCGCGCCAGACATGCTTTTGCGGGGCGTTGCGATCCCTGATCAGCGCCGTCAGACGGACGCGATCGGCCGACGAAACGGTGAACGATCTTCCTGTGCGCATGCGCCAGACTCGCACGCGCAGGCCAGAAAGGGAATCTCTGATTGGACTCCTATGTCAGGCGGGAACCACTAGACGCCGAGACCGCCGATGCAGACATGTTTGGTGTCGAGATAATCCACGATGCCCTGGAGGCCGCCTTCCTTGCCGAGGCCCGATTCCTTGACGCCGCGGAACGGCACCTCCGGCGTGGTGATCAGGCCTTCATTGACGCCGGTACTTCAGTCCTTCCATCACGCGGAAGGCGCGACCGAGATCGCCGGTGTAGAAGTAGGCCGCGAGGCCGAACTCGGTGTCGTTGGCGAGCGGCGTGCCCGACCTGAGACATGGGTGACGTTTTGTACCGGACACGGATGAAGTGCACCCCTCGGGTGAGCGTTTGCTCGATAATATCCACTGAAGTGAAGCAGTCGGTCTTAATGCTGGAACTCATGCCACCCGACCGACCCGGGAATTCGCAGCAGCGGCGCCGTCGAGTGCAGAACGAATGCCGTCAACCAAGGGGTCGATCTCGCTTTCGGTGATTATATAGGGCGGACAGATTCCAAGCACTTCTCCCATATTGCGGATCATGACGCCGTGCTCGCGGCACCGCCGCTCGACATCGCCGATCCTCAGCTCGGGCGCGAAGACGCGACGGGCGCACGATCCTCGACGATCTGAACCCCCGCGATGAAGCCGCGGCCGCGGGCTTCACCGACAAGCGGATGGTCGCCGAGCGCGTCCGCGAGGGCTCCATGCAAGTGATCGCCGAGACGACGCGCCTGGGTCACGAAATCGATCTCGCTGTAGATCCTGATCGCCTCGGCGGCGACGGCCGCTATCACCGGATGACCGGAGTAGGTGAAACCGTGACCGAACACGCCGACCTTGTGGGCCTCGTCAGCGGCGCATTGATAAATCTTGTCGAGATAATGACGCCGCCAATGGGCAGGTGACCGGATGAAAGCCCCCCGGCGATCGAGAGCATGTCCGGTTCCATCCCAAATGTCTGGCTACCAAACCAGTTCCCGGTGCCTCCGAAGCCGCAGACCACCTCGTCGGACAGCATGAGGATAATTTCTCACTTTCTTGCGAAGATCGGGGGTGTCCACGGTCATTCGTATTACGCGAGATCCGCGAGGCCAAAAACCATCATACCAGAGAGGCGAAACTGCTATCTAGGTGTTTAGATGCAAGAAATTAATCCTGCATTGTTCCCGCACCAGGAACACCCGAGAGGATACCAAGCAGTATTGAACCTTGTTGAAAATGCTCTCGGCGCGCTGGGCGTTATAATTTCTCGAAGGCGATCACAAGGACGTCGCGATAAGCGTACGGCATTTTCAGGTTTTCGGCCACAATCGACGATACATCGTGAAAGGTTTCGCGGTCGTTGCAGATCACAAAATCATTCGGGGAGTTCATTTCGACCTCGCCGAGGAACTCCTTTGAGGCGTCGGTGATCATGCTCATGCCGCCGGTGACGTTGACCCGCCCAATCATATAGCAAGCAATGAAGTCCACCCCGTCCTGGTGAAGGCCCTCGGGTGCCGGTTTGCCATTTACACCATCGCGCGCGACAATCCGGTAGGGATGGATCTTGATATTCCAACGATCATGTCGGGCGGCTTCACATAGAATTCTGCAGAAACCTGTCAGAATCTTTTCTAAGACGGGATGGTCTATAAAGGAGTTTTCAAGGGGCTCGAAGTGGCGCTTGAAGCCGCCATTCAGATGATTGACACTTTTTGATTGTTCGTAGGGGGCGTGGGGTAGGAGCCTAAAGATTCCGTCAGTCGCGTCATATTCAAAAGCGCTATAGCGCCGGTAACGATATGTTCCGCCGTCACGCATGTATTCATCGAGAAGAAGTCGATTCCAATGGTCAGCAAAGTTCTTCCAGGCTGCATCAATTTCGATGCCAAAGCAGGCTTCGGCGCGCTCGCCTTTTGAAAACCACCATCCATTTGTCACCAGACCGTCAGTGCATTGTTGACTGAGGTTGGCCGGCGCCTGGGGTGCGTTGTTTTCCACGGGTGTCTCCCTTTTGGTGACTTGGCGAGGACGGAACGCTTTGGACAACGCTATGTGGGTTGCGGCTTGGTATTCCCAAAGGTCGCGGTCCCTAATGTATCTCGGCGTCCTGGCTCGGATCGACCGAGGTAAAAAGCGTGTGTGATCGACTATGTAGCTGACGCTCCCGCTAACGCCCTCGAGGGCGGATGCAATGGCCCGTTCGCACATCTGGTGAATAGTACTGCCCCATGCACCTGAAACCGCCTCTTGGGACCAGGCTTGCTCAAGCCCTTGCTTCAAAACGATTGATGCCACGTCAAGAGAAGCGGTTTCGAGGTGACGCAGCGCGTCGAAGATAATGGCCGCGGCAGGGGCCTCGCGGACTTCGAGAACCTTTTGGCCGGTTGTGATGTGTTCAAGCCCGACAAAGCGGCCGTGCCCGAATTTGCCGACCGTGTTATTCAGGAACGGGATTGCGTCGACCAATGCAACATCACGGTCATCAATTGACACGAGACTTCCGTCTGCAAACCCGAGTTTGATCTCTACCGGCTGCTCTGCGGGAATGTGGCGCGTCCAAGCAAATGCCTCCTCGGGGATGGAAAAGTTCTCGGGATCTTCCAAAGGCCCCGACTCGAATTCCCGACACCAGAGGTTTTCGTCCGCGCTCCACGTGCGGTCCGCCACAAAAGTCGCTCCACACTTGGACAGGTCGGAGGTCTTCTGTTGTCGGGATATCACAGAGCATTCATACGGACTGCCGAAGTTGCCGGAAAATCCTGAGCGCTTAATGCTATTGTTAAGGCGCGGAAGACTGTTTTGAGAAAGGTTTGCTGTATGAAGAACCAGCCGTGAGTTGATTGACCTAGCATGATTAACAACCAAAGATGCGATTATGGGACGGCTCAACGAACTGCTCAACGGATAGATGCCAAGGTACTTGGCGTGGGCTCGAATGGCTGATTTCACGCCTTGTTCGACAAAGGCATCCCGCCCTTCGAGGCAGACAAAGCGCGCGCCGAACATGGCTGCCGTCCGTTCCAACAAAGGCTGATCGATGCGCGTTCCGACATCCGCTGCGACAGCTTCAATGTTCGCAAAGCCAAGGCTTTGCAGCTTGTAGAGAAGATAGGTGCTGTCGAGACCGCCGCTGAACATGGTTGCAACTGGTGCGGTTCGGTCCGGAAAAGCCTCCAGATCTTCAAAACTCGAAATGCCGCCGATGGCGGGTTTGGTGGAAGCCAAGATGGGGTTCATTTGGATGTCCTGCTCTCAAACCAGATGCCAGCAAACGTCGCAGCGAGGACGAGGCCTGCGCCTATCAAGCTCGGTACTGTCAAAGGCTCATTCAGAAGAAGGTGCGCTAGAACGAAACCAAAAAAAGGTTCTGTTCCCATCAAGAAGCCAACCCGTGTCGGTGTGGATTTTCTCACTGCGGCATTTTGAATGTAGAATGCAGCGAGGGTGCAGAAGAGTGCAAGGAAGGCAACAGCGCCCCAAAACTGAAGGGTGGCCCTCACAACAAGGCCTGAAATTCCGAACTGAGCGACGGCCAAAACGAAAGTAAGTGTTGCCACCGTCGATCCTTGGATGGCCGTCAGGGCTGCAGATGAAATCTGCCGGCCGGCCAGAAGGCGTTTGGTGGAAACGACCATAACCGCTCGCAGAATCGCGGCCCCCAAGACAAGCGCGTCACCCGGGCTGAACCTGCTGATCCCGCCAGTGAGAATGCCGACACCGATGCACGCTATGGCAGCACTTGCCAAAATGCCCGTAGGTGGAAGTCGCCGTGATAGCCCATAGTCGATGCTCGGCGTGAAAATCACACAAAGCGATATGATCAAGGCCGTGTTCATTGCGCTTGTCGATGCAACGCCGTAAGTTTCAGCAATAAAGATGCAAAAAAGTATTGTTCCCAATGCGAAGCCGCGGATGAAATCGCCCCAGGAGACCAATGCGATCTCATGTCTTGCAGCCACTGCCGTAATGATCGTAGTAATCAGGAAGCGATAAAGAACAAGTATCGAAACCGGCGCGTAGAACAGTGCGCCTTTCCCGACCGGATAGCTCGCCCCCCAAACGAATGCGACTCCCAGCAAGGCTAGATCCACCGAGAAAGATGGCGTCCGTGTTTTCCTGACAGGTATTGGAGAACTTTCGAAAACGTCCACCTTCAAAGTTTCCTTTGTGTTAGCCATCCACCCCTGCTGCGAGGGTCAAACAGATCAGGTCGTTCAGCCTCTTGGGCGATCCGTGCCGCGGCGTACTTGTTTTTGGTAACGCAAGTGCCGTGCCGATTCGGAAAACCATTGCTAGACAACAACCTGGTCGCCTTGATAGTTCGGCGGTTCATGTCCATTGTTGTCAGAATGCCGACAATGACTTCAACTGCAGGGATCCTACCGGCAGGGCCTCAAGGCGAACACGCGGCTCCAAGATGCCGACACGATGGCTGGTTCAGCCATGCTTCGACAGTTGCCTGTTTTTTCAGTTCCTTTGCTGTTCGTGCGCTAACCGCAACGCTCCATACTAGTCTCGCGTGGCTGTCCCCGTGGGGTGGGCGGCAGAAAGCGATTAGGCCCGCTGAAAGAGGCGAACCGCATCCGAAGGATCGTAACCAAGAGAAGGACCTGAAGCGAGAGCGAAGGTTGCGGGAGGCCGCGGCGGGCCTAAAAGGCAATGCCGACCGCCCCAGGAAAGGCTGACAAAAACCGCAGCGGCCGACTGTCCAATAGGGTGCGCCGGGCCAGGGCGAGCCAAATGGCAGGGGCTGCCGGGGGACCCTAAGAAAAGCCTGGGTTCACGAGCACCCGGCGCGCGCCATCAGGCGGCCAGCTACTTGGAGGGCGGGTGTATCATGCCTGTTTGTCGGGCCGAACCAGATCCATGTGGCTGACGCCGAGGGCCAATGCCAGTTCATAGATCGTGATAATTGTCGGATTTCTTCGGCCTTTCTCCAAGCCGCTGATGTACTGCTGACTGAACCCGGAAATCTCCGCAAGCTGCTCCTGCGTCAGGCGCTTCCTTTGCCTGATCCTCTGCACATTCCGTCCGACCAACTTGCGCATATCCATGCACGCAAGCCAGCGGATCAGGCGGCTTGAGTTTATCAACTATAATATGTAATCCACATTTAGCAGGCACAGGGCTTCGCGGGTCCATTGGCCGGAGATAGAATTAGCGATGTTGCAGCCCAGATCGAACACGCCGTTCGCCGACGAGGTCCCCTGGTCGGACCGCATTACAGCCTACGACAAGGACCACTTTACAACCTATATGAGGCTCCTGGACGCCTCGGCCGACAACGCCACTGAAGAGGAAATGGCCAAAGTGATCCTCGGCATTGATCCGGCACGCGAACCTGAGCGCGCACGCAACGTTCTTCGCAGTCATCTCGACCGTGCAAACTGGGTGGTGACGAGCGGCTACAAGGATTTGTTCGCCAGTTGACGAAATGGGCGGTGCGGTCGCTTCGCTTCAAGCAACGAAGTCGCGCAACCGCCATGCATCGACGTATCACCACAGCGCGGATGGCCCAGCGCTTCGCTGTCTCATCATTTTGTCCTCCGCTCGCCAATGGCTGCTTCCCAGGAATGGGTGCGGCGGCGAATCATGACAGGAACGGGTCCGCCGTCTGAGCCGCACCGCATCCGAAGGGCCGGATGGACAACCTACTGAAAGCTCACAGCTGGCTAAGGGTTGCGGGACGCCGCGGCGGGCCTAGAAGGATGCGGCGCCACCTGCTGAGAAAGGCACAAAACAGAGCGAATTGCGAGAGTCTAACGACGCGCTAGGAGGCGCAGCGGAATGGTCGAGACGCCAGAGCCAAGAAAATCGGGGCTCGACCCACCGGCACACGGCACGCGCGGTGATGGGCGCGGGCGCCCACTACGTGCGCAGGCTCAACAGAATCTCACACGGATCAGCATCGAGGGCCGCAGTTACGTCGAGAAACTCAATGACATCGAGACGCCGTTCGCCACCCTCATATTTCGCCACGAAAGATTGCGGACGACCAAGCTTCTCAGCCACCTGCGCCTGCGTCAGCCCTTTGACATTGCGCAGTGAGATCAACTGGGCCAGAAACCGCTGGTGGCGGGGAGATCGAAGAGATTTGGGCATTTAGGTGAACCGGCAGGTAGAGACCGGCTCAGCGACTAATCCCCGTTTCGGATTATCCCATTTTGGGATATTCTGCCTTGGATCCAGCGATCAACATGCGAGGTTCGCGGCAGACATGAATCAATCAACGGGAACAGATAGGACTCAAAGCTCAACACTGCTCGACGAAGTCCCTTGGTCTGACCGTCTTACCGCCTACGACAGGGCGCACTTTACCATCTATATGAGGCTCCTGGACGCCTCAGCCGATGAGGCGCCCGAAGAGGAAATGGCCCAACTGATCCTCGGCATTGATCCGGCACTTGAACCGGAGCGCGCCAGGAAGGCGCTTCGTAGTCATCTCGACCGTGCGAACTGGATGGTGACGAGCGGCTACAAGGAATTGTTCGCCAGCTGACAAATTCGCAGTGCTCGGTCATAGAAGCGTTCCTGTGCCATTGGTCAGGCTGATCGGGGCCTGCACCACAGACGCGCCGGCAAAATGGACCCGGTGGCGAGCACAATTCAGTTCCCAGGAAATCGGGGTTTGGCAACTGTCCGAGCGTCTGACGTGATAGAAGGTTCCGCTCTGTCTGGATGGGTATTAGCCCGGAGCAGCACTCCATATCGTACCGGCGCTCGACGAAGGGTCCACCTCTTCGCTTTCAAGCCGCATAACCGATAGCCATCGCCCTAAGTCAAGGGTTAGAGATTACCGGCAGGCAGGTATGCAAGCGGGCCATCCTCGGAAACTATATAACCGCACGACTAGCTGTGAGCTTTCGGGAGGTTGTCCATTCGGACCGGACCGGGGAGACTGGAGTTACCAAGCTTCAGCACTCACCGGAGGGTCCGAATGAACATCCATAAGAATGCCCGTCTCACACCGCTGCGTCGAGAGGAGATGGCGCTGTCGGTGATAGAAGGCGCTTTCTCCAAAGCCCATGCGGCGCGTGTCTACGGCGTGTCGGCCAAGATCGTGGCGCGCTGGGTCGAGCGCTACAAGTCCGAAGGGCGGGCCGGCATGATCGACCGTTCCTCGCGGCCCGCCAATATGCCGCAGGCCACCGCTGCGTTGATCGCCGAGCGCATCATGGCGCTGCGGCGGCAACGTTGGACCGGCAAGCACATCGCCCATGAGGTCGGCGTCTCGCCCGCCACCGTTAGCCGGGTTCTCAAGCGTGCCGGACTGTCGCGGTTGCGGGATATCGAACCGGCCGAGCCGATCCGACGCTACGAGCGCGAGCATCCTGGCGAGATGATCCATATCGATATCAAGAAGCTCGGTCGTTTCGAGCGCATCGGTCATCGCATTACCGGCAAGCGCACCGGCAATGCCAGCTCGCGCGGCAGCAGTTGGGAGTTCGTCCATGTCTGCATCGACGACGCCTCCCGCATCGCCTTCTCGCAGATCCTGCCCGACGAGAAAAAAGAAAGCGCCATCGCCTTCCTCAAGGCGGCGGTGGCCTACTACGCCAGCCTCGGCGTCACGATAGCCCGCGTCATGACCGACAACGGCTCCTGCTACAGATCAAAGGCCTTCGCCAAGGCCTGCCGCGATCTCGGCCTCAAGCACGTCAGGACAAGACCCTATACACCCAAGACCAATGGCAAGGCCGAGCGCTTCATCCAGACAGCACTGCGCGAATGGGCTTATGCCATCGCTTATCCGACTTCAGATCACCGCGCCGCAGAGTTGCCGGTCTGGCTGCACAGATACAATTGGCACCGTCCCCACGGGAGCCTAAAGTCCAAAACACCTATCAGTCGCCTCGCTCTAACCGAGGACAACCTGTTGAGGCTCCACAACTAGCTCGTCAGCGACGACACACCCGCTCGAGCACCCATAGACTATGATCACCGGCGCGGACTGGAAGAATACGGCTGCATCGCCCGAGCCGGCGGAACAGAAGATCTCGGCATCCAGTCAACGCTCGATACAAAGCGCGCGATCGAATGGCCCGAGCACAAGGGGATCAAAAAGCTTCTCAGACAATTGAGGACCCTTCGGACCCCAAAAGGGCTATAGCCTGATTTTGGGTTCGCACGCCTAGCTTCTTCTTGGCATTGTCCAAATGAAAAGCGATCGTGCGTGGCTTGATACCCAAGATGCGGCCGGTCACCCAGGCTGAATTACCCCGCGCTGCCCACCTCAGGCACTCATATTCGCGGGATGTCAGCGAAACCCCATCCACTGTTCGATCGCTCGGCAATTTGCGGCGAACGCAACGATGAAAGCAGGCCGCCATCAGTTGAAGAGCTTGTTCGTACCGCTCAGCGACCCGAAGAAATACTGGACGAGGCTCATCGGCGGCAAAAGTAACCGCAGCGATGCGGCCGCGGAGATCGACAATTGGGATCGTCAAACCGCAGCAGATGCTGAATTGAGCCGCCTCATCGAATAGCTGCTGTTGAGCCGGCGACATTTTATCGCCTCCCAAATTCGATCCCCAGTGAAACGGGCAGCCGCCATTTCGAGCACGCAAGACCACAGGATCGAGTTTCTCATACTGATTTTCCAGATACTGTCTGGTCCAGCGGGGTGGATAGTTTGAAATTAACCTCGGTTTGCCGGAAGGCCGTGCTGGCAAGGAGAGGTAGGCAAAGAAGATTAGGTCAAGTCGTCCGGCCGCCTCAGCCATGGCATCCCGGAAATCTGCCTCATCGATACTCTGTGACAGTCTTTCAAGGAATGTCTCGAAAACAAGTGGCATGTGCCTCGTCATCGTCGCGCTCGATTCTTCCTCTTTCTGCACGCCTTCCGGCTGCGTCGTGTATGTCCCGACAAACGTGATTGAATTCGCGGGCGTCGCTGGGCTGACCGGGCTCCAGAATGCTGCCACACTTTCGATCTTCGTCGGTCATCCCAATCATGCTGGGCTCACCCGATGGGCGTCTGGCAGACGCCTCATGATCTCAACAGCTCAATCAGAGAATCTCCATGCATTAAATCATGACCGCCCCTGCACCGACCAAATCAGGAGAAATCATCCTGCGCTGACCAAAAGCCATCATTGACCCCAGCTTTTGCAGGAATTTGGGTCGGCATTAGCATAACAATTCGGATAGCCGCTCATCCCCCACCCGGGGCGCCGTGATCCGCAAAGAAGTGTTGCGATGCTTTCTTTTCTTTGATAGGCAAATCGTCTCAACAATATTAAAATGCCTTTCCTTGTGAACGGGGTGGCGTGTGAGTATCGTCCTTCTATATACCTGACGTGATAAAATTCACCGCAATGATTATGGCCCGCTGCAATGATGTAAAGGGCACGTCTAAGCTCAATCTGCATCGGAACGTGCAGATGACCTTTACCAGACCCTCGATCCCGCACGGGCCATAATGATACTGATTACGTGGGTCAAAAAGGGCGCCCTGCCGGCGGGGAGGTACACCCGCAGGGCGCGCCGCACAGAGGTCCTGGTCGTTGGGCAACAGGACAGCGGCGGCAGAACTGATTCGGTTACAAATCGTGACTGAAATAGCCCGGAGCATGCTCAAGATCAGATATCTGGAATTCAACAGTTTTGGGTCTGCTCGGCGCAGTAGCGCGCAGGGACATGCCTGCCTCCGGACTCGCTCCTTCGCGATCGCAAAATCATACGGCACCCTCGGCCTTCAGCGCGCGATAGGTGGTATCGACCGACTTTACCGTCGCGTCGACAATGATGTCGATCTCTTTTCGGGTAATGATCAGGGGGGGGGCATAACCGAGGATGTCGCCATGCGGCATGGCCCGTCCGATGACACCATTCTCAAACAGAGCAGCTGCAGTGCGCACCCCGACCTGAAGGTCGGGTTCGAATGGTATCCTTTGTTTTGGGTCCCGCATCATCTCTACGGCCGACAGGATACCCACTCCGCGAACTTCACCAACGATGGGATGTCCCGCCAGCTCGGCCTTCATCCGGTCTTGCCAATACGGTCCAACATCGCGGACATGCTCCAGAATATTTTTTTCTTTAAGCAGTCGAATATTGGCGAGCGCGGCTGCGGCACAAAGCGTGTGCCCCGAATATGTCCAGCCGTGGCCGAGTGCGCCGTGCTTCTCAGTTCCTTGTTCCAAAACCGACCAGACACGGTCGCCAATGATTGACCCGGAGATGGGGAGGTAGGCGGAACTCAAACCCTTTGCGATGGTCACGAAATCCGGACGCATGTTATACAGGTGGGAACCGAACTTCTCGCCGGTTCGCGCGAAGCCACAGACCACTTCATCCGCGATTAGAAGGATATCGTATTTGTCGAGCACCGCTTGAATGGACGTCCAGTACCCTTTGGGGGGCGGCACAATACCTCCTGTCCCAAGTACCGGCTCTCCGATAAAAGCTGCAACCGTTTCCGGTCCTTCGGCCAGGATCAAGGCTTCAAGCTCATCGGCACAGCGCCGGGAGAACGCTTCCTCGCTCTCCTCGACACGCGCCTGGCGGTAATAGTGCGGCGTGGTTGTATGGCGCACCAAATCCAGAGGCAGGTCGAAGAAATTGTGAAAGAAGGGAAGGCCAGTTAGGCTACCCGTGACCAATCCAGACCCGTGATAGCCGCGATTTCGCGAGATGATCTTTTTCTTTTCGGGCCGGCCAAGAATGTTATTATAGTACCAGACCAGCTTGATGTTGGTTTCGTTGGCATCGGAACCGGAGAGGCCGAAATAGACCCTTCGCATGTTCTGACCGAAATACTCGACCACGGCCTCTGCCAACAGGGCGACCGGCTCCGTACCTTGGCTGGCATAGACGTGCGCGAACGGCAATTCGTGTGCTTGCCTGGCAATGGCCTCGGCGATCTCCGTGCATCCATATCCCATGTTGACGCAGTAGAGTCCTCCGAAACCGTCGAGGCTCCTTCGGCCTTCGGTGTCCCAGATATAGACGCCTTCCGCACCGGCCATAATCCTATTTGGCGTTTCGCCTCGGCTGTGCTTGGCCAGATGCGTAGAAGGATGGAAGACGAAGCTTCTATCCTTCTCCCGGAGTTGCTCGGTTCCCAGATTGCTCAAGCGCATGTCCCTCTCCTCGCGATAAATTGGCGGAGGGCACTCGGCCAGCCACCTGTTTAGCAAATAGCATACCGGAAACGTCCCTTGAGTTTCTCGGGAATGCAGGTTATTCGCCGTGAAATTCGCGGGATCGGCCCGAATTGCCGTGAAAACTAAGGCGTCACCTTCGCCTTAGCCGAGGGTCGGGGGCGCGTCCTGCAAACACGAACAGCTTACGACGCGCATGCGCCCAGCATAGTGCCCGATTAGCGGGCGATATTGACGGATGAATAGCGCTCGGGACGCTGTTCCCGCCGGCCGCGCGAGGCACGATAGAGCGCCGGCGGCCATGTTCCGCCGAACTGCCGGTCATCCCTTACATTCTGACGGTCCGGATCGGTCTTGCCCTTCCCAAGGGTGGTAATGAGGTGATCAGGGGCAAAGCACATTCGCCTCGATCAGCAGGCAGCGGGTTCCGTGCCGCGGCACAGGCTCCAACCTGGTTGGCCAGCGCTGAGAGGCTGAGGTCGTGCCCTCGCGCATATTGATAGCTTTGGCGGTGCGGCGGCTGGTGCTCGGCAGACTTCTCGAAGGAGCATAGCCAGAAGGTTCGGCCCGGCAAAGACGCGCGGCGAGAGCTCCTTGCCATTGACATCTTGATTCGCAGCCGACCAGCGCCGCCAAGTTCTATCGTCAGCGTGTTGCCTTTCTTGCGATCGCAAATTCGTGGTTGCTGCGCAGGGCGAGCCGAGCTGCGGCTCGCAGGAGGGGGCGAGCCGACAGAATTGCGCGGCCTGAAAAGCTGCCTCCATCAATGCTGGCCGCTCGTGCAGTCTCGAAACGCTGGATCAAGCCTCAAACATCGAACAGCCGCTCCTTTTCCTCGCGAAACCAGCGCCCTCGCGCGACATGATCTTGTCTGACGATCCGACGCTTCGAGCGGGGCTCCTCTAATAGGTTGCACATGACCTGCAGCTTTCAGCCAAACTCAGCAAATCGGACGTCGTGCTCTTCTTATCATCGCTCGGCAAGCTCGGAACACGCTGGCGGACGTTGCTAAGGCTAGTCGCCGCCAGCGGATGGCGAGGATGTTTGGGCGGCTAAGTGCTTTTAGGTGGCGATTATAAGCCGAGATCGCGATAGGTGCTTTCGCCATAGCTCCTGGCGCCATCGCCACGCTGAGCGTTTGAAAGCCGATGAAATTCGCTCGGCCAATTGGCTAGCGCGTGCTTGATGGCCTTCATCTTGAACGGCACGTGCACAACACATTTGTCCCTGATGATAGGCGGACAGCTCACATCTTGTTGCCGCGAGCCGTTAAGGTTTGCTGCGATTATCGGCAGACCTAGATCAAGAGCCAATTCCATTTCCCAGCGCACGAAGCGAAAAAGGTTTTTCGTCTTCTCACCGATCAGGACAAGTACCTGGCTCGATCCATTCATTCTGTTGCGAAGATTGCGTTTAACATAATCTTCGTCCTGTGCTCGGCTCGTCATATTGTCCAGATCGTGAGCGTTCGCGAATTCAAAACTCACATTCTCGCTGGCGTTCCACCCTTTCATAAAGCGGTATGCCCAAGCGTCTTCATCGCCGTCAAATATTACATAGGTCGGATCGCTGTATGCCATTGTTGTCTCTTAGTTGTTTTGACGAGCAACCCACTGGGTGTGCTCCCGTGAGAAAGCCAGTTCGGCTTCGTTCACCGCGGCGGAGAATGCCTCATCCGAGTTGGCGTCCGTAATAAGGTCGGCAGTCAAGCCGATCTCGTGAGCTGTCAACGTGTAAGCCGATGCCAATTCGTTAAATTTCTTGATCTGGGTCCACCCAATAAGGGAGGCGGCGATGACAATTAGCGGCTCGGTCGGCCAGCCTGGCATCGCGGGGTCAGCGATGCGTACTACGATGAACGAGAATCCCAGAGCGTATGCAAAAATACCAAGGCCCATCCAGACTTTCGCGGACCTCTTGTTCGAGCGCGCCTTCTTCTCGTACCACTTCCGTTGGTCGCAGATTCGTCTCTGCAGATATAGGTCTTTTCTTTCTTTTAGCGGGGAGTCCCTTATCGACATCATCTGGTCGGTTGTTTGGGGGGATGCTGAATCGGTGCCGCTCAACGCGCTACCAAGGTGACGATTGCTATCAAGGATACCTTCCATGAGCTTTCGAAAATCAGCTCTGGCGTCAGCGGCGCGCGCGTCATCGAACGGCTGTGCTCGCATCGCGAAGCGCCAAGTCAATGTCTTCACCGACTCTGCCAGAGCTCGAGCCTGATACCAGACCTGCTCGGGCTTTGTGACCGACCGGAAAATGAGGACTCCCATTGAGCAAAGAAATACCGCAGCATAGACACCGAAATAGGCTTTTGATGGCGACAAGTCCAAAGAGAGCACCGACGCTAAAAAAAGAAGAACGTACTCTGCCCGGATCAGGCGCAGAAACGTCGCCTGCTGCTCGTTGGATGCCACGTCGGCGCTATTATAGAGTCCAGGATATTTCATTTTTGAAGCACACCAGTCTATTTTGTGGCGGTAAATTCTTTAAGCCAGGATTTGGCAAACGTGAGGTTAGCAGTCGAGCTTACAGAGCCTATTCTTGAGCGAGGCGCGGTCCCTCTGTTCATAAACAGGAATGCAGGTCCTGTCCCATCAATGTAAGGGTATAGGCCCAAAAATTCTTGCCCGGAGAATGTTTCCGAAGAATTTTTTGCCACGGGCAGAACCGCTACCGCGGTCCGAAACCCATCGAAAAAGCCAAGCTCCCAAGGCATCCATCTGGATCCTGGAGAATTGTTTGAATGCACATAGATTAGCGTCTTTGACTGCCTCATACGGGTCCGCAGCAACTCGGCGGTGGCCGAGGAGACTTTTGTGCGGTCCAGTTGTGAATCTTCGACCCAATCTACGTAAGCAGTGAACCCAAGCTCCTCGAAAATTCGCTTCACACCGAGAACGATCTCTGCGTCCTTGAAAGAATGTGACAGAAAAACGTCGAATGACGATCTGGCTGTAGCTGCGGCCGTCTCTTCCTTTAGAACGATCGATGCGGCTCTATGTCCTCGACTGGCATTCGCAACTCTTTTCAGCTCTGCCTCGGTCAGTAGCACTATTCAAATCCCCCCATGATCTGTTCGCAATCTATGAACTTGACGCCCATTCGATTAAGCGACCCTTGTCTTGTGAAAACTGGCACCATGCTCTCCAGCCGGTAGCGCAACCTCCACCTTCTCAAAGACCACGTCGGGTGGCAGGAGTGACCGGCCTTGTCACCCACCTACGCGATCCCGGCACAGCCATGCTCCTCGCTTAGAAGGCTGCGGAGACCAGCAATGTCAAACAGGACAGACGATCTCCTAATCTCGAACAGCAACGAACTTAGGACGTAAAAACGCGATCTCCGAATGTCCGCAGGCGTCGAGGGCCGGGTTGGTCGCCAAGGCCGAGCGGGCCAGCTTGCACTCCCGCTACCCGTCGGCTTGCCAAACCCTCGCTGTAGATTTCGCCCCCTACACGGATGCGCTGACCGCGACTAAGCTCAATCGCCACTGATCGCCAATCCAGGGCGAAAGTTCCCCCCTTGAAGTAGCGGTAGAGGCATTTTTCGGCACTTCGCATCTTAGATATGGACGCCTCCTCAACCAGGCACGATCCGGTTTGGCTTCTCGCCGTAACCGTGCTGGGCAAGTGCGTCCGATGGCTGCTTCGATCCTCTCCTGGAATAGATCGGTTCCAGATTGCTCAAGCGCATCGTCCTTGCTCGCGATCAACTGGCGGATAGCGCTCGGCCACCTTTTTCCAGCAATTAGTATACCGCAAATGTCCCTTGAGTTTCGTCGGAATGGGTGCCTTTTGCCGACGAATCTACGGGATCCGTGCCAAACGCCGTTGAAACTTAGCTTTTGGGTTACCGTTGCCTCAGGGCGGACAAAGGTATCGGTGAATTGGACTTCACTGGTTTCGTGACGACAAGGCTATAGTATTGATCAATCCCCAAGCCTGCCTGCAGCAGTCCCTCCATGAAATCCTGATAGGCGGCCATAGAACGAGATGCGACCCGCATCAGATAATCCACGCGCCCCCCAATTGCCCAGCAGTCCAGGATTTCCGGAATGTCTTGGATAGCAGTTTCGAAGTGTCGTTGGTCCTCAAGACGATGACGATCCAGCACGACCTCCACCATCACAAAGATCATGCCGCCGATGAGGGCAGGACTCAGCCGCGCATAAAATCCCTCAATAATCCCCGCGGCCTTGAGTGCTCGGAGCCGCTCCGAACAGGCGGACGCCGAAAGATGAACTCGTTTTGCAAGCTCACTTTTTGAAATCCGACCGTCTGCCTGAATTTCGGAGAGGATCCGCAGGTCCCAACTGTCGAGTTGCACGGGATCGGGTTTCGACTTCATAACCTATGCTCTCAGCGATGACATCGCGTTGTGTGCCGATCAATTCTATCATCAATTGAAACGAGCGAATGTAGCAGTGGAAGGCATCCGTTCCAGGCCCGAGATGTGCCAGAATGGGGTACGAAAATCAGCTGAGGGTGAGCGATCCGCTGAGAAAAGCTGCAGAAGTAATTTGGCTATCGCCCCAACGCCCAACGGGGCAATGGTGCAGCTGGAGAGAATAGTCGGCGGCGGCGGAGACCATGATAAATAGATAACCGATTTTCTTGAATCTCGCTGCCGTACTTGATAGACGCGCGACTGCATTCGACCCTCGATCGCATGGACGGCATACTCAATGCAGTATTCACTCGCACATTCAACTATTAGGGTGAATTGAAGGCCTTGCTTGGCCGGCTCGCCGAGGCGCAGGGCACCGCAAATGCCGCTCGTCTTATGGCTTGCCCGATAATTTGGCGCTCGGGTCTGGCCGAAATCGCCCAACCGGAAAGACTCAAACACCGATGTTGCGTGCGATGCTGTCGGCTGCCATACGCTTACGCCACTCAAGAGGCCCGGAATTGTGAATGGAGTTTCCCTCAACATCGACAGCCATGACGACGGGCATGTCCTGCACATCGAATTCATAGATGGCTTCCATGCCCAGGTCTTCAAAGGCGACAATCCGCGCCGCCTTAATCGACTTTGAAATCAGGTACGCAGCGCCACCCACTGCAGCAAGGTATGGCGTTCTGTGTCTTACAATCGACGCGATGGCCGCCGGTCCCCTCTCCGCTTTGCCCACCATCGCGAAAAGGCCGGTTTCGGCGAGCACCTTGTCCGTAAAATCGTCCAAGCGGCTGGAGGTTGTTGGACCGGCGGGTCCAACGACTTCATTCCTCACTGCCCGGACGGGACCGACGTAGTAGATCACGCGGCCCCTCAGATCGACTGGGAGCGGCTTGCCGGCATCAATCAGTTCGACCATTCGTTTGTGGGCAGCGTCACGGCCCGTCAGCATCTTTCCAGAAAGCAGGAGCGTTTCACCGCAGCGCCACGATGCCGTCTCTTCCTTCGTAAGCGTATCTAAATTGACCCGCCGGACGCCGGCTGGGTTCAATTCGTCGGCTCCGATGTCGGGCCATTCGCGCAAATCGGGCGGCTGGAGGCTGATGGGTCCAGAGCCGTCCAAAGTAAACTTCAGGTGCCGGTTGGCGGCGCATTGCGGGATGAGCGCCACAGGCTTGGACGCTGCATGAGTAGGATAGGTCGCAACCTTGACGTCAACGACTGTCGTCAGACCACCAAGGCCTTGGGCGCCGATACCAAGCGCGTTGATCCGCTCATAAAGCTCAATCCGCAGCCCCTCTTCTGCGCTTGACGCCCCCCTTGCGATCAGTTCCGCCATATCTATGGGCTCGTTCATGGCCTCCTTGGCCAGCAGCATCGCCTTTTCAGCGCTACCACCGATGCCGACAGAGATCAGTCCAGGTGGACACCACCCGCTGCCAAGGGTCGAAACGGTATTGACCACCCAGTCGGAAACGGAGGCGGTGGGATTGAGGGTGGTAAAACGTGCCTTGTTCTCCGACCCGCCGCCTTTCGCGGCGATGGTGATCTCAATCTGGTTACCTTGCACCAGGTCGACATGGACAACTGCCGGTGTGTTGTCGCGGGTGTTGACCCGTCTAGCGAGGGGATCCGCAACGATCGATGCCCGAAGGGGATTGTCCGGATCGAGATAGGCTTGACGTACGCCCTCATTCACAAGATCCGCGAAACTGGCTGTTGACTTAATGCGGGCATCCATGCCGACCTTTGCGAAGACAACCACAAGTCCGGTGTCCTGACAAATCGGGCGCCGCCCAAAGGCCGCCATGCGGGAGTTCAGCAGAATCTGACCTATGGCATTCTTCGCCGACGGGCTCTGTTCTCGCGTGTATGCGTGAGAAAGAGACCGGATATAATCTGGAGGATGATAGTACGAGATGTACTGAAGGGCGTCGGCGACGCTCCTTGTGATGTCGCTACCGGCCATGGTCCGTGTTCTGTTTCCCACCGGATTTTATCCAAATGAACCGAGGCCATTGACCATTTTCAGAATCTGGAAGCTTCGCACCCCCTGCTCGCCGCCTTCATATCCATAGCCGCTTTGTTTGACTCCTCCATAAGGGGCATCAGCGGAAACCCCTTTCAGGTAATTCACACTAACAGCGCCCGCAGAAAGACCGCCCACAAGCCTCTGTTGCGTATCGGCCGCGCCAGTAAACAAGTAGGCGGCCAGACCGTACTCCGTGGCGTTGGCTTCATCGATCGCCTCTTCGATCGTATCGAAAGGAGCCACGGTGAGAATTGGTCCGAACGGCTCTTCATGAAGCACTCTCGCTTCCTTCGGTACGCCAGTCAGGATGGTTGGCGGCCAGTAAAACCCCGGTCGGTCAAGGGGGATGCCACCGGTCTCGATTTGGGCGCCGCCCTCTACCGCATCTTTGGTCAGGCGTTGCATGGCCTCGATTCGCCGCGCGTTTGCCATGGGACCCATCTGCGTTGCAGGGTCATCCGGTGGACCGATCCTGATTTTTCGGACCGCCTCCGTCATCCGGAACAGGAATTCCTCATAGCGGGATCGGGCGACAAGAATCCTGCTGGGCGCATTACAACTCTGGCCCGCGCACTCGAATTTGTATTCCGAAATAGCCGGTATCGCCGTTGCCAGGTCGGCATCTTCGCACACAATAACCGGGGAATGTCCACCGAGCTCAAGGATGCAGCGCTGCAGATTATTCGCGGCCAGTGTGGCCAGCTGTTTCCCAACAGCGGTCGACCCCGTGAACGTCAAGACTTTGACAATTGGCGAACTGAGCAGATGCCGTGATATATGCACAGGAACACCGAACACCAGGTTGACCACGCCTTCCGGTATCCCTGCTTGACGCAAAGATTCCACGACATGGACAGCCACGCTTGGCGTCTCTTCGGCCCCTTTGAGGATCACCGGGCAGCCTGCCGCCAGCGCGGGGGCGAGCTTGCGGGCGATGAGAACGGCTGGATAGTTCCACGGCGTAAAGGCAGCGACGACACCGAGGGCCTCCGGGACGATCATCCTGTTCGGACCCAACGGAATCGGGGTCGACAACTCATCGGCATGCCGGCCATTCCATTCCAGCGTTTCGACTGCGCGCGCGTACTCTCCTGTTGCTTCGGCAATCGTCTTTCCCTGTTCGGACGACAGGTCCCTGGCTGCGGCGCCAGCTTTCTCAGCCAGATTGCTGGCGGCAGAGACGAGGATCTCGCCACGCTCTTTGGCGGGGCGTGAGGACCACGCCTTGCGGCTGCGTTCTGCCGAAGCAAGAGCTTCATCCAAGTCTGGAACCGTAGCCGAGGCCACTGAGGCAAATACCTTCTCCGTCGCCGGGTTGATCACCGGCAAAGTGGCTCGGCTACCACCGGCTCGCCATTTGCCATTAATGAAGAGCTCGTAGCTCCTGGCGTGGGACATCGCGGGCTCCACTTGTGATTCTGGCCATGCGAGCGCCGTTTCAATTTTCGAAGCCGCTGAGCTCGCTTGAGCCAGTTTCATCGCGATGGTCGCAGCGGGTCAAATATCGATTAGTGCCTAAATCCATCTGGAATCCAGATCGATCTGTTCCGACAGGAAGGAAGTCATGCCGTTGTTTACAGATCGATGGTTCTCAGGTCGCGTCAGGAGCCGATGCTACCCAGCCCCGGCTCTCAATCAATTCTCTGGCGACCTTCGGAATGAGCTTGCGGACCGCAGAAACGGCCGCAGAACGCTCATCTTTGGGATTTACAGCAAGCACCACGGAGCGGGTAATTACCGGATCGACTATCTTGACCGTCCGGACCAGCCCTTGAGAGGCTTCTTTCTGAACGGCAGACGGGGCGAGAATAGAATGCGCTTTTCCCTCTACGACCATGTTGATGATCGTTGAGAGCGAGTCCACTTCAAACTTGACGTCCATCGCGCAACCGTGTTGTGCGACGACATCAGCCACCGAACGCCTGACATTGTTGTTGCGCATGGGAACCGCCAGGGGGAATGCATGCAGGTCGGCCAGAGATATCGCATCTTCAAACGGTGGCTCGCCGGACGGAACCACCAGACAAAGGTCTTCGCGCGCTAGCACAGTCATTCGCCCCACACTGTCCGCAGTGCGGTACAGAACCGCCAGATTGAAGCGTCCAGCCGCCATCCATTCCTCTAGCGGTCCCGTCATACCCTCGACCATCTTGAGGGACACCTTGGGCAGTTCGTGTCTTACCGTCTCAAGCAGCGGACCGCTCAGGACGCGAGCAGCTCCAGACGGAATGCCAATAGTCACCTCCCCGGCGGGGGAAGCGGCTGTGTTGGTCAATTCCACCTCGGTAATTCGAATTTCTTTGAGAATCGCCCGCGCCCGCTCCAGGAGTTTGGCTCCTGACGCCGTCACGCTCACGCCGGTCCTGTCGCGTATCAGCAGCTGAGTGCCGAAGCCTTCCTCCAATTGGCGCACATGCAGACTCAGCGCACTCTGGGCGACATTCAGAAAGCCAGCGGCCTTCGTGAAACTGCCTGCTTCGACCACGCCAACAAAGTATCTTAACTGCCTGATTTCCACGGGTACTCTTCCGAGGGCGGACTGCAATGATGTAATCTATCTCGAAATGTGATGGCGCGACAGCAATAATTGCAGAGCGACATGACGCCTAACTGTCGTGTCATCTCAGTGTGGTTTGACCAAAACCGTAACCTATGTGTCCAGAATGGACCCAACCCGCCGAGGCTTCAACCGGCCAACTCGGCGCCCTGATCCATGGAGATGATTTCTCGGACCCTTCGAATAACCGGTAGATCGACCATCTTCCCGTCCAATGTGAACGCGCCTTTGCCTTGCGCCGTCGCATCTTTTTCGCCGCGAGGACACGACGGGTCCCTCGAGTTCTTGTGCGCTTGGTGAAAAGCCCCATCGATGTTTAAATGGATCGCCTGCGGCCCCACGAAGTTATCATTGTCTAAGAATCGCCGATGCTTCCTATCGAGCCGAGACTGCCGCATGGGGAACAGAACGGAAAGGTTCGGCGTCAAAAGCAGGTCGAGTTCTGGGGCACCGCCAACAGCTGCACTGAAGTCTTCAGTACCAAGCGCCATTGCAACCAGCGGCGCTAACAAGATGGGAAAGGAGGTCATTGCTATTGCCGCTGGCGGACTTCGGCCGGCCACCCCATTTCCTCTTCCGAGAGGTGAATTGTCCAACCAACCCTGCTGACTAATGACGAGCATGATCGTATCGTCAACGTGTCACAGAATTGCTTGCAAGCTCACGGCCTCAGCTGGGCCAACGAACATTGAACTCCGTGGACGAAGCCTGGACCCGTCGTCATCCAAGTCAATCCGCGCCTCGATGAGGGGACAGATCCTCAATTGGTTCAGCTGGCTTGCAGTATTGCACCTAGCAGTCACGGCGAGGACTGGGATTTGCGAAGAAGGCATTCTCGCAGTGCGGCCGTACGGTACCTCATTCCTGGCACACTGGATTAGATCGCTGGCGACATTAAGATCAGGTGTGACCGAGGTGAAATTTTATGTCGAAAACCTGAAGGCAGGGCGTCAGGCAGGGCGATTACAGAGATCCTATCGGACATGTCATCGCAGTTTCATCCACCATTGCTCGACCGAGGCGACACTCATCGTCCCATCAACCTAATCCATTGGTCGATCACGCCGTTCACGACCCTTGGCGAAGAAGGAATCAGCAGCCCCTAGGCTCAATTGGAAAGCGGGGCGGGGTCCATACGTATCTTCGTTTCCGGGCACCTCATGCTAATGAAGCCGCGACAACAGGTTGGTTATGCACCCAGGTGCTGGCCAATCCGGCTTGACTGGAAAGTTTCATACCCAGGCCTGGCACAGGCGAGCGTGATGCCGCTCTCGCTATGTTGGACCGCAGACGCCGCGACGGCGCATCGACTGGCGCTGGCGAAGCCTAGGACGCGCCAGTCAAGGACCTGCAAAGAGCAAGATCACGCCGCGCGTTGCCTTCAACGCCCATTTGAGCAGAAAGCAACAAGCCTCGCGTATAGCGATCGATGACCGCACGAAGCGCCATCCGGGCTATGATCTCAGTCAGCACTGCCCTAAGGGGTCAGAGGAGGGTTCGGTCAGTCAAGACCTCAGACGGCATGGCCAAGGTCAAGCTGCGAGGATGTGCCACCGCGGGCGCGGCATAACTTGGCGGGCTACAATTTGGTTCGCTTGCCCAGGCTGCTGGCAGCGCCGGTAGTCGGCCGCGCCGGACTGGCACCTACGTCTGGTCCATGAACGGTTGCTTTAGCAAAACCGAAGTCCTCGCCAAAACTCTTCGCCGACGTGCGACGACCGCGCCGGTGCTCGTTCCGGGGTCGGCAAGACGAAGACAGGCCTACTCTGGATTTATGCCCGCGATGACTGATTAGGGAGGGAGCGGACCGCCGGGCGTCTTATGTCTATGCGCCGGACCGAAAAGGCCCAGCGTGCGATCGCTCATCTCGCAGGCTCTCTACCGGAACTTGCAGGTCGACGGCTATAGCGGGCCATCGCTTGCTGGCCGACGAAAAGCGGCTTCACGCTCGCCTTCTGCCATGCCGCGCCCGATCGAGGCGCTAAGAAGGATCCGCGAACTCTAAAAGATCGAGGATGACATCCGTAGCCGAGGCCAACGAGGCCTTGCTGCACGCAGGCAAAAAGTGCTCAACCATCACGGCACTGGACCCAGGGCGGCTAGAGAAGCTCGGCCAAATCAGTCAGAAGACCAAGCTCACAGCGGCGATCCCCTACACGCTCTCGCGCTGGGAAGCGCCTCTCGCGCATCCTGGACGAGGCCATATCAAGATCGACAGCAACGTGGTCGAACGCTCAATCATACGCAACTCTTTTTGCAGCTCCGGCGGTGGCGCTGAGCACTGGTCAGTCATCGTGTCGCTGGGTGATCGCCGGGATTGGCCGGATAGCCTGAAGCTAAGGCCGTCGAGCCAGACCCTCTGACCTGCCACTGAACTTTCAACCAGTGGCGATTAGCCTCGGCCGTTTCTGTTATGGCGCGGTTTGAGCAACGGGCGGAGGCGCGAAGCCTTCATTGAGTGCAGCGTCGGAGCCGGTTGCGGCGAGGGTTCCGGCGAAGACCGCCGGGGTCAAATAGCGAGCGAGGAATGCGGCCTCACGGTGTTGAACAACACCAGGAAAGAACACCCACAGGACCGAGGAACGCAAGTTTCTTTATCCGTGGCATCCTTGGGCCGGGCGTTGTGTTCACGTTCATGAGGTGATCGAGAACGCCGACCGGGAGGTTTTCCGCTGCAGTCTCTCCCGCCACGCCTCCGATCGGTGGCTGGAAGTTCCGGCCTGGATGTTTGATCGCGGTCTGCACCGCGTGGCGCATTGCCCTGCCCCACATATCGATCCCAGAACGCTTGGCGTCTTGGTGACACTGCTGCAGGACCCGACGGCCAATTCCCACACCCCATCGCAATTGGAGGATTCGGGCGCAGCATCGGGTCCTCACGAAGCGAACCGGGGAGAGGTCCATACCGCGCCAGCCTACGACATATCAGTTCGATCTTCTCCAACCCGCACGACGCGCAGACCGCGCAGATGCCGCCATTCGCTCGCGCAGCCGCCGTAAGGCGCGAGATGCTGGCGCTGATTCCGGGTGCACACGAAGGCTACGTCGGCTGGGAAAGGCGGAAGCGATCCGCAAGATGGTGAGCGACCACGTGCCCACGAGCCGGCATCACGGGGCGCCCAAGCATGGCGACGCTCTGCTCGCCGACCTTGTCCGCTGCCGGCGCTGCGGCCGCGAGCTGACGGTCCGCTACACGGGAACCAAGCACAACATTCCGCGCTATTCCTGCTGGCGTGGTCTGCTTGACAATGGCGAGCCGCGTTGCATCGCCTTCGGTGGACTCGCGTCGATCGAAGGCGTTCATCCTCTGCCGGACGGTCCATGGGTCTTCAGCCGATCAACGCTTGACGAACCGGCGGCTCAGCGCATCGTTCATCGCGCGCGGCAAAACCCAAAATACCCCATGGGATCGCATCCAGATCAGCAAAACCTATTCACTCAAATGACATAGACAGATGAGTGTTATGAACAGGATTTAGGTCCTGCCTCCATTCGGCAGTGGCACTGCGGGCGTGGTCGAGGCCGAAGAACAGGCCATCGTTCAACAGCTCGTCTCGCATTCGGCCGTTGAGGGAATCGCGTAGCCATTTTGCATCGGCTTGCCCGGCGCGGTGTAGTGCCATTCGCTCCTGTTCAGCCGCTGATAACAGGCCAGTCAGTTGTTGCCCACAAGAATCAGGATCTCGTGGGCGCGCCGCACCACTGGCGGATCTATCATTTTGCCATTCAACGAGAATGCGGACAGTCCACGCGTGGCGGCATCATTTGCCGCCGCGACAACTTTATGGGCCCACTCGAGCTCCTGGGCGCTTGGCGAGAAAGCCTCATTGAATATGGCCACCTGTGTCGGATGGATCGCCAAAGCTCCGGCAAAGCCAAGCCGCCGCGCCCGCACCGCGGCCTCACGAAGTTTATGCGTGTCCGAGAACTCGCCGATGCTTCCTATGAAGCCCAGCGGGAGCAAGCCGGCCGCGCGGGCGGCAAACAGAACAGAAAGGTTCGGCGTCAAAAGAAGGTCGAATCCTGGGGCGCCGCCAACAGCGGCGCTGAAGTCTTCAGGGCCAAGCGCCATTGCGACCATCCTTGGATGCGCCGACGCAATGGCCGCAAGCCTTTGCAAGGCGCCCGGGGTCTCAATCTGGGCAAGGAACCGGATGCCTCCCTGCGGAAGATTTCTTTCACGTTCTAGTTCCGAAACCGCATTCGCGATCTCTATAACCCACTCTGCCGAATCCGTCTTCGGAAGAACCAGTGCGTCAACACCCGCCATCACGGCTGCATCGAGATCGGCCGCCAAGGCGCGCAGACCATGATTCACGCGGACCAAAACAGATGCGCCTTTCCGGCCCACCTCTGCCACGCATTCAGGAAGCTGCTGCCGTGACTCTCCTTTCCGATCCTGGGGCACGGAATCCTCCAGGTCGAGAATGACGCCATCTGCGCCCCGCTCATGGGCCGTCTCTACAAAGCGCGGAACGTGAACAGGAACGAAGAGCAGGGATCTCCAGCGCGGTACAGACATCGCGCCTTCAACGGCCGCAAAGGTGTCCTTGATCATGGAGACGCCTTTGCGGCCGATTTTAGCGCGGGCGCTGCCAGTGAGCTTTCTAGGCGGCCGGTGCGCTGAAATGATCCGAGGTACACAGGCATTTTGTAAACCGCGAGCAGTCTCACCTTACTGAAACGCGCGCTCACGCTGACGCGGCTCTTTCGCGCAAAAGCGCCCGCACCTCCTCGCGGACAGCCTCGGTATGAGAGCCAAGAGCCGGGACTGGGCGAAGCGAGGGGAGCTCCGAGTTGAAAATCGCCGCCGGCGCTATCGTCTCGACGGCTCCATCGGGTGTTCCAACCTGCACCCTGCGAATGTGTGGATGCTTTGAAACATCCACCACTTCGTTCAGTCGGCCATATGCCAGGCCGGCCGCCTCGAGCTCCTGCATCGCATCGTGGCAGGATAGTTCAAAAAACCGCTGTTCAATGATCTCATCAAGTTGCGCACGATGAGCGAGGCGCTCCATATTGTCAGCAAAACCAGGTGCGCGTGTGAGCCCGGACTGCTTCAGGAATTTCTCGCAGAAATTCACCCATTCGCGGTCATTCTGAACCGAAAAGATGACCTCTTTGCCGTCGGCACAGCGATAGGCACCATACGGCGCGAGCGACGGGTGTTTCACGCCTGCGCGTACCGTCTGGTAGCCGCTGTAATCATTTTGCAAAACCGGCACGTTCATCCAGTCGGCGACGGCATCAAACAGTGACACCTGGATGCTGGTCCCTTCGCCGGTGACCTCGCGGTGGTACAGTGCCTGAAGAATGGCGCTGTGCGCTGTCATGCCCGCCGAGATATCGCAAACCGAGACCCCTACACGCGCAGGCCCCTGTTGGTTGCCGGTGATAGCGCATAGACCTGTTTCGGCCTGGACGATCAGATCGTAGGCCTTCAAATGGGAATACGGCCCTGACTCCCCGAAACCAGAAATGTCGCAGGTGATCAGCCGCGGATATCGTCGACGCAGATCAGCGGACGCGAACCCCAGTTTTTCTATGCTGCCCGGCTTTAGATTCTGGATGAAGACATCAGCACTGGCAATGAGCGTGTCGAGGACGGCGCGATCCGCCTCCAACCTCAGGTCTAGACAGACCGACTCCTTACCCCGGTTGAGCCAGACGAAGTACGCGCTCTGCCCCCGCACCAGCTTGTCGTAGTTTCGGGCAAAGTCCCCTTCGGGCCTTTCGACCTTGATCACCCGGGCGCCTGCGTCAGCAAGGCGAGACGATGCGTAGGGAGCTGCAACGGCCTGTTCGACCGCCACAACCGTGATGTCCTTGAGACTGTTTAGCATCAGGGCGCTTCCTACGCGGCTTTCAGGTTTTGTGCCCGACGCCGATCAAGCATGGCGAGCAACCGATTTTGTTCGTTGCCTACAATGGAAAGACCTTCGTCGATGCCCATGCCAGGCTTCGCGAGCATCATGTCCGCCTGTGTTGCCACCGAAATGTGAACCGTCGCTCGCGCGGAGAGATCCGTCTCGCTGCAGCTGCCTCCCACATAGGCGTCCACGTTGTTCTCTTTGCACAGAAGCACCGCACGGGCGCTGTCGGCGATCGAGCCCACGTCCGGCGTCTTGATCTGCACGAGATGGGTCGCCTTAGCCTCCGCAAACAGACGCACATCCTCTAAGGTGTTGCAGCGTTCATCGACAACGATGCGCGCACGTGACGCGCGCGCATTCAGAATGCCGACGATCTGCCCGTAATTTTCGACCTGCGCCGGCGTAGACCCGAAGTCGGCTGGCGATTCGATATTCACCGTGAACTCCGGAACCGCGTCAGCAACCTTACTGATGAAGTCGGCGATGCGCTGGACGTCGAGCCCGATCTCCATACCGATCCAGCCGTACACATCGAAATGCAGCACCGGAGAATAGTCTGGTTGGCCGATTTGCTTGACGCGGTGCGCCACCCATTTGACGAAATCCAGAAAGGTTTCTCCCCCAACGCCGAATTTGCTACGCGAGTTGATGAGGCCATGCGGGATCACATCCACCCCCTTCAGGATCATTTTATCGACATTGATTTCGCGCGCATCACCGCTCTGGCAATAAATTGGGACACGACGATGCGGCATGGATAGGCAAAATTCCGAACAAACCACCTCCGCCATGGTACGACGCGCAGCATGGGCAGCAGCGCTTAAAAGGGCTTGGCTGACCCCATATTCGATGCATAGTGGGAGTCGTTTCCCAGTATGGAGATCGAAGACACTGGAGCAGGCTGTCAAAAAGCTGGACGCATCAATGTTTAAGAGCCGCGGGACAACAACACGTGACGTGAGATCCATGATGGCTCCGACGTCAAACAGGGGGTCACGCCCGCCAGCCCCTGAGTATTGCACTCCCATCATATCGCCCCAGGCGACCATATCGTCTTCCAGGACAAGCCCGACGCTTAAGCAAGCTGCCGGAACACGGATATCACGGAAGCCGGGCGTCAATGGCTCGCCGACGTAAACAAAACCGTCCTGGCCAACCCCTGCCCTAATGGCAGCTTGATCGTCATAAAAGAAGGCGCCGTTGCCGGGCGTGAGAATGACGTCTTTGATCTGCACTGAATTATACTCGAGTTTGGCCAAGCTATGAGCTGCGGCCGGATTTGCGCGCTCTGTCCTAAGTTATGCCCCGTTCGGAATCGGTTTTGCCAATATAAAGCCCCGAACGTGCCCATCTCGTTTTAAGATACGATAAAGTTGTTTTACGGGCGTCAGCGGGGACGGCACCGTCCGCCTCCCCTCTTGGTCGCGGTGCGCCGGATCGTCGCCCCTGCTTCCATAACAGAAGCTAGGCGATCAATCCGTCCGGCCAGCTCCCATCTCGGACCGCCACTTTCAACCATGGTTAGTATAAACCAAGCGATCAAGGATCAAGCAATCTTTTTGGCATGATTTTGGAAGACAGGATCAGCCGCTGATCGATCCGAGGAGCTGGCCTATAAGCTCCAGTCGAGGCCAGTGCCTTCATACCGGAGTTACTACAGCTGGCCAAGGCGCGGCTAATCTGTACCTCTAGTTATGCAGCGGCCGCGCAAGGATGGCTACCCCTTCATTGCGGTCGACATGCGCGCCCGATCCTATGGCTAGGACGATTGATGGCCCAGGCGCTCGGATGTCAATGGACGGAGCGGAAACAGAATCCATAGAGTGTAGGATACCTATAAGATCTCCCGACCTCACTTCATCCAACACAGAGCAGCGAGGTTCGAAGATACCCTGCGCGGGCGATTTCAACTCGTCTGATATCAGCGTCTCAAGGGTCTGACTGGACCTTTTGTTACGGAAAGACACGTCCTCGACTTTTCCTTCGACGAGTCCAAGCATAACGAGCGCGTTGCGAACTCCAGCTTCATAAATCGCTAGAGCTTCTGCGCTAACCGTACCACCGCCGAATTCCGCGCAAACGAATACCTTCCCTAGGCTATGTGCCCAACTGTCGAACATCCCAGCCGTGTCGTCATGTTGCCAGAGCAATGTTACGGGCAGCTTAAATGCCGCTGCCATTGCGAGCGTCTTAGCCATGAGATCCGCATCAGCAATTGGATGCGTGATGACCGCCGGGGGAAAATCCCACGTTGGGCCGAAGCTGTGCAGATCGAAAACGATGTCGGCATTTGGCAACAATACGCGTGAAACCGCATCCGCGATTCGTTCCGTAACAGACCCGTCGGCACGGCCCGGAAACACGCGGTTCAGATTCAAACCATCAAGCGGAGTATTGCGGCTCCATGCTTGAACTGCCAATGGATTAAGCACTGGCAGCACGATGATCCTACCACTGGTTTGCGCTTGTGGCAGCCACTCGATAAGCCGCCGCGCGACTAATGGCCCCTCCATTTCATTGCCATGATTCCCACCGGTGATAAGAAGGCGCGGTCCATCGCCCTTATTAAGACTAAAAACCGGAAGCGAGAACTCTTCATGGTCGGCGCCTCCCGGCACAACGAGGTGTCCTCTGCTCACGCCATGCGCATCGAGATCAAACGTAAGATGTGGTGCTTCGTTCATTGCTTAACCTATTGCGGGTGATCTGGCGACTTTGACCGGGCATATGGTCTTGTACACGGCTATTTTTTTCGCCTGGAACTATGCACACGCGGTCACCACTTCGCCAATATAATGTCCGAGACGGCACCATCGCGTTTTCAGATGACCAGGGCTCGCTCTGCTGACCTGTCCCTTGGTTCGTCACCTTGATCCCGGTGCACTAAGGGAGGAGGAAGGTCAAAGTCGCGGTGGGTAGCCGATTTCAGAAATCGCGCGATCAGCCGGTTGACGTTGGCTAGCTGTTCGTTGTTCAGACGGGCGAAGGATCTGTGCGATCCGGTCAGCGCCGTTGACCTCGAATTCCATCCTGGCGCGCAGCAAGAGGATCGGCAGGTCTGAGCTTGCTGGCGAGCAAGGCCGGCCGATCCCAGACATAGTCCGAATCCTTGATCCGCATGTGCCAGATGATAATTGCAAGAGCTTTACTGGTTTCCGTTTTGGACCAGGTGGCCATTTTATCCGCCCGTTGAAGCCCCGAACAGATGCTTGTCGCCAGTCCGTAGGAATAGGTCGGACGCATCATCAGGAAGTGGATCTGCCACGCCAGTTAGGCAGCGGCTTCCTGTAATGTTCGCTGCATGCTCGGTCGAGAACGCCACCAGACGGCATAGAGGACAAGCATCCAGATTAAAGGCAGAAGCATCAAAAGAGAAGCGACTGCAGCAATCGTCGGGTCGATTTGGTGGCGGATATTCTCCAGCATCTTCAAGGGCAACGTCCGCACCGACAGACCGCCGACCAAAGACGTTATGACCGCTTCATCGAATGACTGGAGGAATGCGAACATGGCGCCGCCGATCACTCCCGGCCTGATTAACGGCAGTGTTACGCGAAAAAACGTTTGCAGTGGTCCGGCACGCATACTCTTGGCCGCCTGCTCTAACGTCCGATCGAAGTTGGCCAACGTCGCAGAAACGATCACCACCACAATTCCAACAGCGCCGATACTGTGAGCGAGGGCGATACCACCCTTTGTGCCGATTAGACCAATCTGGATGAGACCCAGATAAGTCGCGATACCGACCACGATAACTGGAAAGGTGATAGGCGTGATTATGATCATTGTCAGCACGCCGCGAAGTCTTGCGCTTATTCGGCTCAATCCGAAAGCAGCAAGTGTTCCCAATAGAGTAGAAATAACAGCTACCTCGACACCAATCTCGACGCTGGTCCAAGCTGCTCCGCTCCAAGATGCATCGCCGAAAAACGAGCGATACCATTGAAGCGACAGGCCCGAAGGCGGAAATTGCAAAAATGCCCCGGAACTGAACGACATGATGACAACGATTATCCCTGGGAATAAAAGAAAGGCCATCACCAAAACGATAAAAACGATCGCGACGACTTTAGGCCATCGCCTTTCCGCCCCAGGCACGTAGCGCCGTCCCGTCCACCGTTTGACACGATAGGGACGCAGAATTTCGCTGAAGTTTCGTTTGATAACAAGAACAATGGGTAGTCGGGACATCGAGCCCTTCGGAGCTCGAGTTTGGCTTTGCTCTTGTTTGCCGGAGAGGTCAAGCCCGACCATGGAAAGCACCACAATGGCAAACCCGAGAAGGATGAAGGACGCAGCGGCAATGCGCGGAATATCGAACGAGCTATTCACCTCGGCCGCAATGAAGGTTGAAAGCATGGCATCGCGCAATCCCCCAAGTGCCGCCGGCGTGATATAGAATCCTAGGCAGAACACAAAAACTAGGAGCGAGCCACTCCGTGCGCCTGGAATGCTAAGGGGGAGAAATACACGCCTGAAAGCGGTGAAAGGTCCCGCTCCCATACTGCGTGCAGCAGCCATCAAGGACCGATCGATCCCCATCATCGCACTAACCAAGGGAAGTATCATCATCGGCAGCATGATGTGGACCATGCCAATATAGACCGCGGTTCGGTTATAGATGAGTTGCAGAGGTCGATCGATCAATCCGACGTCCAGCAAGATGTTGTTGATGACCCCGCGATCCCCAAGAATAACAATCCATGCGTAGGTACGCGCCAGCCCACTGGTCAAATAGGGGATGATCACGAGAGCGATGAGCGTCATGCGCAGAGTCTTGGATGCCGTGACGATCAGATACGCGGTTGGATAGCCTACGATTAAGCAGATGGCAGTTGCGACCAGACTTATTTCTATCGTTTGAAAGAGCACCCGCACATTAGCTGGCTGGGCGAAAAACGCTCCGTAGTATTGGAACGAGAAATCGGGGGCATTGACACTGCTTAGGAAAAGCAAGGTTATAGGGGCACCGAAAACCACAAGCAAAAGCGCGAACGCGGGCGCGGTTAACCCAAGTGGCACCTTGGCCATTCTGCGCAAAAGCTTCATGGATATCCCTTATCAATCGCTTATGGCGAAACGAAGCGAATGTCTGACCGCAGCCACGTGAGGCAAACCTCCTCGCCTGGCTGGAAAACAGGTTGGTCTGCCGCGACATGTTCCCGGACGATGAGAACATTGTTGCCAACGCGAACATGGTATTTTCGCAGAGGGCCGGCAAAAATCATATCGTCGACCGCACCGGCAACATATTGCCGCTGGTCCGTTTGAGCCCACTCCGCAGTCTTCGGAAGTACACTGATGCGCTCTGGCCTTATCATCGCAACGGTGCCGATTTGCGGCGCGTTGCCCCCTCTGGCCAGCAACAAGGCATCCTCGAGAATGTTCGCCTCACCCAGAAATTTAGCGACAAAGCACGATGATGGCCGATCATAGAGGGCCTCTGGTGTATCGATTTGCTCGACACGTCCTGCGCGCATTACAACAATCCGGTCTGACAGAGTAAGCGCCTCCTCCTGGTCATGCGTAACGCACACCGTCGTGATACCGAACTCCTTGTGCAAGCTCTTCATCTCGATCTGCATCTGCTCACGCAGGTTACGGTCGAGTGCGCCAAGCGGTTCATCAAGTAATAGGAAGGGTGGATCGGCAATCAGCGCGCGGGCTAGCGCCACGCGCTGCTGCTGACCGCCACTCAATTGGGATGGCATGCGACCGCCGAATTCCCCTAGATGCACGCGCTCAAGCATACGGGCTACCCGAACCTTCCTCTGATCGGGAGCCATGCCCCGCATTTCGAGAGGGAATTCCAGGTTTCGAGCCACTGTGAGATGCGGGAACAGCGCATAGCTCTGGAACACAATTCCTTGATCGCGCCGGTAGGACGGGACCGAAGCCACTGAATGGCCGGCGATCATAATATCACCCGAACTCGGGGCCTCAAAGCCGGCCAAGAGCATCAGGGTAGTGGTCTTACCCGAGCCGCTCGGGCCGAGAATCGTCAAGAACTCGCCGCGACGCACGGTCAGCGACAGATCCCTGACCGCCGGAACACTCCCGTACATCTTGGTAACACTGCTGAACTGAATTTGTGGCACCGATTGGTTCACATCTGCAGCGTCAACTTCCGAACGGGGGGCGGTATTCATTGCGTGCATGTTCACTGTGGCTCCTCCACCATCGCTGGCGTGCATTAGCAGGCATTTGCCGTACCTTCTGCCGTCGTACCCGATGCCGTGAGCGGAGAGGCTAGTGGGCTACCCCGCTCCCCGTCACATTTTCAGCATCAGTTTCGACTTTAGCCCGGTATGGAGTTACCCCGACCGGACTTTCGCACTTCAACCAACCCTACTGCAGGATCCACTCATTCCACCGCTGGATAAGCATCTCAGTGTTGGAAACACCGCTGGGGCCTACCTCATTGTACCATTTGCCGTTGATGGAAACGCTGCTCTTGATGTAATCTGGGTGGGTAGGGAGCTTGCGCGCAACTTTCTCGGGAAGAAGTTTGAACGCATTGCCGTTGCTTGGTCCCTCAGGAAACAATTGGCAAAATGCTGCCTGACGTTCCGCGCGAGTGGCGAATTCGATAAACTTCTGCGCAGCCTTCGCGTTGGGTGAACCCTTTGGAATGACCCAATAATCCCACTGCAGCTTCGCCTGGTTTCGATTGATCTCCGTCGCGGCGCCCTGATCGATCAACAGTAGAGCTCTTCCGTCATACGATTGAGCGATGTCAACGACCTTATCATGCAACATCTGTTGAATCTCTGATCCGCTGCTCCACCACTTACGGATGTGCGGCTTTATTTTGTCCAAACTGGCAAACACCCGGTCGATATCCATCGGGTAGAGCTTATCGGGAGATACACCGTCCGCTAACAGGGCCTCTTCCCAGGGTCCTTCTGAACCAAACTGGCCGGACACCAAGGTGCGAACGCCGGGAAACTTATCAGCATCCCAGAATTCAGCCCAGTTTGTCGGCCGGGGTTTATCAGCTGGGAATACGTCTGTGCTATATACCATATTATATGAGTAAATCAAATTTGCCACGCCAAACGGTTGCTTGGCAAATTCATAAATTCCGTCTAGCTCTTCTTTCCTGAACAAGGAGTAATCAATTTCTTCAAGAATTCCTTTCTTAGCTGCGACCAAGCCGGACCCTTGCGTAAGCGCCCCGACATCTACCGTGACATTGCCCGATTTTACCATCAACTCGACCTGTCCCATACCCATGTCGTCGGTGATTGGGTTGACCTTGATACCGGTCTCAGCTTCAAATGGCTTAGCGTAAGCCTCAATGTTAGCCTTTCCCCAATCGCCGCCGCCTAGCACTACGTTGATCTGGTTGGGTGTTTGGGCCGCAACGCGGCCCGCAATTGAAGACAGAGCGCCAGCCGCCATGGCGGTCGATGTCGCCTGCAGCAATCGTCGGCGATTTATTTCGTATTTCATGTCGTTACCCTCTTCTTGTGATCTCAGCCTTGATTAGCCAAGGTTGTTTTGCTTGGACAATGTCATGGTGCTAGAGCAGCCTCGGCCAAGTTGACCCAGTATCCAATGCCGTATGGCAGTGCTTCATCGTTAAAGTCGTAGGTTGGATTATGGAGAGCAGCAGTCGATCCATTTCCAAGCAGTATACATGCCCCCGGCCGCGCCTCTAGCATGTACGCGAAGTCCTCTGACCCCAAACTAGGTTTGACTTTGGGGTTCACCGATGAATGGCCGACCAGAGCACGCGCCACCTCTGTTGCCCGACGCGTTTGATCGGGATGATTGACAGTGAGGGGCTCCAGGCGGCGATGCTGAAACTCGACCTTCGCCCCGGAAGCGCGTGCAATATTTTCCGCGCACGCCTCAATCTGTTTTTCAGCGAAGTCGCGCAAAATCGGTGACAGTGTCCTGACTGTTCCGGCAATCTCCGCGCGTTCGGGAATGATGTTGTAAGCTTGTCCGGCGTTCAGCTTTGTGACGGAGATCACCAGGGACTCGGTGGGGTCCGTGTTGCGTGAGACTAGTGTCTGCAAGCCTAAAATGATCTGAGCTGCAACAACGACGGGGTCAATTGTCAGATGGGGAGCGGCCGCGTGACCCCCTCTGCCTTTGACCACAATATCGAACTCGTCGAGCGCGGCAAAAATCGAACCTTCGCAAATGCCGAACGCACCAACCTCCATGCCTGGCCAATTGTGCATGCCAAAGACCTGAGATATCCCGAAACGGTCCATGATCCCCTCCTGGACCATTCTTTGGCCGCCGCGGCCATCTTCCTCGGCAGGTTGGAAGATCAGGGCAACGGACCCTTTGAAGTTCCGGGTCGCGGCGAGGTATTTCGCGGCGCCAAGGAGCATTGCAGTATGCCCGTCGTGACCACACGCGTGCATCTGTCCGGACCTTTTCGACGTCCAAGGTTTGCCTGAAGCTTCGAGTATAGGCAGAGCGTCCATGTCGGCCCGCAACCCGATAGTGGGCCCATCTCCGAGTTGACCTTGGATCAACGCAACCACGCCGGTTTCAGCTATCCTGCACTCGATGTGGTTAATCCCGAAGGAAGCCAGCTTTTCCGCCACAAATGCCGCTGTGTCATTCACCCGATAGTCAAGCTCCGGATTCTCGTGCAGGTACCGGCGCCAAGTCATCGCTTCGATCTCGATCTCCTTGAACCTGTCAACGCCAACCATAGGCACGTTCCCGCATTTGAGTAATTTGGATCAGGCGCCGGTGCGTAATTAATGATCGATGCCACCGGTGTTTTCGTCAAATGCAGTTTGGATATCGTAACCATCTAGAACCGAGATAGCCCCGCGTTCAGGCCTCGGTGTTGGCGCCGGCGACTGCGACCCGATAACAAGCCGTTTGCCCTCAAATGGATAAGCTTCGGCCTTAGAGGACCAGCTGCGAAGTGCTGGCAATCATAAACTCTGGCTCTGCTGGCAACGGCCAATGGCAAAGGTCTGAGTAGGAAGAGCTGTCACCATCGCGACACTCCTCCCCCTCCCACGACCTACTTTCCAGGACTGCATGCGCTTTGCCACTCAATCCGCAAACCGCAGACCCTAGGCGGCGTGGACAAATTCGATGTTAGCAGGGTCGCTTTCCTGCGATCGGGTTGTTAGCATTGGGAATGACACTGGAAGAAGAGAGCGAACGAGCTACGTCGATGCTGATTGGCAAGGTTGTTCGCCGTGTCATGCGCCACCGCGATGGAGAGGTGGTGATCGAGTTTGAGGATGGCAGCCGATTTTTCGCGGATAGCGACAGCCCTCTCGAACTGTCCATCACCTTGGCGGAATAGTATATCCGCCTTACGGAATTTCGGACGTCGATGCGATTGACGTAGCCCAAGAGGATTGATTCAAGGCTGCTTTTTGGAGGCAGGTTTGAGCAGGGGCGATCTCACCGAAGCAGAATGGCGTGTTCTCAAGGGCTTGCTGCCCATCGACCCTGACAAACGCGGCCGAGGTAGACCTCCCAAGCAGAATCGTTCGATCATCAACGGCATTCTCTGGCGGCTCCGCTGCGGCGCTCCATGGCGGGATGTCCCGCCCAAATACGGCAGTTGGAACACCATCTATCGTCGGTTCCGACGCTGGAGCGAGGCCGGGGTCTGGGAGACCGTGGCGGTAATGCTCGCCGAGGTCATGGCGGACAGCGGCCACTACAGCATCGACAGCACCACAGTTCGCGCCCATGTCTCGGCAGCGGGCGGAAAAGGGGGACTCGTGCACCGGACGCCTTCCTTGCGGACAAGGGCTACGATGCCGATACCATTCGCGCCGATCTCGCCGAGCGGAAGATTAAACCCGTCATACCCGGCCGATCAAACCGCCGCGTGAAGATCGAGTATGACCGGGCGCTCTACAAGCAGCGGAACCGAATCGAGCGCATGTTCGGCCACCTCAAAATCAACCGGGCCATTGCCACCCGCTACGATCAATTGGCCAATAGCTTCCTCGGAATGGTCTACCTAGCCACCGCCAGATACTGGCTCAAATTTGTCCACGCCGCCTAGCATCACGCCCGATAAAGTGTTGGCGGGATTTCGCTCAGGAGTTCCGCGCCGCGCTCTGTCACGAGCACGTGTGCGCCGGCACCAAATAGGTAGCCACTTTCGCTGCACAAAATGTTTGGCATGTGCAGGGTCATGCCAGCTCGGAGTGGTTCATTTACATCGGGCTCCAGGCTTAGGTCGCCGCGCTCAGTCCAATTGATGCCAGTTTGGTATCCTGTTCGTTGGCGGAAGACGCCCTTGCGTCCAGATCGCTTCAACACCTCGCCCCCAGCAGCGTGAACGTCCGCCGGCGTAGCACCTGGTCGAATCGAGGAGACAAGGGCCGCAATGACCTCTTCAGCCAAGCCGTGCAAAGATTCGGTTTCGGGATGTTTGCCAAGGACTGCGCATCGAACCATTCCCACTGTATACCCGTGTTTCGAAGCCCCTATCTCCAGAAAGGCAGGTTCGTTGTTGCTGAGAGGATGATGGGTCGCTGGCGCATGGGGCAACTTCACTCGCTCTCCAAACAAAATGGTACCCGGCGCAAGCCCGATATCCCCAGCGGCGTTGCTGGGGTCGTTTGTTACCGCCGCAGCTAGGGCCGCTGCCATTTCGATCTCCGTAATGCCGGGACGAAGCGATTGCTGAAAGGTTCGAATTGCCACGTCAGTGAGTCGAACAGCATCGCGCATACACGCCAACTCAAGTTCTCCTTTCACTGCTGACACTGACGAGACCAGTCGGGTGACGTCAGTAATCTTCAGATCCGGGAGCTGGTCTTGGACTGCGCGCACGTCGGCGGGCGCGAGATTCCAGCAGCCAAGCTCGAAACCGACTCGCTTATTGTCCAGTCCGAGTCGACGCAATACATCGGCGCAGACCCTGCCAAAATCAGGCTGATGTGTATAGGTTTCAATTTCCTCGATGCAGCTATATGAACGTACTGCCTGCTCGTCATATTCTCGGACAACAAATATCGGGACCCGACCCGGCATCAGAATAAGAGGGAAAGGCGCGAAATATCCACCGCTCCCATCGTAGCCGCTGAGATACTTCAAGTGGCCGTGCGCCGTTACTACGATTGCGTCCAAGCCTGCCGTAGCAACCGCATCCAGCACATTGTTTTGCCGGCGCTCATACTCTGATATCGGAAACGGTACACCAGTCAGAGGAATTGCGGAGCGTGTCGTCGCCATATCTCACCTCAATCAGTGTGTCGTGGTTTGGTTGCGCAAAACGCGCGATCGCGTCCATGTTCGAAATTGAACAAAAGCTTCGCCGGCTCATGCGGGGTGACAATCCCCTTTCCTGGCGGCTAGCGTCAAATGCTGTTTTTATATCGGCTGCATCTCGCAGCGAGATGCGCATAGTGCCTTCATCGGCCGCTCAATGCAGGCAACGCTGGTCTCCGACAGCTTTGTTCTCGCCAGAGGATCGCCGACAAAGGCGCCGAGTTGCTCGGCAAGCTCGTCAGCCTCGGCCAGAAGAACCATGCTGACGACCTTGAGCTTGGCAGCGAGTCGGCGCGCCTTCGCATTCTTGCCGGCGAAGCCGCCGACGCCGGGGGAACTGTGCCGGCGCCACGCAACAGCATGTTTGCACTGATGTAAGGCCGCTGCGACACCAGCGACGGCTCTCCGCCGCCACCTCCGCATCTCGCTACCAGATGACACTAATACAAAGACTGCATTTGGCGCATCCGACGTGTAAGAGGATCGTGTCGCGCGAAGTGGTTAAGCTTGGCGGAACCGAATCGGTCGGAGCAATGAGCAAAGCGGCGGGCGCAGATGCGGATGTAGTTTCGCCGAAGACGTTTGCGCCGCTCAGGAATACGACATTTCGCTCAATCTGGTTTAGCCTCTCAAGTCTCTTCCCTTGGCTGGCTGATGCAGACCGTTGCTATCAGCTGGCTAATGGCAACGGTTCCGACCTCCGATCTGATGGTTGCGCTCGAGCAGGCTTCGTCTAACCTGCCCGCTTTCATTTTGTCCATTTTCGCTAGGGGTTCTCGCCGACAACTTCAGCCGTCGAAGAGTCATGTTCGCCGGCCGATGCCTAATGGTAATAGCATCCGCGATGCTACGGCTTCAGTGGTGCTGGGCTTTATCGCCCCGTGGATGATCTTCGGCTTCAGCTTCTTGATCGCAAGTGGTGCCGCGCTCAACGATACCGCCTGGCAGGCTTCTGTTGGCGATATTGTGGACCGACGCGAAGTTCCCGCTGCCGTCACCCTCCTCTCCATTGGCTTCAACACTGCACGGACCGTGGGACCGGCGCTCGCGGCATCATGATTGCGTCGTTCGGACTTATGACGGCTTTCGCTATGTTTACACTCACCTATATGATCCCTTTGGTCACCATATGGCGATGCAAATGGAAGGTTCGCTCCTCACTTCTCCCACGTGAGTCAATGAGGACGGCCATCTATGACAGGCTGCGCTTCACAGCGATGTCATCGGAAATCAAGACGGCGATCGCCCGCGGAACCTTCTTTGGCCTGTCGGGCATCGCCATACTCGCACTGCTGCCATTGGTTGTCCGCGATCAGCTGGGCGAAGGACCGCTCGCCTATGGCACCATCATCGCCGGCTTCGGCACAGGCGCCGTCATGGCTGGCGTCGCCAACAGCCTATTAAGACGGAGCTTGTCAGAAGAGCAACTAATGACGCTGGCATGCGTCGCCTGTGCGGCGTGCTCCCTTTTTCTGGCACTGCCTCTTCCATTGCGAGCGGCGTCCTGTTTCCCCTTCGCGAGGGTCGCGAGGCCGAGCCCGACCCTTTGGAGGAATTCGACGCGCCGGCAGTCGCCCTCAGTCTCAAGCCGAGAAGCGGCCCCATCGTGGTCAAAGTCGAGTACCTCATACTCGTGGAAAATCTAGAAGAATTCCTCGCCATGCGCGGGTGCCGGCATGTACAGAGTCGCGTTGGTGCTCGGCACTGGACTCTCCAGCGCAACCTTCAGGAGCCTGTGCTATGGACGGAGACATTCCGTACGCCGACCTGGACCGACTACCTTCGCCTGAATCATCGCCTTACCGAGGCCGACAAGGAACTGGACGAGAGAATCATCCTCCTCCACAAAGGAAAGCATTCTCCACGAATAACATTGTCAATCGAGCGCCCCACGAGTGCTCCACGCAAGCCTGAGTCATCAACGCCTTTTTTCCCCCGCCATTCAACGAAACGGCCAGCGTGCCACCGCAGGCTGAATGAAGATACATAAGAAGGCACGTCAACTGCTAACCACATCGGGCGGGCAACAAGCATCGCCGCCTTCGGGTATATGACAGACAGAATGTAGCGGACTTGAAAAATGAAAGGCGCTCACCCACCGCCAACATTTCTCGGCTGGTTCCCGGCATTCAAGGTCCTGCGGCTATACGCGAAGGCGGCAAGCCGCGTTGAAGTCGTCGATATTCAGTCGCATCGAAGGACAATGACGTGTTGCCCTGATGCCACTCTCTGCGAGGTTAGCTTGTTTCTCGGATGAGGAGACAGACAATGGTCTGCCCCCTGAAAGGTCCTCCCTGAGGTATGTGTCCATTCTTGAACTCGGCTCGACAATGATAGCGAACCCTGTTGACCGTCGCACTGTCAGTCTCGAATCAAGTGCTCTCCTACAGCAGATGCGATTATCGCCAATGCGTACTGGTAGCGCCCGAAGCGCGCGTTATCGGCAGCCGCCGAGGGCCGTGATGCGGCCGCGATCGAGCCTTGTAGTAACAGACGCGCTCTCCGGTGGTCGGGCCAGCACCTTACCCCTCTTCCCTATGGCCCCAAGGCAGAGCAATTGCCAATGCGGGACATCCCGCTTCTAAGTCTCCTGCAACATTATTGGAGGCCGCGACGGCCCTGCTCGTGACGATCAGGGGTGGTCGCCGCACACCAGCGGGATCATTGCCCCACAAGCGCATCCAGATTCCGGCCGGGCGTTCCGCTGTCAATATCAAAGTCGGCCGGCGGGCGCTAAAGTGTCGATCCTCACCTTGCCGCCAGGTGAGTTCGACCGATATGTTCCTGCTACAATGGTAAGCGGCCTATACTGTCGCATCCTCAACAGTCAGCGGGAGACAGGACGACCCTATGTTCGAGCTCCCTCCGTATGGACTCCTCTGAATATAACAAGGGCTTGTATTCGCCCCGTTGCCAATCGTGATTGAGGTCACGATAATGACTTGAGATCGGAACACCCGACTGACCTGGATTGTTAATAAAGAGACTGTCATCCCATGACCCAACGTCCATGATTATCCGCACTGACGGTCCTTCTGAAACAGAGAATTGGCCGCTTCGGTAACTCGAAAAATTGAGCGTTGAGCTACTTCCGCCGAGGGCTATGGCGCCCAACGACCATTGTTCAGACGTCAGTGCCTGCAGAGGGTGGCGCAAATCAAGCTTATGTATACTGCCCCATGCCCATGAGGCAGAATCGTCGCCAAATCGACATATGCATTCACTCCAGGCAGAAGTTAGGGATTCCATTATGGAATGCTTCAACTTTTCACTAGGCTCTGCCTGTTCGAGCCAAGAGGCTATGGCCGAAGGCTGTAAAGGCACGAGCAGTGCCAACACTTCATCGTCAGCGCTTTCTAAGCGAGCTACTGTCGGGCCAAGGTGTTTGCTAAGCCAAATCTCAAAGAACGCGGCGGCTGGCGAACTCGCATCCAAATGCCGGTCCCAGTTAGAAAATAAGTGCAACGCAGGCATGTTTGCAACCGAACCGAGAAGAGTGTCTAGTTTCGCAAGAATACGAACTGCTATCGGCGAATACACCGAACATTGCAGCGACATGCAGTCCCGCAACGAGATCTTCTCTGATCGTGAGAGAGTTGTATGAAGGGTATCATGTCTGCTGCTGTCAGACCACTCGTAGCCAAAAGCAGGATGCGATCTACTCCATTCCTCCGGAACATTCATTGCGTTGGCAGTGGCGACAAAACCTTTGGCGGGGTTCATCTCGAACGGCCCATCGTCCGGTGACAAATACCCTTCCCATTCGAACCGACCGTCTCCTGGAACCGGAAGCAGGCCGTCCCAATTTCTTCGGACCGGAGCCGCACCTGACGGTTTCCACGCAATTACATTCGACGTGTCCGCATAGATGTGATTAACTGAAGGACAACCCCAGTTTGCTAGACTGGAGGTGTATTCTGAAAATGTCTTAGAGCGCATTACGGCCAAGCTGGCCATGTAAGGTGCCATGCCGGGATCCATCCATACGGTTCTCAGTGCGAAGGCGCGGTCTTTTTCAGCATTTTGGTTTAAAATGGGTCCATGGCGTGTGAACTGAAGCTTTACCTCCTGGTCGGTGTGGGCGCGAACTGGAATTTTCTCGTGTATAGTCTTCACCTGCTCCCAGGCCCCTTTATATAAGTATTTATTTCCCTCACTCTTGGTTTCGTAAACATAAATATCTTCTTGGTCAGCGCCGAAAATAGTCAGACCAAAGGCGGCTGTCCCGTTGTGACCCATGGAGATTCCTGGGATCATAGGCTCTCCAGCGCCAATTACATCGAGCCCGGGCATACTCAGGTGTACAAGATACCTGATGGACGGAAGGACGTGCTTGCGATGCGGGTCTAGAGCAAGGATTGGTCGCTCCGTTGTGGTTTTTGTTGCGGATATGGCCCAGTTGTTTGAGCCCTCTTGGAACACCGTCTGCATGATCTCATCACTCGGTGTTACGCGGGTCCAACGGTCAGCTTCCTGAAGACTTGCTGCAAGTCTTTCCCTCGAGAATGAGACGGGACAGATTGCCAAGCGAAAATCCTGCAGTACTCGATCTGTCATAAAGGCGAGGTCAAGGCCCTCCGCTGGTCGTGGCGCTATCGGAGGTGACAATTCTTGTCTCAACCTGTCGAGGCGGGTACCTCGTTCCACACCTGCCAATGCCATCACCCTGCAGCGCAGAAGCTCCGAAATCGCATTTCGGGTTAGTGAGTGCGTTCGCACGCGAACGACGTCTTCGGGTTTCCAATAGTCGGGAGTGTGACCGAGGAGGCCAAACTCGGGTGGCAAGGCAATCAAACCGTCATGGCAACTGTCTACGTAGGAATTGATCCCCTCGGCAAACGCTGAGCATATCTCTTCGGAATCCGGGCCGTACGCCTGCCATTCTGCACTCATGGCTCCGCGAAATAAAAAGAGACGCGCCGCCCGATCCTGCTCCAAATATCCGGGGCCAAAGTCTCGTGACAGGAGACCGAGACCTCGTTTGCGCGCAATATCAATTTGCCAGAGGCGGTCTCGAGCTGCATTCCAACCCTGCGCGAAAAATAGGTCGTGCAAGTTCTGAGCCTTGATATGAGGAACCCCCCATTTATCAATGTCGATCGTGACCTCACTCTTAAGCTTGTCGGAGCTGTGGCGGTCGAAGGTTATGTTCTTTAACATGTGTTGATCCGTTTGGTTCACCCAAAGATGGTCGGGAATCTGCCAGAGGACGACGTCTGCAGATTGTGGTCGGTTGCGGGCAGAGGGTTGAGGCCGCACTCTTGCAACCTGATCATGTGTGGCGAGCCAATCCTCAGCGCGCCTGGACGCGAACTGGCACGGTGGGCTGCGCACAAGCTCAGCGGGATCCTACTCTCGCGCTTCCGGGAACGAGGCGCTTGCCGAGAACGCTCTGATGTATGTCAGCCAATACGTACGAATACAATATCCGCACATGTTGTCTCGCTGGCCTGAGGCAACGCATTCGATACACAGTAACTCGGTCGAACGGCCTCGTTGAAGGATGGCTCCCTCAATGCGACAAGATCTGGCTGAGAAACAATTTCGTTCTTTCGTGCTGCGGGTTTCTGAAGAAGTCGTGCGGTGTACCCTCTTCGACGATCTCACCTCGATCCATGAAGATTACTCGATCGGCCACGGCGCGCGCAAAGCCCATCTCGTGGGTGACGCATACCATGGTCATGCCGTCGCGTGCGAGTCCGGTCACAGTCTCGAGCACTTCAGCGACCATCTCTGGATCGAGCGAGGAGGTCGGCTCATCGAAGAGCATGACTGCAGGCTCCATACAGAGGGACCGGGCAATTGCGACGCGCTGCTGCTGTCCCCCGGAGAGCTGAGCCGGATATTTGTTCGCCTGTTCGGGAATGCGCACGCGCTCTAGGAATTTAAGCGCGATCTTTCTAGCCTCACCCTCTGGAACGCCCTTTATCCACATCGGCGCCGCCATACAGTTCATCAGCACGGTCATGTGCGGGAAAAGATTAAAGTGCTGAAAAACCATGCCGACGCTTTTGCGAACTTCAGCTACGTTGCGCATTTTGTTATGTAACCTAATCCCAGTGACGGTAATCTCGCCATCCTGGTGCGCTTCGAGCCGATTGACGCAACGGATCAGCGTCGACTTTCCCGAGCCTGAGGGCCCACAGATGACGATACGTTCGCCCTTGCGGACGGTTAGGTTGATGTCAGTTAGTGCTCTGAAGGCACCATACCATTTGGATACATTCTTAGCTTCGATGACTTCGTCGCTCAATATTGCATCTCTCTTGTTCATTGGCGCATCTGTAAGTGCCTTGAAAATGGCCGAACCAACTTAGACGTCTTTTTTAGCTTGACCAATGAATTCACGATCATCGCTTCTTACTTCTGGCAAAATGGTCCTCGATCCGGGATTGGACCAGTTCCAGGCAGGCGGATAAAATCCAATAAATCATTGCCGCTGTTACTAGCATCTCCATAGTATGGAAGGTTGGCTGGCCGAGTGAGTGAGCTAGATACGTCAGCTCCCAAACGCCAAGAACCGAAACGAGAGAGCTGTCTTTGAGCATTGAGATGAACGTGTTTCCCATCGGGGGAATGATAACCGGAAGCGCTTGCGGCAGAATGATTCTGCGCATTGTGAGCGCAAAGCCGAAACCTAATGACCGGGATGCCTCCCACTGGCCGCGATCGATGCTGGCTATGCCCGAACGGAAGATCTCCGTCATGTAGGCACCACTGCATAGCGAAAGCGCCAACACGCCTGCAGGCACGGCATTAATAACGTAACCTACCTGGGGCAAGCCCATGTAGATCAGATAAACCTGCATGAGAAGCGGCAGACCCCGGAAGCATGAAGTGTAGAAGCTGACTATCGCGTAAGCCATGCCGTTGCTTGACAGTTTCGCAATCGCGCCGATTATTGCGATAGCCGACGCAAATAGCAGTGACATCGCTGATACGTAAACTGTAGTAACTACCCCCTGCGTAATTAGAAATGGCAGGTTTGCCCAAATAAATGGCATGCTTAAGTCAAATGCCGCGAAGAGCGAAAGGAACAGTAGCACCAACTCAAACCATACGATCCCGATTTGGATTTTGAGCGGGACAAAACCAATCAGCACGAGGTTGAGGCAGAACATTGCGGCAATTACAAAAGCGATCGCAATGCGACTGTAAAACTTCACTTGTGCGTGATCGCCAATCACGGGCCGTAGGAGTTCGCCCATCGTGGTGCCCGCTACGTTGAAGATAAGAAAAACCGCGAGCACAATTGCAAATATGCAGCCGATAAACCATGGCTTGTGGACGAGCACCTCAGATTCAACTGTATCGTGGTAAAGCATAAGCATTTTCTTCCTAAGAAGAGGCGCCCCCGGGAAGGGGACGCCCACGATTGTGTCATGTTATTTATCGACGCTGAAATCCCCCCCGAACCACTTGACCGAGAGTTTAGCAAGAGTGCCGTCATCCTTCATCTTCTTGACCGCGGCAGCGACCTTGTCGATAAACTCCTTATCGCCACGCTCGATTGTGACAGCGCCCGGGGCGTAGAATAAGGGATCGCCAATAACCTTCAATGGATAGCCAGATTTGATTGCCGCAGCCGCCGTCGTTCCTTCAGTAATGACGCCATCGAGACGAACACCATCGCCGAGGCGCAGGTCGTCAAGCGTAAGAGAGTTAGCACTTGGATAAGCCTTCACTTGGCCCGCTGTAAATTGATATTGTATTGGCTTAGCGCCGATCCATGCCGGTGTGAGCTTGTGATTGGCATACAAATCGCCAAGAGTTCCCGCTCGGACGCCGACGATCTTGCCCTCCAGGTCGGAAGGCTTCGTCGCTTTGCTATCCTTGTGAACGACAGCGACTTCGCCTTCGTAGAAGTACATGGCCGGGAAGGCGAATTTTTTGGCGCGATCGTTGGTCGGCGTCATTTGACCCATGGCCATGTCCCAACGCCCCCCCCACTGGCCTGCCTGAATGATATCCCAGCCCGGGGTCACGAATTTGATCTTCACGCCCAAGTAGTCCGCAATGCCCTTCGCGACCTCTACATCATCACCGTCGAGTTCATGTTGGTCGTTCAAGTGAGACAAGGCTCCCCAGTCGGACCCGACCGCTACCGTCAATGTCTGTGCCGCGAGCACACGATCAAGGACTTCGCCGGCGCAAGCCTTGGCTGACAAAGACATCGACGCAACCGCCATGGAGACTGCAACTACGACCGTCGTTACATGATTGTTCATCTATAGTTCCCTTTTTTCTCGTTCTTATTTTCTTGAAAGCTACCTTCGTCGCCACCGAGAGGAGTGTCTTAGCGGTGCGCCATTGCTCCCTGCTGATTGGACCCATCCCGGTCCGTCATTTAACGAACGACACCTTATCGCTCTGCATTGTTGGCATTCAGCGAAATCGAGTTCGATGATGCAGGTTTCCTGCGAACTACCCTTGGCTTTCGCCGGATCGCTCTGGCGATTTCACAAAGCACGGATACCCTGGCCTCAGAGAGGTCGGCGAACTCGCCAACTCGCTGGACTCCGAAGGCTGCAGATTGCATCGCCACAAGACGTCTTGTTTGGAAGGATCTAAACTGGACTGGCGCGTTGAATTACACCTTGCAGGGCTGACTCTGGTCACGTGGGAACTGCGGTCCAAGCCCCTCTCTCTCCCTAATCTCGACCTCCCTAATCTCGACCTCCCTAATCTCGACGACCTCTTCGCCGGCCGTGTGCGCACCCGCTACTCAACCGTCGGGGCGCTCGAGGAAGAATGCTTCTCTGCCGACATCGTGGTCGGGGCCGTGCTGATCGCCGGTGCTGCCGCGCCAAAGCTCGTCACCCGCGAAATGATGTCCGGCATGAAGAAGGGCTCGGAGCTGGTCGACGTCGCTATTGACCAGGGCGGTTGCTTCGAGACGTCGCATGCGACGACTCAAGCCGAGCCCACCTACGAAGGCGACGGCGTTATCCACTATCGCGTCGCCAACATGCAGAGTCGCCCATGCCATTTCGCGATTTCTTGCCTTGCGAGTTCGCACGTATCCCTCTGGGTCAACATCGTTGATAGACCAGAGAATTTTTGACTCATCGTAGCTCGGACAGCGGAGACGCGTTACAATTGTCAACCCGTTCGGACCCGGTTTAATCGAGATGTACTCGGCATACTGCGCATGATGGCTCATGCCTCTTGTAGCTGGAAGCGTTCGGCAAGTTAGGTCCTACTTGCCACGCGAGAGCGGGGCCGCAAGTATGCGCCGGCCGCAATACAACGCTGATTTGCTGCGTTGTCGAGGACATTTCGCATAGAATGCGCGCCTGCCGCTGCTATGATCATAACATGTTGTGATTTAGTCCAGTCCGAACTCCCGAGGTTGGGTCGCAACTCTCGATAGCCAGCTGGCGCCGGGGGCGCCTAGGCATGAAATTGGATCCCATGTATGACAGAATTCAAACAACGGCAAACCGTCGGTAACGCGTCGGAGAGCGTACTCGAATTCGACGGACAGCAATACCTGGACGGCCGTGCATCGGATCCTCGCGAATTTGGCTGGATGCGCGGTGCGCCGCCGCCGCCAGACAAGCGTGTAACATTCGAGAATGAAACTGTTTGGACCTTTCCTCAGCTTCGCTGGTCGCTATCGCATATGCGTGAGCTGCGGCCCACAGTCCAAGTGTGGCGAGGGCGGGGCGGACCGTCGCAGCTTGAGTGCAGCAACAGGTCTACCGAAATCGATGGGCTCACGTTCGTCGACATGGACGACCGCACCAACCGGTTCGAGGAGGCGCTATTCGACACCTACACCGACGGCATTTTGGTCCTGCATCGGGGGCGGATCATATACGAACGATACTTCGGCGCACTCGCGCCGCACGTACAACATTCGTGTCAGTCAATCACCAAATCGTATGCGGGCACCCTAGCCGCGGCGTTGGTGCATGAGGGCATTCTCGACGACAGGAAGACAATATCGCAGTTTGTGCCGGAATTACGAGGTACAGGGTGGGAAGATGCAACGCTCCGCCAAGTCATGGACATGCAAACTAACGTTGCTTTTACTGAAGATTACACAAGTGTAGACAAGTCATATAGATGCGAATACCTGCGTACCATACGAAAGGAAGGGGCGCACGGCAAATTTGTCTACAAAGGCGTCGATACCAATGTTATGGCTTGGGTTATGTCGCGCGCAACGGGCCGGTCGTTCGCACAACTGTTGGAGGAGCGCTTATGGTTGCCACTGGGCTGCGAAGAAGACGCCTATGTCGAGATCGACCCGACAAACGGTATGCCGAGGGCGCATAGCGGACTCAATGTGACGTTGCGCGACTTGGCGCGTTTCGGCGAGCTGATGCGATGTGAAGGCTCGTGTAATGGCAAGCAACTGGTTCCCGCGAGTGTTGTCTACGACCTTCAAGATCTCGACCACCCCGCCAAGCCGGACCTCCCATTCGGCTATACATACCGAAGCCAATGGTGGGTATCACACGACGAGCTTGATGCTATTGAAGGTCGGGGCCTTTACGGCCAGAACCTGTACATAGCGCCAAAGGCGGAGATGGTGATTGCGCGCTTCGGGTCGCACCCCGCTTGCGACCACATTGATCGGATTAGAAGGCCGCAGATGCAGGCATTGGGGAGGATGCTCCGCGCGTAACTTGATGCACTAGACGGTCACCGCGCTTGTTTAGGAATTTCCTGCAAATTCGCGGTTGAAGAACTGGGGCGCCTACGCCGAATTCCTGCGTTCGGCTAGGGGGCAATTGGCGCAAAAGGCCTGTAGACGCTGCTACGCTTATGAAGTAAATACCAGAAGCCTCGCTTCCCATATGCATAATGCAGACCGATCTGGCTCGCTTTTGCTGAGGAAACAATGATCACCGAACATTGCATATTGATTGGGGCCGTCGCGACTTTGTATTGCGAGAATGGAACCGGTGGACCTATTGTATTCTTGCATGGTGCCGCTTTCGGGCTTATCCGTCAGCTTGACCTGAAACAAAACCCAACCCAAACATCAACGAGACCCAGGATCAGACCGAAAAATGGCCGCCTTCAAATCGGAATGCTGGCCGGAATGAAATCGGAATGACTGGCCGGCTTCAAATCGGAATCGGTGGCCGGCTTCATCGGAATACGCAGGCAATGGTATCGGCATCAGTGGCAGCGCTCTTGCGCTGCTTCTGGACGGTGAGATCGGCGGTTACCTGGGAAAGCCGGGCGACCAGCGCCTTGAGCCGCTGCTGGGCCGCGCTCGGCGGCAGCGTCGGCTGCAGCCGTTTGACCTCGCTATAGCGGGCGATGACGGCGGCGTCGATCCTGTCGGTCTTCTCCAGGAAGCCCATCGCCTCGGCGAATCAGCGTACGCTCCTCGCATTGGCCATGCCGCAGGCTACTCCCAACTCCCACGACAGCAGGAAGGGAAGCCGTTCGTAGCCGCCACTGGCCTCCATGACGACGAGCTCGACACCATTGACCTAACACCAGGCAGCAAGCTCGGCTATGCCTGCCGCATCGTTGCGAAAGCGGCCCGCCGCTCCGCTCGGCACGACATGGGTATCGAGCCAGTCTTTCGAAACATCCACTCCACAGATAGTCTTGTTCACGGTAACCTGCCTTGTGCGTGCGATTGGAGCCAAGCGACTATTCGGTCGTACGTGACGAAGGCGAAGATCCCAGGCTCACCCACGGTTGTGGCCGGAGGGGTGTCGGGCGACTTCGCCTTGCTTCGAACCGGATGGCCATCCGGTTCGAGGCTCAGTCGCTTCCATCGCACAAAGTCCTCTGCGTGCAGATACAAGGGGTTAACCTCGAAGAGTCAGTGTCGGAGAAAATAACGTGCTGATTCATCGGACTTTAGGGCCGAGCTTGTTGGTCGCTCGATAAAAAGCATGATTTTAGGCGGAAGCTGTCCTGCATGCAATTTCAGCACTTGTTTACCCAATTCCTTGTCTGCTTCCGTGAGACGATGGTTCAGGCGAAGGTAGTCGGTCCAGGTCGGCGTGCGGAATGTCTCTATCCATTGCATAGGCTCCTGAAGGTTGCGCTGGAGAGTCCAATGACGAGCGCCGACGCGACTGTGCACATGCCGGCGCGCCCGCATGAGTTCCAGGAATGCTTCGCGATTTTCCTCGGGCACTAGGTACTCGACTTTGACCACGATGGGACCGCTTCTTGGCTTGAGATTGAGGGCGACTGCCGGTGCGTCGAAGTCCTCCAAAGCATCTGGATCGGATTCGCGGCGCTCGCGAAGGGGAAACAGGAGGCCCGTGGCGGCGACCAGCAGAAGGGCTCCAGCGGAGCCCTCCAGTGCCAAGGTCAGTGAATGGTTCTGGGCCACCGTGCCCCACACCCAACTGCCCGCTGCGATGCCGCCATCGATCAATGCATAGTAAATCGAGATGGTGCGCCCCACGACCCAGCGCGGGCTTGCCAGTTGCACGGTCACGCCGACCCCGGACCAGGCGGTGACCCAGCCCGCGCCACCCATGGCGAGTGCAATTGCCGCCACTGCAATCGAAGAAGTCAGCGCAAGCGAAAGGGAGCATGCCGCGCAGGCGACGCATGCGAGCGTCATCAGCCGCTCTTGTGACAAGCTCCGTCTGAACACGCTGTTCGAGATGCCGGCGAAGACGGCGCCTGTCCCGAATCCGGCCATGAGCGTGCCATAGGCGAGCGGTCCGCCTCCCAGCTGGTCGCGGACAACCAGCGGCAGCAGCGCGAGAATGGCGATGCTCGCCAGACCAAAGAGGGTTCCGCGAGTGATCGCCGTCTTAATCTCCGACGACATCGCCGTGAAGCGTAGCCCGTCATAGATCGCCGTCCTCATCGACTCACGTGGGAGAGGTGATGAGCGAACCATCCACTTGCAGCGCCATATGGTTACCAAAGGGACCAGATAGGTAAGACTGGTTACGGCGAAAGCCGTCATCAGCCCAAAAGAGGCAACTACTATGCCACCGAGCGCCGGGCCTACGGTCCGAACAGTGTTGAAGCCAACGGAGAGGAGCGTGACGGCGGCGGGAACGTCGCGTCGGTTCACCATATCGCCAACCGAGGCCTGCCAGGCTGGATCGTGGAGAGCGCCGCCGCATGCGATCAAGAAGCTGAAGCCGAGGATCATCCACGGATCGACAAAGCCCAGCACCACAAAAGCCGTCAGCATCGCAGATGCCAATACCATAAGGCACCGGCCGGCGAACATGACCCGGCGCCGGCTGAAATTATCAGCCAAGGCCCCGGCGAAGACGGATAAGATGAACGCTGGCAGGTTTGAAGAAGCCTGAACCAGCGCGACCATCAGATCGGAAGTCGAAATCGTAGCCATCAGCCAGCTGATGGCAACAGTCTGCATCAACCAGCCGAGCGAGCTGACCTGCGTGGCGAACCAGATTGAACGAAAGCTCGGATTTCTGAGGGGCGCAAATGCTCCTGGCGAATTTGGATCGGCGACTTGGTCCGCAAGACTGCTCATCAATCTAACTCTTGCCTATGAGCCAGTTTTACATTGCTCCGACAGCCAGCAGCCGCCCAACCCGTTGAAGGTCCGAATCGGCCAATGTGCGCAAATAGTTACAACGCCCGGCAGGAGATTGAACTCGCTGCCGGGCCGATGCGCCTTGGGAGGAGGCGTAGTTGGAACCTTTGTGAAGACTTGGAACCAGCCGCATCAGGCCAGCCTACACTTACAATATGAGGATCAGACCACTCCAGGATTTTAGTGCATTGAATGGGTACTCTTCCAGCAATCCTCGCCAACAAATGCAGGAGATCGGCGTCGAGCTCCTAAATCTGCATAATATCGGTGATTCGCGGGCGAGCAGTGCAGTGGGCACATTCTCCAAGCTAAACGCTGAACGGGCTTTTTGCTTCTCAAATCGCCATAACAGGGAGAGATGGGCAAATACTACTTCAATATGCTCCCAAGGACGCTGAGTTGACTGCAGCCTCAGCAGAGCTCTCCGCGTGCCTTTTTGCGGCTCCCCGCGGTGCTCGCGCCCGCCGCGCCTGCAAAGGCTTTCCTCAACAGTCGTTCAGTTCGAGCAGCCTTTGCCAACTCTGACTCAAAAGCTGCCCGACTGGATTGACGGCCTCAGCTTCTTCGGCGGGTCACTGAGGCGATCCGTCTGCTACAACCTGGTGTGGCCAAGGCGCTGTGGTTCGCGCCGACGCTGAACGCGACCGTTGCGACAATGACCGAGCAGTACGACACTGCCATATTGATCGCTGGGAAGCGCGCGAAGGGTAAATTCAACTTGCCCACCACCGCGATCAAATGTGCGCCGGGTAATGGCGCCGCTAACAGGATCGACCACCGGAACCGGTTACCGGCAGAGTCGGTCTGCATCCGGGAATTGCAGGGCCATCCTGTGTATAGGCTTAAATTGCGCTATTCTTCTCTACTGTGACAGGCGGGAGCCGCCGTCGACGGGGATCACTGCGCCCGAGACGTAGAACGCGTCGTCCGAAGCAGGAAGGCGATCACCGCCGCCTGCTCCTCCGGCGAGGAGACGCGCTCGAGCGGATTGGCGCGACCATCAGGCGTTGGTAGCTGCGTACGTGCAGCGCTCGAGTCATGTCGGTGGGGACCACGCCGGGCGCCACCGCATTCACGGTTATACCCTACAGGCCCTGCTCGCCGGCCTGCTGGAGCGTGAGATACGCGATCCCGGCCTTGGCCACCGAATAGCCTACCGTTCCGGGATAGCCCGTAAGCCCGAGGATCGAGCTGACATTAATGATCCGCCCGCCCGGCTGGCGCATCCGCGGCCGCAACTCGCGGGTCAGGCTGATGACTGCACGCAAGTTGATATCGATCAGCGGGAACAAAAGGCATCGTCAGTATCGGCGAGCGACTTCGAACCGCCAATGCCGGCATTGTTCACGAGGACGTCGAGCGTCTCGATCCTTGCGGCATCCAAGGCGGCCAGAACCCGCCCTGCGGCGTCGGGCATGGCCAGATCGCAGACGAGCGCCGTCTGGCCAAGGCCCGCAGCTGTGTCGTGCACTTTATCCAGAACATCCACTAGCAACACCCACGCCTCTTCCGAGCCAAGCCACGCCGCTGTTGCGGCACCGATCCCGCGCGCCGCGCCGGTGACGACGACAGTGTTTCTGACCGGAGCTTAGGCAAGGCTGCCTCCGTCGACCGTAAGCGCGGCGCCGATGGTGAAGCCCGCCGCATCGTCCAGCAGATAGCCGACAGCTGTCGCCACCTCGGACGGCAACCCCATTCGGCCCATCGGATGCGCAGCGATGATCTTCGTCCGGCGCTCGACCTGTGCCGCTTCTCCCCGGGCGAAGGCGACGCCGGCCTCGGCCAACGGCTGGCGATGGTTCCGGGGCAGACACAGTTTGCGCGGATATTTCTGCCGCGTGGTTCAGCGCCAGCGTGCGAGTCATCATCACAACCGCCGCCTTGGTCACCGAATAGATCGGCACGTCCTTCGAGGCCTGCAGACCAGCAGTCGAGCTGAAGAGCACCACCGATCCGCGGCCAAGCTCGCGCATCTGCGGGATGCAGCTTGCAGATTCGCCAAATGGCCCCGACGTTGAAGCTGAACATGGCTTCGTACCCTTCACGTCTATCAGCCGCTTCATCGCACCGTAATGCCAGCGGCCGCGACCAAGCCCTCAACCGGCCGGCCAAAGCTCTCGCGGGCGAGGTCGACCAGCCCTTCCAGCATCGCCGGATCGGTCACGTCGCAGACAACTCAACGGGCACCAGGACAGGCGGCCAGAGTTTGGTCCAGAGCCTCTTGCGACAGGTCAGCCAACACCAAATCCGCTCCACCCGCCGCCAGCAGTTTGGCACTGGCCGGGCCAAGCGCGCCACCCGCCGGTAATCAGCACCGTTTTTCCGGCAAAGGTCGTGTCAATCAAGATTGTAGTCCTCCTCCAAGATAAGAACTCCCACTGTACCCGCTCTGAAAGCGAATACCGGACAGCGGATGATCCGCGTCATTCCAAATCCATTGGTGACCGCCGCAACGGTCGAGGCGCAGGACGGCTTGCGCCGCCCCAAGAACACCGCACTCTACCGGCGTTCCTGTCTGAGAGTTTTCAGAGACATGAGGACGCACGCTCGGCGACCTGATGATGTGTGGCGAACCAAACGTCACCCTTTGCTTTGGCGCGTCGAATTAATTCTTCTACGATCCAGATCCGTGAGCGATATCCAATGACGTGTGGATGCAGAGTCAGCTGAAATAAATCGGCATCTTGATAGGCCCCTTCGAACTCCCGAATAAATACAGAAAGCACGTCGTCGACTGATAAATCTGGCCGTGAAGACCCATCGGGACTCATCCAAAGATAAGTGGCATCGTCTCGAATCCATTCGACCGGTATTTCAATCACTCCCGTGGGTTCCTCGTCTTCCAGCAGCTCATAGCAACTATCATCGGCCATAAGGGATGAGTCGTATGTCAATCCGGTTTCACGTATGATCCGTAGAGTTGCGTCGGAAAAATCCCAGGAAGGCGTTCGAATTCCCGTCGGGCGTTTGGAAGTGATTTTTTCAAGAGTGTCGGCACTCCTCATCATTAAAGAGCGCTCGCTCTCTGCGCTCAGTTCCGAGTTTAGCTCGTGTATCCAGCCGTGCATGCCAATTTCATGGCCTTCATCGACAACTGCGCGTTGCTCGTCTGGATACAACTGAGCGATCACAGCGGGAACGAAAAAACTCGCCGGAACGTCGTACTTTCTCAAGAGTTCCAAAGCCCGAGGCATCCCTCGTCGGCTCCCGTACTGACCCCAGGATAATCTGCTTAGCGATCGCCCTCCCCTGCGCAATTCGTTCGACTCATGATCGACGTCGAACGAGATGGCGAAGGCACAGCGTTTACCGCCGGGCCACATTGGTCTTAGTGCCTTGCCCGCTCTGACTTTGTTGATGCGCCGCCGCCAATGGCTTTCAGGCCATTCCCAGGGATTGAGTGCGGTCGAATTGGCCACCAGTTCCTCCTGAGCAGTGTCTGCATTGAATTCCGCCGAAAACTCAATGAGCGGAACGCGGCACCAGCTCAGCTGGCAGCCCCGCAAGCCGATCAGGCCGTCGCTTGAGTTTGCGCCTTGATTACGACAAGATGGCCCAACTCATTCAGATTTTCTCACTCTCGCGAACAAGCTCATCCATAACCGAGCGCACGGCGCTTTCTGCGATTGCAACAATCTCCTCCGCCTCAGCTTTGGTTGTAACCAGCGGCGGAGCAAAGCCCAAAATGTCCCCGTGCGGCATGGCCCGAGCGATAAGACCACGGTCACGGGCGGCCTTCGAGATTCGCGCACCTACCTTGAGCGCCGGATCGAAACGCTTCCGATTGTCGCGATCGGCAACGAACTCGATTGCGCCCATAAGACCGACGCCCCGCACTTCGCCGACGATCGGCAACTGCGCGAACCTCTCCTGCAACTGCGCCTGGAAAAACGCGCCGACGTCACGCGCATTGCCGGGGAGGTCTTCTTTCTCGACAATATCGAGGACCGCGTTGGCCGCGGCGGCGCCGATCGGATGACCAGAGTAGGTGTAGCCGTGCGAGAATGCCCCGACCTTGTCGGCTCCATCCTCCAGGACTTTATACACCTTCTCACCGACGATTGCCGCTGAAAGCGGGAAGTAGGCCGACGTCAAACCTTTAGCGATCGTGATGAGGTCTGGCTCGATGCCATAGTGCTGTGAGCCGAACATGGAACCGGTGCGGCCGAACCCTGTGATCACTTCATCGGCAATCAGCAGCACATCATGTTTTTTGAGGACCGTCTGTACCGCTTCCCAATAGCCTTCCGGCGGAGGCGTGATACCACCTGTGCCGAGGACGGGCTCGCCAATGAAGGCGCCGACGTTGTCCGGGCCGAGCCGCTCGATCAACTGATCAAGCTCGGCGGCGCGGCGAGCGGAGAATTCGCGCTCGGTTTCGCCCGGGGTTGCGCCCCAGTAATGATGTGGAACACCCGTGTGAACAATCTGCGGAAGTGGCAGGTCCATGTGGTCGTGATAAAAGCTCATGCCCGTCATCGAGCCCGACACGACGCTGCAGCCGTGATAGCCGCGTTCACGGGAGATGATCTTCTTTTTGGTCGGCTTGCCACGCAGGTTGTTGTAGTACCAAACAAGCTTGGCCTGGGTCTCGTTCGCATCCGAGCCGGACATGCCATAGAACACCTTGCTCATCTTGCCCGGCGCCATCTTCACAAGGCGATCGGAGAGGATCGCAAGCTCGTCGGTCGTGTGCGCCGCATAGGAGTGGTAATACGCCAAGCGATAGGCCTGACGCGAGATCGCATCGGCGACTTCCGTGCGGCCATACCCGACATTGACGCAGTATAGGCCGGCAAAGCCATCGATAAATTGGTTGCCATGCGCGTCCTGGATGCGGATCCCCTTCCCTGTCACCACGATCGTTGGGTCGCCGAGCTTGCCAGTGGCGAAATCTTTAAGCTGAGTGAAAGGATGCAAGACCGAGTTGCGGTCCTTTTCGGTGATCTCTTTGATGTTGATGGTCATTGAATGCTTCCTTTCAGGCCGCGATGTTGCCGATGCAGAGGTATTTGGGTTCGAGATATTCGATAAGACCGTGCCTTGAGCCCTCGCGACCAAGGCCGGATTGTTTCCAGCCGCCGAACGGAATGCCCGGCCCCGTAAATTTTGGAGTATTCACGGCAACCATGCCATATTCGAGCCGGTCGGAGAGCCGCATGGCTCGGTTGAGATCTTGGGTATAGACGTAGGCCGCAAGTCCCATCTCGGAATTGTTGGCTCGCGCGACCACCTCCCGTTCGTCGTCGAAGGGCAGGATTGCAGCGACAGGTCCAAACGTTTCGTCCTTCGCAATCACCATGTCATCGGTCACATTAGCAAGCACGGCCGGCGTGACGAAGTTCCCGCCAAGCGAATTGTGCTGTGCGCCTGCTACCATTCGAGCCCCGGCTGCTAGAGCCTCAGAAACCTGGTGCCTGCATTTGTCAGCACCAGACGTCTTTGTCATCGGACCGATGTCGACACCTGGCTCCAATCCGTGCCCGACCTTTAGTTTACTGGTGGCCTCGGCAAATTTTTCCGTAAAATGCTCGTAAATCTCTCGCTGCACATAAATCCGGTTTGCCGCGAGACAGTCCTGACCGGATGTCGCGAACTTGGCTGCCATGCAACCGGCGACCGCAGCGTTGATCGGCGCATCGCCGAAAAGGATGAAAGGAGCATTGCCGCCAAGTTCGAGCGAGACTTTCTTCACTGTCTTCGCGGATTGCTCGAGAAGGATTCTGCCGACCTCGGTGGAGCCCGTAAAAGAGAACGCACGCACGTGGGTATGCAACAACAGCCGTTTGGCAAGTGGCGGAGCTTCGCCCGTGATCACCTGAAACACGCCGGGCGGAATGCCAGCATCCCCGGCAAGGCGGGCAAGCGCGAGGGCCGACAGTGGCGTTTCGGGTGCCGGCTTTACAATCATTGTGCAGCCAGCGGCCAGTGCAGCTCCAGCCTTTCTGGTGATCATTGCCGCTGGGAAGTTCCATGGCGTAATGGCGACAGTCACCCCGATCGGCTGCAAATGCACGGCCAGCCTGCTTGCGGGGAGATGGCTGGGAATCGTTTCGCCGTAAGCCCGCTCCCCTTCCCCTGCAAACCAATCTAAAAAGCCGGCAGCGTATGAAACTTCGCCGCGGGCTTCAGCAATCGGTTTTCCTTGCTCGGCCGTTATGATGACAGCCAGGTCTTCGGCGCTCTCCCGCATGCCTGCCGCCCATTTCCGCAGATATGCACCACGCTGTAACGGAAGCATGTCGCGCCACTTGAGGAACGCTGCTCTTGCGCAATGGACCGCGTCGTCAACGTCGGCGTCTGCGCAAGCCGCAACTTGAGCGATCTCGTCACCGCTGGCAGGATCAAACACGGCAAGAGTATCTGATTTGGAGAGCCAGGCGCCGTTCAGATACGCATCACCACGCAAAAGGTCTGGCCGTTTGAGCCTGCGTAATGCCGTGATTGACGTACCCCTCATCTAAGACTCCAATGGTATGCTGATGCCTTTAGGTTATTGCTGCCACAGCGCCGATCGGCAGCGCAGTTGATGCCCCTTTAGCTGCATTCCTGCAAACAGCAGCCAATTCGCGTAGAATTGGACACGGCTCACAACTTCACTTGCCAGGAGGCTTAGCGACCGCGAGCGAAGGTCGCGCTGGTCGCCGGCGGCGCGGAAAGTAGTTGGTTCCAGCGCCGATCTCCCGATCCCGAGTTCCCGATCTGGCCTCGTGGCATTAAGTTCTCGACCGACACCGATCAGGCGCACTGACGCAGGCGCAACCGCCTCGAATCTTAGACGGAACTCGCCGCAAGGCTACTTTCGTCCGGCACTGTGCAGGGTGACCGCGACCGCTTCAGACACGATGGCATCGCGGACGACTTCATTCGGAAGGAGGTCTTGGGGTCCCGAAATTGAGGTCCCCGCGATAACCCAGACATTCACTTGGTGAAGTGGTGAAGTCGCACGAAACAGCAGAAAAGGATGAAGCGAGCCCCGGGCAAAAGGCGAGCTTCGCTGCCGAGCCATCTATCGGGAACAACGTGTGCTGATGTCGCGACGTGTTGCACGGACGGGGCGGACCATACTCGCGTTCCCACCGGCGCGCAGGGTTGGCAAGAGCCCGCTTCAGGCGCGCGTAAACTCGTCCTCAATGCTCCTCAAAAGCTAAGTCCTCTTGCGTCATCCGCGCATTTGTAGAATGGGGCAACGTTCACGCCGCGCTCGCGTCACAGGTGGCTCATTTCGGCCTACGGATCTTAATCTCCGCTGATGCAGAGAACTCATGTGCTAGGCGAGATTCTCCTGTCCCAGAGGTTGGGCATGCCGCACCTCTCAGACAGCGCCGTCCTTAAGCTAGATCCGTTCATCCGCTCGCCGCAGAAACAAATTTCAACCGGCTTCGAACGGACCCAGTGAGATCGCAAAACGATTTGGGTCACATCCAAATCACCTAGTCCACGACGATCAAGCGGCGATCAACATCTGCCAATCGCTCACCGCCCCTTTCGGTTACAATAAATGATTCAGAGATGGCGGCGCCGAACCCTTCGAGCCTAACCCCCGACTGAAAATGGAAGCACATTCCTGGTTGTAGGATGGTCTTGTCGCCCGCGCGAATACTAACCGTGCGTTCGCCCCATTCCGGCGGGAAGTTGAGTCCGATTGAATAGCCGGAGCGGCCTATCTTGATATACCCGTTCCGCTTGAGGATATCTTGCCACACCGCATTAAGCTCCTCAACGACGGTACCAGGCTTTGCCATCTCGAGCACAGCATCCCCGCCTTCCACTATAACCTCAGCAAGACGCGAGACCTCTGCGGGTGGCTTTCCGATGTGGACGGTGCGGCACAGCGGCGCACAGTAGCGGCGTCGGGTGGCGCCGAACTCCATGAGAACCAGGCCAGAGGTCGGCAAGGGCTCCTCGGTCCAACTGAGGTGCGGAGCGTTCGTTTGTTCGCTAGTCTGGATAAGAGGAGGACCGCTAGAGTCGCCATATTTACCGTCCACCCCTCGTGTCTGGGCCCGGTACACCTCCGCGACGACCTCATGTTGCGGCACTCCAGGCCTTAGGTTAGCGATTGCCGTCTGCATCGTATGCGTTGCAAGGTGGCCCGCTTCTCTCATGTAGACTAGTTCAAGGTCAGATTTTATAAGCCGTGCCCAATTGACTAATTCGCGGCTATCAGAGAATTTTGCATTCGGAAGGCCTTTGACGAGATGTTGATGTGCTCGGGCAGTATAGAAGTGGGCGTTAAGCTCGACACCGATTCGATCAGATCCCCAGCCGCGCGAATTGATAAGCTCGCAAAGATCGTCAAATGGATGTAATTCTGGATGTTGAAGTCTATGATCGGAAAATGAGCTTATATTTTCTCTAGGCAGATCCGTCGTTATATAAGCGGAATTTACATCGACGAAACGTCCGAACCAGAGGGGCATGTCCGACTGGAGATGCACTAAGACCACCTGAGGCACGTAGAACGAATAGCCGTCAAAGCCGGTAAGCCAATACATATTCGCGGGATCCTGGCAGATCAGCAAGTCCAGCCCCGCTCGCTCCATCCGCTGCTTCACGTCATGAACACGACGCCGAAACTCCTCGGGCGGAAATGGCTTCTCATATTTCATCTCGTCGAGTCCTTCAAAACAGGCATTCCTCGAACGGATCAGGCATTCGTCCTGTCCGCATACTTTCTCTTCGTATCACGTCACAAGAGGCTGTTTTCCCCGAGGATTTCTTCTTGTCGCGGAAAATCTGCATTTCCTAGGCACTTGCCGTACGTTATCCGCATATGAGCGCCAAATTTTCGGTGGCTCTGCGTCTCCGGTGGAAGATCATGCCCTCCCTATGGTGAAGACGCACTCTGCCTGTCGCAACAGAATTTCAAGCACGGGCGGCAAGATCTACGTGGGAAGCGCCGACGAGACCAGCGAAGATCGGGACGTTGCGGCCGCCACGCTCATGCAGCATCCGGGGCGTCCGCGGCCCAATGGACGGGGTTTGAGCACCCCCATCAGGCCGGCCACTCCTAATATGTGAGCATGATTCTCTGGTACAAATCAGCAGCCTTGGTCAGTTGATCGATTTCAACGAACTCGTTGTTCGTATGGGCTTGGGCAGTACGCCCGGGTCCGATAATCACACACGGGATCCCAGCCAATGACAGCTGATTTGCATCCGAGCCGCCGGTGGCTCCCTTCTGCTCTCCGGTCCCCGCGACGTGGGCACAAGCCGCTCCTGCGACTGCTGCAATTTTGCTCGACCCGGAACTGATTGGAGGCGGGTCTTCCAATGCGGGAAGCAATGACCGAACATTGATCTTGTCTTCGCCCTGGCGAAGGCCTTCCAGTATGCTTTCTACCTCCGCCAACGCGTCCTGCGGCCGCTCCCCGGGTATGAGACGCCGATCGACCCAGATACGGCATACCGGCGGTACAGTGGTAAGTTCCAAACCTCCTTCGATGAGGCTCACGGTCAGCTGTGATGACCCTACCAATGGGTGCTGCGCCCGAGACACAAGGGATCGATGGTGCTCATCAAGTGCCAATACCACCTTGGCCATGCCCGTGATCGCGTTCACTCCGAGATGAGGCTTCGACGTATGAGCCGGTACACCCTGAACCTCGATTTGCCAGCGGACAGAACCCATGTGAGCTACAACGAGCTCTAATTCGGTGGGTTCACCGACTACCGCACCCTCATAAGCGACACCGGAATCGGCTATAGCGCGGGCGCCAAGTTTGCGGTACTCTTCGTCAATGCTGGCTGCCACAACAACCGTGGCCCGGGGCTGCCGTTCACCAAGTGAGCTAAGCGCAATCAACATAGCTGCAAGTGAGCCTTTTGTGTCGCAGCTACCTCGCCCATATATTCGCCCGTCCCGTTGCTCACCCGAGAATGGATCTGATTCCCACCTATCGATAGGAACGGTATCCATATGAGCAATGAATAGAATACGCCTATCGGGTTCTTTCCCAGGTACCCAGGTCAGGAAATTCGAGCGACCATCGGCCACCTCCTGTATCCCGTAAGCCAGCTTCCGCTCCTTGCAAAAACCCTCGAGGAACTTGGCTACACCTTGCTCTCCACTACCTTTTGGCGACAGCGATGGATTGATGCTCTCGATCTTTATAAGATCTTGGAGAAGTCCGATAGTCTCGGCGCTCTGGGTCGACATGTACTCTCCTGTGTGCATGAACTAGCCGTGTCGCTCTTACTTCGACCAGCTCTTGGCCAGATTGATTACGCGATCGACTTCATCGGCGGTGTTGTAAAGATGCAGGGAAAACCGGAGCATGCCTCTGCGTATTGAGACGATTACCCCGTTCTTCGTGAAATGCTCGTGAAGCGACCGAATGCGGGCGTCGACTGGGCGCCCTTCAACAAGATCGCTGGAATCGCCAACGGCTACGATACTTCCAGTGTGAGCGCCTGGTGGCCCGCCGCAGACCGGAAGCCCGATATCTAAGAGACCAGTGGCCATACGTTTTGCGAGTGAGGTAACGCTCTGGTCGATCGCCTCGGTTCCGATATCAAGTAGCTGGCCCATTGATGCATATGCAGCCAACATGCCAGGGAAGTTGTAATGCCCGATATCAAAGCGGGGCGCGCCAGAGCGCAACTTTACAAAACTAGGTACCGGAGCTGATTCTGGCGCGTTTCCGAAATCTACGCTGAAGCGCGCAAGATAGGCCGGGCTCAGCCGATCGGCCCATTCTTTACGGCAATATAAAAAACCCGATCCATAAAGACCCATCAAACCCTTCACAGTGGACACTGCTACACCGTCTACGCCAAGTCGATTGACGTCGGTGTGGAGTATCCCAACAGATTGCGTCGCGTCCGCCAAAAGAAATGCACCGTAGTGCCTACAGGCTTCGGATATCTGCTCCATGACGGTCCGAAACCCCGGAACCATCGTCACCGTCGCCAAGGCAACAACGCGGGTATGAGAATCAATCGCCTTTACGAATGCATCAGGGGGAATTGAGCCGTTATCCGGCTCTACGACTCGCAACTCGACATTGTAGCGGTCTCTGATCTGAATCCATGGCAAGATATTATTTGCGTGTTCCAATTTTGGGCATAGAACGACGTTGTCTCCATCTCTCCAATCGATCGCATTAGCGATGATGTTGATGCCTTCCGATGCATTCTTGGTAATTGCAATTTCATCGTGATCTGAATTGATAAATTGTGCGAACCTAGCGCGAGTACGCTCGACGTGTTCGAGCATTCTTTCTTCGTCGTTTAGGCCATGCAGCCGATTGTTCAAATGAGGCTCGATTGAAGCCAATGTTGTGCTTGATATGAGGCCCTGGTTCGCGACATCCATGTAGATGGCGTTTGCTGTGGCTGGAAACTCCTTTCGGAGGATGTCCAAGGGAAGCATATGGCTTTCTCTCCTGGGAGTGCGGACGGCGGTTGAGCTACCTTGTTCAGGCGATCGTTCCGGCAAGGGTAAGAATGCCGCCAGACTGGTCTGCGCTGACCTGCCCATTTTACACGGTGCTCGTGCCGACTTTGGTCTAACATTCGGTCTCCCACGCCGCATTCCTGCGCCAAACCGCGATTCACGCAGAGATCGCGAGCCATTCTCGCGGATCACTGAAGCGTCTCGACGGAATGCAGCTGCAACAACTGCCTCACGAGAGATCAATTTGGGTAATTCTCAGACCGCGGATAGGGCTTCTTACCAGTGCTTGGAGCGACGTTAGCCTGACTGAGCCGACGACCTTCTCCTCCAGCCCCACACCCATGCGGATCATAGTTCACTCGCGGCCGACGCGCGAGGGCCGTAAGGCATCCGAAAGCCGGGGCCGGTTCATAGCCTGACTCTCATGGTCTCCGATTTATGCTGCAACGCCGACACCCTTGGTGATGTCGCTCCCTAACACGCTTGCCTCGAACTGATGCGAGCGTGCTGCAACTCATGTTTTCTGCGCCTGAGCAACGAGATCGGTAGGATCTTTTCGACCGGGGATCGCCCCCACCCGATCGAATCTGCCGTTCTTGCGCTGGCCCGCAACTGCTCACCAGCAACGCCCATCGATTCAGCGGCACCCCTCAGATAGTTATACTATGCCGGTATTGTGCGCAGATGGCGAAAGAAACGCCGATTTTCTGCGACTTGGACCGACTTTAGCGCCGAGAGGGCGTTTGGCACTTGCTACATTTTGGACGTACGGACTGGCGGCCTTGGCATTGGCCGATATCATCATGAGCAGAGATTGTGAATGGATCTGGATCGAATTGACCGGAAGATTCTCAACGTCGTGCAGCGCAACAATCGCCTTACGACAGAGGAATTGGGCGAACTTGCCGGACTATCGGCTACCGCTTGTCAGCGGAGATTAAAGCGACTTCGAGACGCTGGCGTCATCGAAGCGGACGTTGCCATAGTTTCACCGGAAGCCGTCGGTCGGCCCCTGCTCCTGCTGGTATCCATCACTCTCGAGCGCGATCGCGCCGATATCATCGATCGTTTCAAGCAGGCAATTCGGCGGACGCCTGAGATCATGAACGCTTACTACGTTACGGGTGAAGCGGATTTTATTATTACGGTCTCTGCTCAGGACATGGCCGAGTACGAGGCGTTTACCCGTCGTTTTTTTTACGAACATCTTGAAGTAAAGGGGTTCAAGACAATCGTTGTAATGGATCGGATCAAGGCGTCGTTTGCTCTGCCAATTGCTGAAGAGTAGCCTTCAAAAGAGCCCGCCCAGGCAACCACCACGCGCCTTCCGCGGGTCGCAGTTGTCCCGCACTTCTGAATGTCGGCTGTCCTATTTTGAATGGTCCCGCATATATACCAGGGCACCTCCTCTCAGCCTGCAGGTGTTATGCGCCAATGACCAAAAAACGATGATATTCTGCGGGACCAAGGCGCCCTTCGCGCAACCAAGCTCTTTGGCACTTGCTACATTCTGGGCGGAGCGGAATTCAGGATTGTCGGTCCCCGGCTAATTGGAGCGGCTTCAGTCGGCGGAATAGCTGGGGTGCCTACGTCGCACAGAGGATGCTGTGCTCCCGGCAGCGCGGAAACGGGTCTCCCGGCTCTCGCAAGGACAAAGCGTGAAATTCGCCTGCAACCGGCAAGAAAGGAAAGTCCCCGTGGCAATTCTCAATAGCGTCGCAGAGTTTCTCCCCGAGATAGTGGCTTGGCGCCGGGACATCCATGCACATCCCGAACTGGGCTTCGACATCCCCCGTACTTCGGCATTTGTCGCCGAGCGCCTGCGCGAATTCGGCTGCGACGCCGTCGCGACCGGCATCGGCAAAACCGGCGTCGTTGGCGTCATCAAGGGCAACGGCGTCGTGAGCGACGGTAACCCAAAGGTTATCGGATTGCGCGCTGACATGGATGCGCTGCCGATCAACGAAGCGACCGATCTGCCCTATGCGTCCAAGAACAAGGGCTTGATGCATGCGTGTGGGCATGACGGCCACACCGCGATGCTGTTGGGTGCCGCGCGCTATCTTGCCGATACTCGGAATTTCGCTGGAACGGCGGTCATGATCTTCCAACCTGCCGAGGAGATCGGTACCGGCGCCGTTGCCATGCTAGATGACGGTTTGATGGAGCGGTTCGGCATCGAGCACATCTACGGAATGCACAATCGTCCGGGCTTGCCGGTAGGTGTCTTCGGAATCCGGCAAGGTCCAGTGATGGCGGCAACTGATAGCATAGAAATTAGCATTGAAGGGCGAGGGGGGCACCCTGGAAGGCCTCATGAATGCATCGATCCGATTCTGGTCGGCGCTCAGCTTGTGACGGCCCTGCAGCATATCCTGGCTCAGAACATTGACCCTGTCGACTCGGCAGGAATTTCGTTCCACCAGTTCCAGTCCGGGCAGAGACTAGTCCCCGTCGTTCCGCAAACAGCGGAGTTGGTGGGCACCATGCGGACGCTAAAGCCGGAGGTGCGCAAGTTCGTGAAGGAGCGGGTGGGCGAAGTGGTCGCCGGCATCGCCCAGATAACCGGCGCGAAGATAGATATTAAATTTCAGAGCTTCGACGCAATTCTCTTCAATGAGGTCCAGCAGACCGACCTTGCGAGAAGCGCGGCCAAGGGCGTGGCCGGTGAAAACAATGTGCTCGAGACGCCACCGGTAATGGGGGGGGAAGATTTCTCCTTCCTGGCGCAGGCGCGGCCGGGTGCTTTCGTCTGGTGCGGGAACGGTGACAGCGCCGGCCTGCATCACCCTGCCTACAATTTCAACGACGAGGCGATTCCTTATGGAACATCGTACTGGATCAAGCTCGTAGAGAACACGTTGGGATCCCGTCCGACGTCTTGATGATCGGTCTGACAAGGGCCGCAGAACGAATGAATAACTGCCGTCTTATGCCAGGCTTGAATGTAGCGGACCTCGTAAAATGAAAACTCGTTCATCCGTGCCAACATCTCTTGAGGGTCTGTCGGCGTGCGAATGCCTGGAACTCTACCGAAGGCGGCAGCTCTCGCCTGTTGAAGTCGTCGATGACTGTCTCAGCCGCATCGACGCCAACAACCCGGCGCTGAACGCATTTTGCCTCGTCGACCACGAAGGGGCCAGGTCTGCTGCCCGGGCCTCGGAGGGTCGATGGATGAAGGGGGAACCAGCCGGAGTACTAGATGGCATTCCGGCCACCATCAAAGACCTCACCTTGACACGAGGCTGGCCGACAAGACGTGGCTCATTGTCCGGCAGCACCGAGGGACCCTGGACTGAAGACGCCCCTGTTCCAGCCCGTATCCGTGAGACCGGTGGCGTTATCCTGGGCAAGACAACCACTCCAGAATTTGGCTGGAAAGGGGTAACAGACAGCCCGGTCTACGGGATCACCCGCAATCCCTGGAATCCTGACCTGACACCAGGCGGGTCGTCGGGAGGGGCGGCAGTTGCGGCTGCGCTCAACCTTGGCTTTCTTCATCAGGGTAGCGACGGCGGGGGATCAATCCGGATACCGGCGAGCTTCACGGGGACCTTCGGCTTCAAGCCAACCTTCGGCATCGTTCCGCAATGGCCAGCTAGCGCCATGACAACGCTGTCTCATTTGGGGCCGGTGACCCGCACCGTTGCGGATGCGATCCTGATGATGAATGTGATTGCACGAAAGGACGCTCGCGATGGCTATGCGGGTCCGGCGTACCTAGGTCTCGACCCCGATCCAGCAAAGACCACCATCAGGGGCCTGCGGATCGGCTACAGTCGGAACCTCGGCTATGTCAAGGTGGCGCGAGATATCCAAAACGTTACCGATAATGCGATCGACCAGCTTCGAGCTCTTGGGGCCGAGGTGGCCGAAGTCAATCCGGGATTTGCGGATCCGGTGGAGGTGTTTTCTACATTCTGGTTCGCTGGCGCCGCCCGTATTGTGTCACGAATGAACAAACAGCAAAGACAATTACTAGATCCTGGCTTTCTGGAAGGTGCCGAACGCGGGCTGAAGATCACCCTTACCGAATTTCAGGAAGCTGAGGCGATGCGGTTCGAGCTCTCCGCTCTGATGGCGAAGTTCCACGAAAATTACGATCTCTTGGTCACACCGACGATGCCTATCGCGCCGTTCCCCGTCGGGCGAAATGTGCCGGATGATAGTTACAAGGGGTGGGTGGACTGGACGCCCTTCACCTACCCTTTCAACTTGACCCAGCAACCAGCAGCATCGATTCCATCGGGCCTGGATGATCAAGGGCTGCCCGTCGGGCTACAACTGGTCGGCGCGCGCTATTCCGACACCTCCGTCCTAGCCGCGGCATATACGATCGAAAGTCGCCTGGGGCTTCCTTCTTTCGCGAGGAGCAGATTCCACGCTGCCACCCCTTAAAACTTGAGACTGCCGCGCTCAAGCACCTGACGGCCTCCAAGCGGTCAAGCCACGGACGCGAATGTCATTCGATAAAGGGGCGCGGCGTCATAGATGGGCAGTCCTGTCCTACGACGGATTGCTGACGTCACCATCGGGGACAATGTACATTCAAATAGGAGTGCGTCAATCTTGGGATGTGCGGCGCGAAGTCGCGACACAGACTGCAACCCGGGGACTCCATTTCGGTAACACTAGCCGGCCGCGTATTACCTTCGATGCCGCCGATGGCTACTCTTGCCCCTGCGGATGAATCCATGCCCAGCAGCTCTTCGCCGCAGTGTCTTGAGTCTGCGGCCAGACGGCGAGCTTTGCGCCGGCCGGAAGCTGCCGGAGGAGCGTGGGCGCCAGTAGCAGGCTCGACATGGCCACGGGAAGTTTGACAGACGTGGCCAGTGCAGCCTGGCACCAGATACTGAAGCCGCAGTCCCTGGTTATCGCGACGGCTCCGCGCTCAACCAACCGCCTGGCAGCTGCAATGTAGGCCGGCTCGAGAGAGGCATCGCCAGGACTGACCCTCTCCGCCAAAGCCCCGGCCGCGGTCTCTATTATAATTGGGAAGTCGAAGTTGCCGGGTTGAAGACCGACCCCGATGCGGTGGCGGAAATTCACCAGGGCGCAAGTCCGATCTCCAGCCTGTGATTTTTGCAACACTGGCCATCCAATGAGGATCCAACTGCCGTCTGATCGTGACAATTCAGCTGCGTCAAATGCCTTTGCCGCCAAGATGGCGCGTATCGTCAGGTTGTGCTGACCAAGCTGGGACGCTCTACGAGCGCAGGAATCCTGCATTCGCCTGACGCTTCCGGCTCGGTTGCAAGGCTCGGGAATAGTAATGACGAAACAGTGGATCAGCACGCCGTAAGCCCAGTGCAAAAAATGCGGGCTTCGTGCCGAACCTTTTTTTGGAACGGCGGGCGCGGATCTCATCATTGAGATTACCGGAAAGCCTGTCCGGACTTTTCCGAAGCCGCACTGTTATCCTGTTCGAGAGCGACGCATCGATGGTTCCTTTCCCCGCCTCATCGACAAGCTCACCCGTGTCCACTTGGCTCATCCACGACGACTTCGGCAACCATGCTCTCTCCGATCAGCAGCGCTTCCACCTCTTCGAAAATCGTCGAGGAGCGCTATCAGAGAAAATCCACCCTGATCACCGCCCAGGTCCCCGTGGCAAGCTGGCACGACCTTATTAACGACAGCACGGTCGCCGACGCTATACACGACCGCTCGTGCACAATGCACACCGCATCGCCCTTCAGGGCGAGAGCATCCGAAGAAAAAAGCCTCGGCCCTCTTGACCGACTCCGAGAACACCGAAATCAATCAGCCCTACAGCAACCAGGCTGCCGAGGACCAACCTCGACGAACTGTCGGACTTTTGTGAAAACGCTGTCCGGGAATTAGCGGAATCGCTGTCCAGCTTTTGAAGCGCGCAATAACACTATGGCCGTCATCGAAATGAGCAAGGCGAAGTGCTGATTGCCGCGTTTGTTCCGGGATTAAGCGCCAGCCTCTCAAGAAGATTTATGCCGACTCGCCATCATTGTTGAAACTGCTGCAGCGCTCGCACGTTGAAGCCGGCCAGGCCGGGCATACGATTATGCGGATCGCCTTCGCCCAACTTCAATTCTGGACGCCAGGGCTCGATGTAAGGGACCGGCGAGCGTCAAAAGACTGCGGATGGGTCGCCGCTCGTCCCCTGGGATACGATCTCTGTCGGATTTTGTCGCGCCTGCGACATAGTGGTTGTGCGGGCCAGTTTAGTACCTGATATGACCGTAAGTTTGATATCAAACTCAAAGCACTGGCCGACGTGCATTTTGCGAGGTTGGCACGGTTTTTGAAGCGATCATTTCGCGTCGGAGCGCTCTCATCCGCCGGTTATCATCTGTTTTGGCATAAACCCTGCATAAGGCTTTATTGATGGTACCGCAACCCAACTCGCCGTCTTTCGAGCTACTTGGGCAAAAAGAGCACCGCCAGCGGAAAGGGTCGGGAACCGGAGAGGGAACCGGGTGGTGGACCTATGTTTGTGGAGGGGGTTGTGAAAAGGGTCAGCCATGGTGCTTCGAGCCTCTTGTACTCGTGCAGGTCGTCAATGTTGATATAGCGGTTGGCCTCCATCCAGTTTTCATTGGTTTCGTGACAGCAGACAAACGTCAAAGGAGATAGCTCATGCGAGTAGCCATCGTAACGAACAGTGATTTCAACGGTGTGATTAACCGGTTCGGTCAGCCTTGTCCGCAGCCGCCGCAGCCTTGGCCGCATAGCGGCACGTTGGAAGATGTGGTGGCGGCACTTCAAGAGGGCGGCCACGAGACGGTAGTGTGTGAAGGCGATAAAGGACTGCTCGCCAGTCTCGAGCGGTTCATGCCACCTGATCCGCAAGGTCGCCCCTCGGGAATGGTCTTCAACTTGGCGGAGGGAATTCAGGGCGAAAAGCGTTACACTCATGTTCCTGCCATGCTTGAGATGGCCGGTGTTCCATACACTGGATGTAGCCCCTTCGGGATTGGGCTGACGGGAGACAAAGTCATTACCAAAATGCTCATCCGCGATCAGGGCGTGCCGACTCCGAACTTTCGCGTGATGCGTCGCGGCACCGAGAACACCGGCGACCTGAGATTCCCAGTGGTAGTGAAGCCGCGGGAGGAGGACTGCAGCTTCGGATTGCAGATCATACATGAACACTCTAAGTTGCGGCAGGCCGTCGAAGTGATCGTCACGCAGCATGCTCAGGATGCGCTAGTGGAGGAATACATCGAGGGGCGGGAAATCTGCGTTGCGTTGCTCGGAAACGGGGAGCCCGAAGTTTTGCCTCTAGTGGAGCAGGACTTCGGTGACCGCGAAACGCGTGTTATGAATTGGGATGCGAAGTACGTGGCGGCCGCAGCGGTGCCCAAGATTTGCCCGGCGAAAATCGAGAGCGGGCTTGAGACGATGTTACGGGATATTTCGGTTGCGACCTTCCGTGCCTGCCACTGCCGGGACTATGCCCGCGTCGATTTCCGGATCGATCGCTCAGGCCAACCGTTTGTCCTAGAGATGAACTCGGTGCCGGCCCTTGGTATACACTCCAGTTATGGCACAGCTGCAACGGCCGGCGGACACAGCTTCGTAAGCTTGATCAATCGCATCCTCAATGTCGCCCACACCCGCTATTTCGGAATCGGCGTCTCATAGTGGATTGATCGGATCAAAAGAGTCCGATTTCGGGATTCCGTTTTGCGGTTTGGCGTGCGAGTTAGATGCATGCGCAATAGCATCCCCCTTCACCGTTTTGGCCAGCGACCGTCAGCGCCTGCAAGCGCTCGTCGCGGCGCCAGGAAGCCCGCAAGCACGTTCGGGGGCCGCATCGTCGCGCTGTGCTTCGAACCACGAAGCCAAAGCATACTTGGACCACCGGCTAGGTCGAGCGAATGAACCGCACCATCAAGGACGCGACGGGCAAGCGTTTCCACTACGACGATCATGACCAACTGCGTCGGCATCTTGCCGACTTTGTTGCGGCCTACAAATTTCGGCCGCAGGCTGAAGGCCCTCAAAGGTCTCACCCTACGAGTTCATCTGCAAGGCATGGGCTTCCCAGCCCGAGCGCTTCACTCTCAATCCGCTCCACCAAATGCCTGGACTTGTCTATTCGGCGTGTTGAAGTCAATCCCATTCAAGCTTCCTAGGCTGACCTGCCGACGCGATTATCCTAGCCTGATTGATGTAACCGCGGCGTCAAACCGAGATACGGCCCCACGTCCTTCGAATTCCTGAAGGGGGCAGGAATATCGACCGTGGCGTTGAAACCCAGTGCAACGATAGGGCCGACGCCCAGCACGGTCATCAACCGCCTGCAAACCGTGTCACCCCTCACGATCGACAACAGTCTTTCGTGTAGCACCGTGAACTGCTCGCAAAGTTTCCGACGGGCGGTGAGCAACGTCTCCATGATGTCTCGAGTTCCGGAATGTCACCGGAAGGGTCCCGGATGCGATCCGCGAATTTGCCGGCCGTCGACAATGCCAACTTTGAGACCGAAGTTACGAAACAGGCCACGGATGTCGTTCTCGATGGCGATGGCCTTTTCCTGAAGCGACTTGAGGGCCGTCAGCAGCGCCCGGCGATTCTGGGTCGTCAGCGTCTTGACAGTAAGACCGTATGTCCGCCTCTGCCGATGAGGTGGCTCGCCCTACACTGCGCGTCCGAGGGTTGCTCGGACGGGCCGAGCCGATCCTCACCACAGGAGGACGAGCCGTGGCGGATTATAGAGAAGCATTTGTCGGAATCGATGTTGCGAAGCTTAAGAACGCTATTGCGATTGCGGAGGCAGGCCGGGAAGGAGAGGTTCGGTTCTTCGGTGAGGTCGACGCGTCGGCGACCAGCATGCGGCGGGTCATAGGCCGGATCGCCAGCCGCTTTGATTACGTGCATTTCTGCTATGAGGCTGGGCCGACCGGGTACGGCCTTTATCGCCTGATCCGGTCGCTCGGGCACGAGTGCACCGTGGTTGCACCATCATTGATACCAAGGAAGCCCGGCGATCGGGTGAAGACGAACCGTCGAGACGCCATTTCCCTTGCCCGACTATTGCGCGCCGGCGAGCTGACCGCGGTGTGGGTTCCCGATGAAGGGCACGAGTCCATACGGGATCTTGTTCGCGCGCGGGCGGGCGCGGTCGAGACGCTGCGGGTCCATCGCCAGCAGGTGAGCGCATTCATGCTCAAGCACGGCCGTAGCTATCCGCGAAAGAAGAGCTGGACGATGCGCTATCTACGCTGGCTTCAGGAACAAGGTTCGATCATCCCGCGCATCAGATCGCACTCCAGGAGATGGTCGAGGCGGTGCGCGTCTCGAAAGAGCGGGTCGAGCGGCTGGAGCGTGTGATCGAAGAGTTCGTCCCGGCCTGGTCGCTGGCACCGATCGTGTGGGCGCTTCAGACATTGCGTGGGGTAGACCTAATTGTCGCCGTGACGTTCGTCACCGAAGTCGGCGACGCCAGCCGGTTCGAAAGCCCACGCCAGCTCATGGGATATCTCGGTCGGGTCCCCGGCGAGCGCTCAACCGGGGAGACAGTCCGGCGCGGCGGCATCACAAAGGCAGGCAACGGTCGGGTTCGCCACATGTTGGTCGAGAGCGCCTGGACCTATCGACATCCGCCCAAGGTCGGGAAGGCGAAGCTATACCGGTTGGAGCAGGCGTCACCGAAGGTGCGTGAGATCGCCTGGAAGGCGCAGTCCCGCCTGACAGCCCGCTACCGCATGCTGAGCGCTCGGGGCAAACGGACAACGGTCGTCTGCACCGCGATCGCCCGTGAACTGGTCGGCTTTATGTGGGCAGTCGCAAGGGAGGCGCGCGTCACCTGATCGCTCGCCGCGATGGCGCACATATCGCGCATGGGCGGAGGCGGGACCACGGCAGGGGAATGCCCGTCAGACGCTTTGTGGCCGGCAAATCGACCGACGCCCGCAGTAAGATAGGAACAGCCCCGGACGCACAATCGGGAATGCGGTAGCCAACCCGCGCATCAGAGCTTGATCACCGACGTCCTTCAGTTCCGCCTCCCCACCCATGCGCGATCATCAGAATGAGCAGCCGTTCCTCGGATCGGGCGACCTCATGCGTTCCAAACCTTGACAGCGGACATCAGAGCGGTGTTTCCGGACCACCTTTCGGGAGTGGTCGCGATCTGTGAGGTTGCCGATCCTGTATTGGGATCGGAGATCGGCTTGTGTCTGGACTTGACCTTACGCTTGACCCGGAGCGGCAGCTTCGGCGTTTCGAGGTGATCAACGGTGCCGGCGGTCGGCGTCACTGGTCGGTGGATGACAAGGCGCGGATCATCGCAGAGACGCTGGAGCCGAATGCGATCATTTCCGAGGTCGCCCGCCGTTATGGTCTCAGGCCGCAGCAGGTCTTCGCCTGGCGCCGCGAAGCGCGCAAACAGGCCGCTTCGGTGCAGCAAGATTCTCCTGCCTTTGTGCCGGCGGTTGTGGCGGCGGCGGAACCTGCAGCCAGCCGTTCACCGAAGCAGCGGAAACGGCAAGCCACCCGAGATGCCGGCATGATCGAGCTTGAGATCGACGGCATCGCGATGCGCGTCGGCCGGGGCGCCGATACCAAGACGGTGGCCGCAGTGATCCGCGCGCTGAAGGCGACGTCGTGATCGGGCCGACGGGTGCGGTCAAGGTCATGGTGGCGACGAAGCCCGTCGACTTCCGCAAGGGTGCGGAGGGATTGGCGGCGCTGGTGCGAGAGACAATGGGGGCCGATCCGTTCAGCGGGGCCGTCTACGTCTTCCGGGCGAAGCGGACTGACCGGATCAAGCTGATCTTCTGGGATGGCACCGGGGTTTGCCTGCTAAGCGTTTGGAGGATGGGGAGTTCCGCTGGCCGAAAGTGCATGACGGCATGATGCGGCTGACGGCCGCGCAGCTCTCGGCGCTACTCGAAGGTCTCGACTGGCGGCGAGTCCATGAGGCGCGCCGGACCCGCGTGCCAGCCCAGGCGGGCTGACCCGCGACGAAGTGAATCAGCCTAGATTCCGCTGTCGCGGGCTGTCGGCGAATATGGTCTGATCCGTTCATGGCGATGACGGCTGACCAGCTTCCCGACGATCCGGACGCGCTGAAGGCGATGGTCCTGGCGCACGACGTCGAGAATGCCCGTCTGATTCAGATCATCAAGGAATTGCAGCGTCACCGCTTCGGCCGGCGTGCCGAGACGCTCCCCGAGGATCAATTGCTGCTGGGGCTCGAAGAGGCGGAGCAGATCGAGGCCGCCGGTGAGGAAGAGAAGGAGCAATCTGCTCCCGCCGAGCGGCAAGCAAAGGCCACGAGGCGCCGGGCCAACCGGGGCGCGCTGCCACCCCATCTGCCGCGCGTGGAGATGGTCGTCGACATCGAGGACCATGCCTGCCCATGCTGCCGCAATGGCTTGCATCGGATCGGCGAGGACGTGAGCGAGCGGCTCGACATCGTTCCGGCGCAGCTGCGTGTAATCGTCGTGCGCCGGCCCAAATATGCCTGCCGCGCCTGCGAGGACGTCGTGGTTCAGGCTTCCGGCGCCGGCCCGGCTGATCGAGGGTGGTCTTCCGACCGAGGCAACGGTCGCCCAGGTGCTGGTCTCAAAATATGCCGATCACCTTCCGCTCTATCGTCAGGCGCAAATCTACGCCCGGCAGGGTATCAATCTCGATCGCTCTACGCTCGCCGACTGGGTCGGCCGCGCCGCCTGGCACCTGCGTCCGGTGCATGAGCGGCTGCTTGGCAAGCTGAAGTCCTCGGCAAAACTCTTCGCCGACGAGACGACCGCGCCGGTGCTCGATCCCGGCCGCGGCAAGACTAAGACAGGTCAACTCTGGGCCTATGCCCGCGATGACCGACGATGGGAGGGGAGCGACCCGCCGGGCGTCGCCTATGTCTATGCGCCGGACCGAAAGGCCGAGCGTCCGATCGCTCATCTCGCAGGCTTCACCGGAATCTTGCAGGTCGACGGCTATGGCGGCTATCGCGTGCTGGCCGACAAAAGCGGCGTCACGCTCGCCTTCTGCTGGGCGCATGTCCGTCGGCGCTTTTATGAACTGGCAGCAGCCGGTCCCGCGCCGATCGCCAGTGACGCGCTGAGACGGATCGCCGAACTCTACAAGATCGAGGATGACATCCGTGGCCGATCGGCCAACGAGCGCCGCGCGATGCGTCAGGACAAAAGCCGCGCCATCGTCGCCGATCTCGAACCCTGGCTGCGTGAGAAGCTCGGCCTGATCAGTCAGAAGACCAAGCTCGCAGAGGCAATCCGCTACACGCTCTCACGCTGGGAAGGCCTCTCGCACTTCCTTGACGACGGCCGCATCGAGATCGACAGCAACACCGTCGAACGCTCGATCCGTCCGATCGCAATCTCGGGGTCATTCTGCCCATGTTGGGCAGGAGGTCGAAGTCCCGTGCGCAGCAATGGATCTGGGCTCCCCGCGCGCGTCGCTTGCTGCACTGCTTGAACTGAACAAGCTCTTGATCCAGCGCCGTTTCCGGCGAGGCTCTCCGGATGGTTTCATCATCGGGGAGACTCAAAATGAGAACCTTGCCGCCACCGACACGATCTCTCGTGATCGTTCGCCAGCTCAGCATGCGCTCGACTCGCACAAGCTAGTCGGGCTGAGCGCAGCGCAACGAACGATCGTGATCGCCCGGCTCGCCAATGTGCTGATGGCCGCCGCCGGTATCGTGACGGAGGAGAGCCGCGATGACGAGCCGTAATCTGATTCCGGCCACCATCCTCAAGCGCAAGGCCGTTGTCTATGTACGTCAGTCCACGCAGGCGCAAGTGCAGCTCAATCTTGAGAGCCAGCGTCGGCAATATGAGCTGGTCGACGTCGCGCGGCGCTGGGGATTCCGCAAGGTTGAGGTGATCGACGAGGACTTGGGACGCACCGCAAGTGGAGCTGTGGAACGTCCCGGTTTCGAACGCCTGGTCGACGATCTGTGCACCGGTCATGTGGGCGCTGTGCTTTGCCTGGAGGCGTCCCGCCTGTCTCGCAACGGACCGGACTGGCATCGGCTGCTCGAGTTGTGCGGCGAAGTCGATGCACGGGTGATCGATCTGGACGGAGTCTACGATCCGGGACTGCCGAACGATCGCCTGCTGCTCGGCATGAAGGGGAGCATAAGCGAGTTCGAACTCGGGGTGCTGCGTGCTCGCATGTACGAAGCTGACCGCGCCAAGGCACAGCGCGGCGAACTGCGCATCTCTGTGCCCTTCGGCTACGTCTGGCACCGGGATTACGGTCTCGGGTTCGATCCCGATATACGCCTGCAGGAGACCATTCGCCTGATATTCGCGCGTTTCCGCGAACTCGGCAGTGCCCGCCAGGTCCTGATCTCGATGATCGACGATGGCGTGCATTTCCCCAGACCCTCCGACGGCAAGAAGATGGTGTCCTTCGCCTGGGTTCCGGTCCGCTACCGCAACGTGATCTCCGTCCTGAAGAACCCGTTCTACGCCGGCGCTTATGTCTATGGTAAGAGCGAGAAGCGCACCGAGATCGTGGATGGCCGCGTCCGCAAGAGCTATGGTCATTACAAGCCGGCCAGCGATTGGGCGGTGGTGCTCAAGGAGCATCACGAAGGCTATATCGGATGGAGCGAGTACGAACGGAACCAGGAACTTCTCGCCGCCAACGCCTATGGCAAAGCCGGCGGCGTCAAGTCGGGCCGCGGCGGTCGCGCGTTGCTCCCGGGTCTTCTCTCCTGTGGTCGATGCGGGCGAAGACTGGTTGTCACGTATGCCGGACGTGGCCAAGGTTACCCGGTCTATCGTTGCGAGAACACCATGATGGCGCAGGCGCGATGCATGTCGTTCAACGGCTTTCGCACCGATGCGGCGGTGGCCCGCGAAGCCTTGGAGGCGGTTGCGCCGATGGCGATCGAGGCGGCGTTGGAGGCTGAACAGATGCAGCTGGAGAGCGAAGCCAGGCGGCGGCAGATGATCGAGATGGACCTGCAGCAGGCACGCTATGAGGCATCGCTCGCCGAGCGCCGCTACGCCGCCTGCGACCCGGAGAACCGGCTTATAGCGGCCCAGCTCGAGAGGAACTGGGAAGCTAGGCTCAGGCGCGTGGAGACCTGCGAGGCCCGGCTCAGTGAAGTCCAGCGTATGGAGCCTGTCGACGCGATCCCTGACTTCACCGGCCTCGCCCAGGATCTCGAAGCCGCCTGGAATGCGCCGGGTGTCGATATGCGGTTCCGTCAGCAACTGCTGCGCGCGCTCATCAAGGACATTGTGGCGGACGTCGATGACGACGCGCGCGATGTGATCCTGACCATCCATTGGCATGGGGGCCAGCATTCCCAGGTAAGGGTTCGCAAGTCCAAATCCGGAGAGCATGGCCAGAGTACGCCTGAGGAGGCTCTGGCGGTCATGCGATCCATGGCAACGCGATGGTCGGATGCCGAAATCGCCGCCACACTCAACCGCATGGGCATGAAGACGGGTCAGGGAAAGACCTGGACGGCGCGACGCGTCCAATCCCTGCGCACGGTGCACAAGATCAGCGGCTATCGGTCTTCCGACAAGAACGGCGAGTGGCTTACCATGTCGGACGCGGCCGCGAAGCTTGGCGTGTCGCACGTCAAAATCCGCCGGTTCGTCAGGGACGGCATATTACCAGCCGAGCAGGTCATGCGCGGCGCGCCCTACCAGATCCGCGCCAGCGACCTTGAAGATGAACGGATCAAGGCCGATTTGGCGCGCAAATCTCCGCGTATCATCAACGACGATAATCAGAAATCGCTGTTTCCCGCCATTTGAAGAGGGGGTGCATAATGAATCAGTCTTCGCGCTCAACCGCAAGAACGCGCTCTTCGCAGGCTCTGACGGCGGCGCCGAACACTGGGCAGTCATCGCCTCGCTGATCGAAACCTGCAAGCTCAATGGTGTCGAACCGCTCGGCTTATCTCGCCGATGTCCTCACCAGGATCGTCAACGGCCACCCCAACAGCCAGATCGACGATCTCCTGCCTTGGGTCTACATCAACAAGCTCGAGCTCAAGGCCGTGGCCCGAGAATACCGCTTACTCTTGACATGCACGGGCCGGAACAGGTTAACCCGCATATCTGCGCGATGCCGCGAGCATGGTTGCGGTCGGTCTTGTTGACCTGTGCCTTGAGAACGCCTTGGAATGACGGGGCTCGATACAGGTCACGTAGTCCGGCTGCCGCCAGACCAACCATTGGGATAAGGGGCCGGCTTCAAGCCTGATCCGGGCGAGATTCCATGCGGGGTTCTTCAATGCGTCAGCAAGATCGTCCGGATGACTAGCAACCTTCATCTCTCGGCAAATTCGGCGCCCTTCTCACGATGCAAACGGTGGTCTCTTTCACGGAGACGTCCAGTCCGGCATAATTTTTCATGCTGCGCTTCCTTTCCTGATGCTTGTGGCTGTTCACACAGACCACGTTTTGTCATCATCTCGAAGCGCAGCACTTCAAAACAACCCGTTCAAGGCGGGGGGCAAAGCCGAATACCACAATCTAAACACCTAGCGATGCTGTTCAAATTCGCCTTGCCGGCATGGGACCCCATCGCTGTCATCACAGGAAGCAGTACGTGGGAGGGGAACTGCTCGCAGTGATGAATCGTGTTCCGAGCCACTACCCATTCAGTTTCGTCCCAGTTGTTACCTCCCGTATTCAGGTTGCGGTCGAACCGCGGGAAGGCCGAACTAGTGATTTCCAGGCGAATTTGATGGCCGGCCGGAAACCAATTACTTGTGGCGTCGAGATCAATCTCGATTTTGCATATAACGCTCGGTTCCATGAAAACAGCCCGATCAAAGCCCTCGCGATAGCGGACGCGCAGTATCCCGTCCACCACGTCAATCGCACGGCCATCGGGATGTACGTCCAACAGTCTGGCCACGAAGTCCGTGTCCGGGGCCGAAGAAGAGACGAAGAGGACCGCCCGGACAAATCCGGTAACCTCCATGCCCTCTGTGAGGGGCGGTGAAGTGAAGCAGAGGACGTCTGGACGAAGCTGGACGTCCTGGTAATCGCGGGGTCCTATAGTAGTTCCACTTGACTTCCCGCCGTCCATCCCCAAGAACGGCGCCGGATCCCCAGGGTCGTAGGTAAACGTGTCAGCCGGCTCGTCGGCACTCGGAGGCTCTACATCAAGAGTCCCGTCGCCTAGACGGGTCGCGGCATTCCCGCCGCTGCGGAGGAACCAGTGCTGCAGTTCCACACCAAGAGGGGGCCATTCTGACGCGGCACGCCACTCGTTGCGACCCATCACGTAGTACTGGACGCGGGGCATTCCCTCGATCCGGTCGGGCTTGTCGTTCAGCCAGCAGTCGAACCAGTCCAGGTAGATCTGCCAGCAATCCAGGCGCGCGTCGCCCAGCTCGCGCTCGCCGATAACCGTCGGGGCTTTGAGACTCTCGGTGCCACAATGCGTGGCTGGCGACAGAATGATATGTTGGTGATCGCGTGCCGCCGGGCTCAATCCGCGAGCACTAAAAACGCGCTGCTGGTGAAGCGCGTCGGCAGCCCCCACGTCGTACCACGAGTTCACGAACAGGGCTGGGACGTCGATGGTCGAGTCCTCGCTAAGCATCCCATTCCGATCCCCCCAGGGATCGCCTGGGTCACGCGAGACCCAGTCCTCCCAGTCAGTCGGCGGTCCCCCAAGGCTCTTAAGCATGTTGACGAGCGGCAGCGACGCGAAAGCCCGCTGATACTCCTCATCGCTTTTCGGTTGCACTCGGGACCGGTCCTTCGCTGCGGTTTGGTGGAACCAGGGGACAAACGCGGCAACCTCCACCGCACCGCCGAGACGGAGATCCCCGTTGCGATATCGCCCTCCGGCAGAGCCGTTCGCGCCGCCCGATCCCTGCGCAATTGCGCATCGGTGGGCTGGATGGCACAACTGCGCCAGCAAAACCTGCGCGATACCAAGCGCCGAGCACCCATATGTGCCCACGCGTCCATTCGACCATGGCTGCTGCGAAATCCAGGACAGCGTGTCATAACCGTCGTCCCTTTCATTCTCCATGAGGGTATACGCCGCCGGAATCGAAGACTCCACGAAGCTCCTGCACAAGTACGGCGAAGCCTTGTCCAGCAAACATTCTTGCCACTTTGTGGCGAGGCTCAACCGGACAGCGATAGGGCGTCTTACCGTATTGAGTTCGGATAAGGATTGACCCGAGTTCCCCAGTGTAACCAATAGGCCGATACAGGTCCGTGGCGAGCTCAACGCCGTCCCGCATTGGAACGCGCAAGCCGGTCTGCAAAACCACTTCGTATCGCGGCGTTGGCGGTTTAATCGGGCCTAGTTCATTACACACTTCAGAGTGCCTCCCAGACATTGAGACTGATTCAAGATGGAGTGGCCAATTTCGACGGGTCTCAGCATTCTATCTGCACGGTGGTGTGTTCGTCGCATTCACAGTACAACGATGAACTCTGTGCCGTTGCTAAGTTGTTTGAAAAGAAACTCAACCGTGCTTCTCTAGCAGGTCCGGCACTCAATGATGGCGCGTTGCCACCCCAATTTCCCTATTGCTTAAATCAATGTGACAGCGCGCCTACGCCGCTGTGCAAAACATCAATTGTGAGTCTCACCGCCATTATGTGCCGATCCATGGACCCCCATTCCATGCTGATTGACGCGGGCCGATGGGGCAAGCTGCTTGATGTGAGAAGCGACGGGCTCCCCGACCGATCGCAGCTTGTTATCACCGTTTGTTTGAAATAGTGGAGGTAGGCTAGCCAGGCGGCAAGCTGTTCAAATTCGCCTTGCCGGCATGGGACCCCATCGCTGTCATCACAGGAAGCAGTACGTGGGAGGGGAACTGCTCGCAGTGATGAATCGTGTTCCGAGCCACTACCCATTCAGTTTCGTCCCAGTTGTTACCTCCCGTATTCAGGTTGCGGTCGAACCGCGGGAAGGCCGAACTAGTGATTTCCAGGCGAATTTGATGGCCGGCCGGAAACCAATTACTTGTGGCGTCGAGATCAATCTCGATTTTGCATATAACGCTCGGTTCCATGAAAACAGCCCGATCAAAGCCCTCGCGATAGCGGACGCGCAGTATCCCGTCCACCACGTCAATCGCACGGCCATCGGGATGTACGTCCAACAGTCTGGCCACGAAGTCCGTGTCCGGGGCCGAAGAAGAGACGAAGAGGACCGCCCGGACAAATCCGGTAACCTCCATGCCCTCTGTGAGGGGCGGTGAAGTGAAGCAGAGGACGTCTGGACGAAGCTGGACGTCCTGGTAATCGCGGGGTCCTATAGTAGTTCCACTTGACTTCCCGCCGTCCATCCCCAAGAACGGCGCCGGATCCCCAGGGTCGTAGGTAAACGAGACAGACGGCTCGTAGGCAATCGGAGGCTCTACATCAAGAGTCCCGTCGCCTAGACGGGTCGCGGCATTCCCGCCGCTGCGGAGGAACCAGTGCTGCAGTTCCACACCAAGAGGGGGCCATTCTGACGCGGCACGCCACTCGTTGCGACCCATCACGTAGTACTGGACGCGGGGCATTCCCTCGATCCGGTCGGGCTTGTCGTTCAGCCAGCAGTCGAACCAGTCCAGGTAGATCTGCCAGCAATCCAGGCGCGCGTCGCCCAGCTCGCGCTCGCCGATAACCGTCGGGGCTTTGAGACTCTCGGTGCCACAATGCGTGGCTGGCGACAGAATGATATGTTGGTGATCGCGTGCCGCCGGGCTCAATCCGCGAGCACTAAAAACGCGCTGCTGGTGAAGCGCGTCGGCAGCCCCCACGTCGTACCACGAGTTCACGAACAGGGCTGGGACGTCGATGGTCGAGTCCTCGCTAAGCATCCCATTCCGATCCCCCCAGGGATCGCCTGGGTCACGCGAGACCCAGTCCTCCCAGTCAGTCGGCGGTCCCCCAAGGCTCTTAAGCATGTTGACGAGCGGCAGCGACGCGAAAGCCCGCTGATACTCCTCATCGCTTTTCGGTTGCACTCGGGACCGGTCCTTCGCTGCGGTTTGGTGGAACCAGGGGACAAACGCGGCAACCTCCACCGCACCGCCGAGACGGAGATCCCCGTTGCGATATCGCCCTCCGGCAGAGCCGTTCGCGCCGCCCGATCCCTGCGCAATTGCGCATCGGTGGGCTGGATGGCACAACTGCGCCAGCAAAACCTGCGCGATACCAAGCGCCGAGCACCCATATGTGCCCACGCGTCCATTCGACCATGGCTGCTGCGAAATCCAGGACAGCGTGTCATAACCGTCGTCCCCTATATGTTCCCTAGCGTATACGCCGCCGGAATCGAAGACGCCACGACGCTCCTGCACAAGTACAGCGAACCCTTGTCCAGCAAACATTCTTGCCACTTTGTGGCGAGGCTCAACCGGACAGCGATAGGGCGTCTTACCGTATGGAGTTCGGATAAGGATTGACCCGAGTTCCCCAGTGTAACCAATAGGCCGATACAGGTCCGTGGCGAGCTCAACGCCGTCCCGCATTGGAACGCGCAAGCCGGTCTGCAAAACCACTTCGTATCGCGGCGTTGGCGGTTTAATCGGGCCTAGTTCATTACACACTTCAGAGTGCCTCCCAGACATTGAGACTGATTCAAGATGGAGTGGCCAATTTCGACGGGTCTCAGCATTCTATCTGCA
>NZ_NSFW01000018.1:0-179984 GCF_002294905.1 Mesorhizobium sp. WSM4308 | reverse complement strand
GCCTAGAACTTCGTCACCACCCCAATGCCGATCCCCTCGAAACCGCCCATGGCCATCAAGGCCGCGGGCGCCTCGTCGAGGCTGATCTTCTTGCCGACCAGCAGTTCGGGCTTGAGCTTGCCGTTGCGGATCATGTCCATCATCGCCTGGTAGCGATAGGCCTGCATGCCGTGGCTGCCGAGGATTTCGAGTTCGAAGGCGATGATCTTGTCCATCGGCACTTGCGGTCGGGCGTGCTCGCCCAGCATCAGGCCGACCTGCACATGGCGGCCGCGCCGGCGCAGATTGGCGATCGAGTTGAACGAGGTGATCGGGTGCCCGAGCGCGTCCATCGACATATGCGCGCCGCCATTGGTGATCTGCTTGACCGCCTTGACCACATTCGGCGTCGTTGACGCATTGATGGTCGCCACGGCGCCGATCTTTTTGGCGAACTCCAGCTTCTCGTCGGTGAGGTCGATGGCGATCACATTGGCGCCCATCGAACTGGCGATCATGATCGCCGACAAGCCGACGCCGCCGCAGCCATGCACCGCCACCCATTCGCCGGGCTTGACCCGCCCTTGGTCGACGATGGCGCGAAACGAGGTGACGAAACGGCAGCCGAGGCTGGCGGCGGTGGCGTATTCCATCTCGTCGGGCAGGCGAACCAGATTGGTGTCGGCGTGCTCTATGCCGACATATTCGGCGAACGAGCCCCAGCCGGTGAAGCCGGGCTGCGTCTGGTGCTCGCAGACCTGATGGTTGCCCGAGTTGCATTCGAAACAGCGGCCGCAGCCGACGGCAAACGGCACCGTCACGCGGTCGCCGGCCTTCCAGCGGCTGACCTGCTTGCCGGCGGCGACGACGACTCCCGCCAGCTCATGGCCCGGCACATGCGGCAAGGTGATGCCGTCATCATGGCCCATCCAGCCATGCCAGTCGCTGCGGCACAGCCCTGTCGCCTCGACCTTGATGACGACGCCATCGGCGGCCGGTTTCGGATCGGGGACGGTCTGGATCGTCGGCGCTTCGCCGAACTTCTCGAAGACGACGGCTTTCATCGGTCACTCCACCCCTGCGCGATAGATCGGTTCATCGCTTCATGGAAACGAAGAACCACTCTATCTCATTGTTTTGACGCAATCCCAGACGGAAAACCGCATCACACTTTTCCTGGAATTGCTCCGGGGAAACGATAGCCGATTCCCTGGCCGGTCAAGCGGAAATCGATTCCGCCAGCCTGACCAGTCTGCTGAACCGGCCAGGGTCAGCCGTTTTCCCGGTTGAGGAAATCCGCGAGCATTGTGTCGCCGGGGCGGGCGGCTACATGATCTTCTACTCGCTCGGCGCGTCGGCAGTAGCAGCCTTTACTCCGCATCGATCTGGTTCTGCGGAGCGGCTGTCTGGAAAGCTGGCAGTGCCATGCAGGCGGCGTTGATGCGGGTGATCGTCGGGTAAGGGGTCAGGTCGACGCCGAAACGGGCGTTGCTGGTGATCTGTGCCGCCAGGCAGATATCGGCCAGCCCCGCCGCCTCGCCGTGGCAGAATGTTCCGGTCTGAGGCGAGGAAGCCAGAATCTTTTCAAGTGGCTGAAAGCCTTCGTTCACCCAGTGGCGGAACCAGTTGGTGATGTCCTGGTCGCCGGCACCGAACAAGGTGCGCAGCGAGGTCAGCACGCGCAGATTGTTCACCGGGTGGATGTCGCAGGCGATCATCTGCGCCAGCATTCGCACGCGCGCCCGGCCAAGCGGGTCCTTCGGCAGCAGCGGCGGCGCGGGCTGGATCTCGTCGAGATATTCGATGATCGCCAGCGACTGCGTCAAAAGCGTGCCGCCGTCGAGCACCAATGCCGGCACCAGCCCCTGCGGGTTGACCGCGAGATAGGCTGGTTCCAGATGCTCGCCATGGCGCAGATGATGCGGGACATAGTCATAGCTCAGCCCCTTCATCTCCAGCGCGATCCGCACCCGATAGGAGGTGGAGGAACGGTAATAATTGTGCAGGACGATGTCGCTCATGGCTTTGTCGTTCACGACCGCGGTTGGCCGATCGTCGCTTCTATCGTGCCGATGCCGTCGACGCCGCCGGTCATCGTCTCACCCGGCTTGACCGCGCCGACGCCGGCCGGCGTGCCGGTGAAGATCAGGTCGCCGGCCTGCAATTCTACGCCCTCGCTGCAGATCGAGACAATGTCGGCGATTGGCCAGATCAGCTCGGTGAGATCGGCGTCCTGCCGAACCTTGCCGTCGACGGCGAGCCAGATGCGCCCTTTCGTCGGATGGCCGGTCTTTTGTGCAGGAACCAGCGGGCTGCAAGGAGCGGAACGGTCGAAGGCTTTCGACCAGTCCCAGGGCCGCGCCGCCTTCTTGGCCTCATCCTGGAGATCGCGGCGGGTGAGGTCGATGCCGACGGCGTAGCCCCAGACATGGTCGAGCGCACGCTCGCGCGCAATGCGGAAGCCGGCTTTGCCGATCGCCGCCACCAGCTCGATTTCATGGTGCAGATTGGCCGTCAGCGGCGGGTAGGGGATGACGGTGCCGGAATCGACCACCGCGTCGGCCGGCTTGGTGAAGAAGAAGGGCGGATCGCGCTCGTCATTGCCGAATTCGCGCGCATGCGCCGCATAGTTGCGGCCCACGCAGAAGATGCGCCGCACGGCAAAGCGCTCGGCCGACCCGCTGATGGCGACGGAAGGCGTTGGCGGCACGGGAAGGACGAAGGCGGTCATGGCGGTCTCTGCGTTGGATATCAGGACGATGGCGGCACCTTCGGCCGATTTCGGAGACCGGGCAAGGCGTCGCTTTTCATAAAGCACGGGCTTTGCCCGGGCCTTATAAGGAATTCAGGGTTCCCATCACCTTTGCAGCGGCCTATCAACCGGCGATAGACTATTTGCTAATAATCCGGCCATGGTCGCGGGACTATGGTGTGGCAGGTGAACCGGAACGAGCCACATGACAGTACCCAACGATCGCGCCCGGTTCCTGATCATCGACGACCATCCGCTGTTTCGCGAGGCGCTGCACAGCGCCGTTCAGATGGCCTATCCGGAGGTCGACACGGTCGAGGCACGCTCGATCGCAGAGGCGCTCGATCTCCTGGCCGACGCCAAGCCTTTCGACCTTGCGTTGCTGGACCTCAGCATGCCCGACGTGCACGGCTTCGACGGGCTGCTGCAGCTCAGAACCCGCTATCCGCGCCTGCCGGTGGTGATCGTCTCCGGCTACGAGGAGCCGAGGATCATCTCCGAGGCGTTGTCTTATGGGGCGGCCGGCTTCATCCCGAAATCGGCGCGCAAGAGCGATCTGGCCGCCGCCATCCGTTCGGTGATGGACGGCGCGATCTATGTGCCGGAAACCTATGAAGGCCAGCCGGCGGACCCCGACAGCGTCGATCGCGCCGACATGGTCCAGCGCCTGTCCAAGCTGACGCCGCAGCAGTTGCGCGTGCTGCAGATGTTGCGCCAAGGCCTGCTCAACAAGCAGATCGCCTACGAGTTGCAGGTCGGCGAGACCACGGTGAAGGCGCATGTCTCGGAGATCCTGCGCAAGCTCAACGTCTACAGCCGCACGCAAGCGGTGATCGAGGTTTCGAAGCTGGATAATGCGGAGCTGTTTCGGGATCAGGCTGGGTTTTGATCTTTTACCTCCATGTCAGGGGGGGTATGGAGCTAAGCCAGCAAATGCGCCAGCAGTGCCCGCAACTGCGCCGGCTTCAGCGGTTTGCGCATCAGTTCGATGCCGCCGGCGCGCGCGGCCTTGGCGATGGCTTCGGAACTGTCGGCGGTGACGATCAGCGCCGGAACGGCGCGGCCGAGATAGTCGCGGACTTCCGATATGGTGGCGGTGCCGAGGTCGCCGCCGTCGAGATGCTGGTCGGCAATGACGATGTCAGGCACCCAGTCGGTATCGCCGAGCAGGTCAAGCGCATCGTCGGTCGAGGTCGCTGCCCGCACCAGGCATTGCCAGCGCTCGAGCAGGAAGGTCATGGCCTCCAGCACCTCGGCGTCGTTCTCGACCAGCAGCACCTTGGTGCCGAACAGGCCGTAGCCGCGCGACCGCTCCAGGCTGGTGGCGCTGGCGATGGCGTCGGCGGGGGCGCCGATGCCGACCGGGACATCGATATGGAAGATCGTGCCTCGCCCGACCTTTGACGAGAAGGTCACGGGGTGGCCGAGGGCGCCGGCCATGCGGCGCACGATGGCAAGCCCGAGCCCCAGGCCGCCGCCGTCGAGCCCCGCATTGGCGGGCAAGGTGCCGCGATGGAATTCCTCGAACACCGCCTCGCGCTGGTCCTCGGGGATGCCGCAGCCGGTATCGGCGACGTCGATGCGGATCGTATCGCCGCGATGCCTGGTGCCGACGAGCACGCCACCCGAGCGGGTATAGCCCAGCGCGTTGGAGAGGATGTTCTGCAGGATGCGACGCAGCAGCGTGCGGTCGGAGCGGACCACGGCATTGACCGGCCGGAATTTCAGCGACAGCCGCTTCATTTCCGCGACCGGCTGGAAATCCGAGCGCAGCGACGAGAACAGCGCCTCCAGGTTGACGTCGCCGATGTCGGGGTGCACCACGCCGGCGTCGAGCTTGGAAATATCGAGCAGGGTGCGCAGCAGGTCCTCCATCGTCTCCAGCGAGCGCTCGACCTGCCGCACCAGCTTCCTGCCTTCGTCGCTGGTCTGCACCTCGGCGAGCGCCGAGACGGACAGATGAGCCGCGTTCAGCGGCTGCAGCACGTCATGGCTGGCGGCGGCGAGGAACCTCGTCTTGGACAGGTTCGCGAACTCGGCGTTTTCCTTGGCGGCGCTGAGGTCGATGTTGGACTGTTCCAGCCGCCGCAAGGTCGAGTGCAACTCCTCAGTGCGCATGCGCACCCGGTTTTCGAGAGAGATGGCGGTCTGGAACAGCGAGAAGGCATTGCCTTGCTGGTCCATCGAGCGCTCGACGCGGCTGACAAGGGCGGCGTTGATCTTCTTCAGTTTTTCGAGGTCGTTTATATCCTTGAGCGGCATCTTGTTATTCTGCAGCCTGGCGTTCGCCAAAGGCAATGCCGGTGAAGGTCTGGTTCAAATGCATCGACCGGTACTGTTCGCCATAGGTGCCGAAGCCGACGACATTGTTGACCCGGTAGAGTTCCGAAATATCACGAAAGACCTGTCGGTTGCGCGCATCGAGCCGGCGCAGCACGCAGTCGAAGCCGAGGATCAGGTCGATGCCGCCAAGCCTCGCCTCGACCTCGCGCAGGGCCGCGCGTGTCGATTCCACCATGTCCTTGGGTTGGGCGATCGACAGCACGACGCCGTCGTCGATGGCGCAGAAGAACGACAGCGAGCCGTCCGCGTGCATCCTCTGGATCGAGCGGCAATAATATTCACCGCCCACCTTCACCACGACCGGGTGCGAGGCGAAGCTCAGCGGCGTCAGGGTCTGCGGCACGATACCGACGGAAGCGGCATATTCTTCTGCCGCGTTGGTGGCGTTGAACTCGCGTACGATGCGGTGATCGGCATCGGACGCCGTGACCACCAGTTTTTCGTCGGTCGGAACGAAATTGTCGGTCTTGAAGACGTGGAACGGAATTTCCGTGGCGATCAGCACGATGATGGCGCTGTCCGAGGTGACCCTGCCATTCGAGATCAGGCGCGTCGTCTCGAATTTCAGGTCATCGCCAGCCGAGCCGCCGAGCAGGGGTATGTCGTCAAGACCCCAATGGATGGCAGAGCTGACCGCTTCCTCGGCGTAGGACAGCCCGTCGATGAAGCAGAGCGCGAAGGTGTTCCTGGTCCGCTCGCCGCCCACCCGGACGCGCAGCGTGCGCCGCAAGGCCTCGACCTCGCCGGTGATCCTGTCCATGCCCGACGAGGATAGATTGTCCACCATGGCGCTGACCGCGGTGAACGACGCCGAGGGAAGCAGCATCGCCAGCATGTGGCCTTCCTCGAGCCCCTGCGGCGTGATCTCGCCGGCGGTGGAGCAGCCAGCATGGTGAAGCCCCGGCGCATACGCCGAGAGCGCCCGCGACAGGGCGCCGGCCTCGACAAGGCTTTGGGAGAAGAACACGAGGGCAAAGCCGGCGTCGATTGCCGCGGCCTCGCTGGCGACCGCGCGAGCGAAAGCAACCGGGTCGGGCTCGTCCGTGGTCAGCGCCGACAGGCCGCAAGCGTAGCGCGTCCGTGAACTGGTCAGCGGCGTTCTCCCGCATTTCCTCCGACGCTCTTTTATACGCGGCTGTTTTTATAGGCTTCTGGCGCGCAGGCGTCGAAGGATATTGTTGCTTCCAATCGGTGTTTTGGCAATGGGGCGAGGGGAATGTGCCTCCGGCCGTGGCCATGACCGAAAGTACAATGATCCGCCTTTTCCGTCGCGCTGTTTTTTGTGCGTTGTGCGGTGTACGAATAACGCATGGCCGAAGTGCCAGCGGCGCGTCGGCAGCGTGATGACCAAGGTTGATACCCAGGGAGGATTCATGTCGGACGTTTCGTTGATGGTGAACGGCAGGCGGGTCAGCGGGACCGCCGAGGATCGAACGCTGCTGGTTCACTTCCTGCGCGAGAATCTCGGCTTGACCGGCACGCATGTCGGCTGCGACACCTCGCAATGCGGGGCCTGCGTCGTCCATGTCGACGGCAAGGCGGTGAAGTCCTGCACCATGCTCGCGGTACAGGCGTCCGGCTCGAGCGTTGTAACGATCGAAGGTCTCGCCAACGGCGCCGACCTGCATCCCGTGCAGGCCGCCTTCAAGGAACATCACGGCCTGCAATGCGGTTTCTGCACGCCTGGCATGATCATGGCGGCAACCGACATGATCAACCGCCATCCCGAAGGCCTCGACGAGGCGACGGTGCGAGCCGAACTGGAAGGCAATATCTGCCGCTGCACCGGCTACCACAACATCGTCAAGGCGATCCTCGCTGCATCGAAGACGATGGCGAAGGGGACCAAGGGCAGGGCCAAGCAAGCGGCGTGATGAACAAGACAGTAGGGCAGTAGGGCACTAAGGCAGTAGGGAACCAGCAGAAAAACTTCCCTGCTGCCTTAGTGCCCTGCTCACCTACTCCCCTTAAATTCGGGAGGAATTTCTGATGGGTATTGAAGGTGTTGGCGCTCGGGTCGCGCGCAAGGAAGACAAAAGGTTCATCACCGGCGCCGGCCGCTATGTCGACGACATGGTGGTTCCCGGCATGAAGCATGCGGCTTTCGTGCGCAGCCCGCACGCGCATGCGCAGATCAAGAAGATCGACGTCAAACGAGCGCAAGCCATGCCCGGCGTCATCGGCGTGCTGACCGGCAAGGAGCTCAAGGCCGACGGCATCGGCAACCTCATCTGCGGCTGGATGATCCATTCCAAGGACGGTTCGCCGATGAAGATGGGCGCCTGGTCGCCGCTGGCCGTCGACAAGGTGCGCTATGTCGGTGACGCCGTCGTCATCGTCGTGGCCGAGACCAAGGGGCAGGCCCGCGACGCGGCCGAGGCGGTCGAGATCACCTACAAGGAATTGAAGGCCGTCGTCGAAGCCACCAAGGCGCTCGAAAAGGGCGCGCCGCAGATCCATGCCGAGTCTGAGAACAACCTGATCTTCGACTGGGAGATCGGCGATGCCAAGGCGACCGACGCGGCGATCAAGGCCGCGGCGCATGTCACCCGCATGAAGATCGTCAACAACCGGCTGGTGCCGAATGCCATGGAGCCGCGCGCGGCTCTCGGCCACTACGACAAGGCCGAGGACCATTACACCTGTTGGACGACATCGCAGAACCCGCATGTCGCGCGGCTGGTGATGAGCGCCTTCTATAATGTCGCGCCGGAAAACAAGCTGCGCGTCATCGCGCCGGATGTCGGCGGCGGCTTCGGCTCAAAGATCTACATCTATCCCGAAGAGATCGTCTGCCTGTGGGCTTCAAAAAAAACCGGCGTGCCGGTCAAATGGGTCGCCGACCGCACCGAAAGTTTTCTCTCCGACGCGCATGGCCGCGACCATGTCTCGACGGTGGAAATGGCTTTCGACAAGAACAACCGGGTCACCGGGCTGAAGGTCGACACGATCGCCAATCTCGGCGCCTACATGTCGCTGTTCTCGTCCTGCGTGCCGACCTATCTCTACGCGACGCTCTTGTCGGGCCAGTACGACATTCCGGCCATCCACGCCAATGTGCGCACGGTCTACACCAACACGGCTCCTGTCGATGCCTATCGCGGGGCAGGGCGGCCGGAAGCTACCTATCTCCTGGAACGCACGATGGAAGCGGCGGCGCGCGAGCTTGGCGTGTCGCCTGCCGAATTGCGGCGCAAGAACTTCATCACCTCCTTCCCGCACCAGACACCGGTGATCATGAACTATGACGCCGGCGACTATGGCGCCTCGCTCGACGCGGCCATGAAAGCTTCGGATTATGCCGGCTTTGCCAAGCGCAAGGCGGCGGCCGCCAAGAAGGGCTTGCTGCGCGGCATCGGCATGAGCTGCTACATCGAGGCTTGCGGCATCGCGCCGTCGGCGGCGGTCGGCTCGCTTGGCGCCGGCGTCGGCCTTTGGGAATCGGCCGAAGTGCGGGTCAATGCCGTCGGCACGATCGAGGTGCTGACCGGCTCGCACAGCCATGGCCAGGGCCACGAGACTACCTTCGCGCAACTGGTCAACCAGCGTTTTGGCGTACCGATCGATTCGGTTTCGATCGTCCATGGCGACACCGACAAGGTGCAGATGGGCATGGGCACTTACGGTTCGCGCTCGGGCGCGGTCGGCATGTCGGCGATATCAAAGGCCCTCGACAAGGTCGAGGCCAAGGCCAAGAAGATCGCCGCCCACCTGCTCGAAGCCGACGAGGGCGACATCGTCATCGAGAACGGTGCGCTGAAGGTTGCCGGGACCGACAAGAACGTGCCGTGGTTCCAGGTGGCGCTGGCCGCCTATACCGCCCACAATCTGCCGGCAGGGATGGAGCCCGGATTGAAGGAAACGGCCTTCTACGATCCGTCGAACTTCACCTTCCCGGCGGGCTGCTACATCTGCGAGGTCGAGATCGAACCGGAGACCGGAACGACAGAGATCGTCCAATTCGTGGCCGCCGACGATTTCGGCAACATCATCAATCCGATGATCGTCGAGGGCCAGGTGCATGGCGGCATCGCGCAAGGGATCGGCCAGGCGCTGCTGGAGGGCGCCCATTATGACGCCAGCGGACAGCTTCTGACCGCGAGTTACATGGACTATACGATGCCCCGCGCGGGCGACCTGCCGTCGTTCAAGGTCTCGACCTCGAACACGCCATGCCCGGGCAACCCGCTCGGTATCAAGGGGTGCGGCGAGGCCGGCGCCATCGGCTCGCCGCCGGCGGTGATCAACGCCATCACCGATGCCATCGGCATCGCCGACATCGCCATGCCCGCCTCGCCGCCCACCGTGTGGGCCGCGATCCGCGCCGCGAAGCACTGAGGAGGAACAACCATGTATTCGGTCAACTACCATCGCGCCGCCTCGGTTGCGGATGCCGCCAAGCTGGTGAAGAGCGGCGACGCCAAGCTGCTGTCCGGCGGCATGACGCTGATACCTGCCATGAAGACGCGGCTGGCGGCCCCTTCCGATCTCGTCGATCTGTCGCGCATCAAGGAGATGCAGGGCGTCAAGGTGTCGGGAAAGACGGTCACTATCGGCGCGGCCACCACGCATTTCGACGTCTCCAACGACGAGAAGCTCAAGAAGGCCTGCCCGGCGCTTGCCCATCTGGCATCGCTGATCGGCGATCCGGCGGTGCGCTACAAGGGCACGATCGGCGGTTCGATCGCCAACAACGATCCGGCGGCCGACTATCCGGCGGCCCTTCTGGCATTGGGCGCCACCATCGTCACCAACAAGCGCGAGATATCGGCCGACAAGTTCTTCAAAGGGCTGTTCGAAACGGCCTTGAAGGATGGCGAGATCATCACGGCGGTCTCCTTCACCGCCCCGGCAAAGGCGGCCTACGAAAAATTCCGCAACCCGGCCTCACGCTACGCGATCGTCGGCGTGTTCGTGGCCAAGGGCAAGGACGGCGTCAGCATCGCGGTGACCGGCGCCGGTGACGACGGCGTGTTCCGCTCGAAGGAGATCGAGGCAGCCCTTGCGAAGAATTTCGACGCCGCATCGCTCGCCGGCGTGAAAGTGCCGGCGAAGAACCTGATGAGCGACATCCACGCTTCCGCCGACTATCGCGCCAACCTGATCGCAGTCATGGCCAAGCGCGCGGTGGCAGCGGCTAACGCCTGACAGCATCGGTTGCCGACATGAAAGGGGCCATCTTGGCCCCTTTTGTATGCGGTAGTGTAGCCGTGCGGCTCGTGAAGGAATTCCGCCACGCGGCCGCTCCCTTGCTCGAGGCATTTCCGCCAGCCTGCTGCCCAAGGAACTGCGTCGCTGCCAATCTCGCACTTGCACAAACCTATATTGCACTGCAGTATGGGTTGGGGCGGGAATGCGAGCCGGGTTCGGACATGTACCGCCGTGCCCTTTCGCATGCCAATGCGAAGGATCGGCATGTCCGAAATTACCGCGACCCAGATGGTTCCGTCCCGATCCGCCGTCGACAGATCGGCCAGAACAAGATTGGCCTATCTCGATGGCTGGCGCGGCCTGTCCATCGCCCTGGTGCTGATCGGGCATTTTTTTCCGGTTCCGAGAATCAATCTGGGCGTGCTTGGCGTCGAATTCTTCTTCGTGCTCAGCGGCCGGCTGATGGGCGAGATCCTGTTCATCGAACGCTATCCACTGAAGAAGTTCTTCAAACGCCGCTTTTCGCGCATCTACCCGGCGCTGCTGGTCTTCGTCGTCATCGCCATGATCGCGCTTTCCGGCACCTTCGTCGCCTTCAAGTGGAAGGCGGCGCTGACGGCACTGACATTCACCTACAATTACGCCGGAATTCTTGTCACCCGCGCCGGAGCGCTCGACCATATCTGGTCGCTTTGTGTCGAGGAGCATGCCTACATCATCCTGGCGTTGATCAGCGCGCTCGTCTCCAGCCGCAATCGCGTCATCCCTTTGCTGGTGACGCTCGCCTTGTTCGCAATGGCCAATGGCGCGGTGTCGTACTGGGTGTTCAGGCTGGATTACGAAGCTACCTACTGGCGCACCGATGTGCACATCGCCTCGATCCTACTGTCGGCTTCGATCTGCCTGCTCAAGGCCGAAGGCCGGCTGCCGGAGGTGCTGAAGGGGCCTTATATCGCCCTGGCAGCGGCGGCGGTCGCGGTTTTGCTGTTCATGGACCCGGTGCCGACGCCGATCCACTATCTCCTGGCGGTGCCGCTGCTGGCGCTGGCCGTCAATGCGCTCGATTTCAGCACGCCAATCTTTTCCAAATTGCTCTCGTCCTGGCCCATGGCGACGTTGGGCCTGTGGTCATACTCACTCTATCTGTGGCAGCAGCCCTTCTACAAATTCGTCTACGAGCAAGGCAGCAGTCCGTGGCCGATGCTGGCCGGGGTCTTTGCCTGCGCGCTCTGCAGCTATTACCTCATCGAGCGGCCGGCGCGTGAATGGCTGAACCGCAATTGGTGATTCAGGCGTCATCGCGCCGAGGCACTGTTGTTGCGAGCCTGAGATAGCGCCGCAGGCCGGCTTCGCCGCGCGGCATTGTCCAGCGATGGTTCCAGGCGAAGGCCGGCCGCAGCAGGGGTGCCAGGAATTTGAGGATCGGCCTCTCGACAGTGACCTGCCAGGTCAGTTGGACATGGGTGCCGCTGCCCGACGGCGAGAGTTCGGCCCGCCACAGCCCGTCGAAGTCGCCAAAGGTTTTCACGACGACCAGCCGGCCCGGCTCGAGTTCTGCGGCCTCGATGATGAAGTTCAACTCATAGGGCAGGGCGCCGCGCGCCCGCGCCCTTGCCCGCGAGCCGACTGACGCCTTGCCCTTGCGGTCGAGCGGAACCACTTCCTTGTAGACCTCGCCCCACCAGAGCGGCAGCAATTCAGCGTCGGAGAGCACGTCCCACACTTGCTGCGGCGTGCCTTCGGGAATGTCCCAGCTTTCGTCGAAGCGGAAGACGTTGCTTGGCATCGCGGTTCCTCCATTTGGTGGAACGCTTATATTAGGCGCGTCTTCTTTATGTGGCCAGCAATCAGGTGACGATCTGCTTGACGTAATAGCGCACCGCTTTCTTGCCGCCGTGGATCACTGCTTCGCCGACCTCGGCAAAGCCCAGCGCGGCGTGGAAGGCGTCCGAGGCGGGGTTGGGCGGATCGGCGTTGACCTCGCAGGTGACCAGCGTATGGCCGGCGCGTTCGGCATGTTCGAACAGGTCCTGATAGAGCCGGCGCGCATGGCCGCGGCCCCTTGCATGCGCCGCCACGACGACGCGGTCGACATAGATGAAGCGTTCGTAGCGTTCGCGGAACCAGATGAAGTTCGGGCTGTCGTAGTTGGCTTCCTGGTCGAAGGTCATGATGAAGGCTTCGAGATCGCCGATGCGCCGTGCGTAGAACGCCTCGCCGAGCAGGAACGACAGCCGCTCGGCTTCGAGCCAGGACAGTTCGGCGGCATGCTCGTTGTTGAGCGCCAGTATGTCCGCTTCGTCGCGTTGCGCTATGCGCTCTATCGGGGTGGTCATGCCTTGGCCGCCGCGATCGTCGCCGCCACCTGCGGTGTGTCGGTCACTGTGTTGCGGTATTCGCGATCGAGATCGGAGCCGCCCATGCCAACCTTGGGATTGCGGTAGTGCATGGCGCTTGGCACGTCCTTCAGCGCTGCAAAGTGCATTTCGGCCAGTCCGGTTCTTTGGCGCACCTCGGCGATGTTGCCGAGATCGAGCCCGCCGCAACCGAGGATGATGATGCGGTCGCCGGCCTGCCGCACGAGATCCGCCAGTATGGACAATCCTTCGATCGCGGTGTCGCGTTGGCCGCTGGTCAGCACGCGGCCGACCTTGCAGCCAATCAGCGCCTCCAGCGCCTCGGCCGGGTCGCGTGTCATGTCGAAGGCGCGATGGCAGGTGACGTTCAGGGAGCCGGCGGCCTCCGTCAATTCGCTCATGCGCTTCTCGTCGATGGTGCCGTCGGCGTTCAGGCAGCCGAACACCACGCCCGGCACGCCGAGATCGCGCAGCGCCGCGACATCGGCGAGCATCGAGCGGTATTCGGTCTCGCTGTAGAGAAAATCGCCGCCGCGCGGCCGCACCATGACGTGAAACGGCACTGTCGCCTGATCGAGAGCCGCGCGCACCGTGCCGAGGCTCGGCGTGATGCCGCCTTCGACCAAGCTGGCGCACAGTTCGACCCGGTCGGCGCCGGCAGCCTGCGCGGCGAGCAGGCCATCGATGCCTTCGACACAGATTTCGATCAGCGGCAGGCGGGTTTGCGTGGTCAAGGGGCGATCCAGTTCATGATGTTGCGCAAAGCCCTAGCACCCGGGCGGCTGGCGCGAAAGCGTGAACGGCGCACCGCCATTTGGACCAGCCGACATTTCCCGGCTTGACAGTCCTATAACTGTGTAGTTATGAATAACCCATAGCTACACGGTTATGGATTGACCGGTGGCTGTGCGGCGGCAGCCGAAATTCCATCTGCTGAAATCCCGAATGCGTTGCTTCCGGGCTCGGCAAAACACGTCCTGACGAAAACGCTTCAAAAGGAGAAGACCATGCAAGCCAGACTCAAGAATCCCGTGATGCTCATCCCAGGCGCCCTGCAGGCTCTGCTGGCGTTGGACAAGTCGACCGAGGCGGCCGACATACCCTATGTGACGCGCAAGCTCATTCATCTGCGCGCCAGCCAGATCAATGCCTGCAGCCTCTGCGTCGACATGCACGCGCGCGAACTGAAGAAGGCCGGCGAGAAGGACGAGCGCATTTTTGCGCTGGCGGCATGGCGCGAGACGCCCTACTTCACCGACGCCGAACGGGCCGCCCTGGCGCTGGCCGAGGCCGGCACGAGGCTCGCCGACCGGCCCGACGCCGTGTCGGACGATGTCTGGGACGAAGCCGCCTGCCACTATGATGAAAAGGCCCTTGCCGCGCTGGTTGTCCAGATCGCCCTGATCAACGCCTTCAACCGGCTGAATGCGACGACACGACAGATGGTCGGCAGCTGGGGCTGAGCACCGGTCCCGCGCTGCAGGATGGTTATCCGATACGGAGCGGGAAGGCGGGTGGCGCGTTGCCTCCCGCCTTCCGCCACATGAGCGCGACGCTTGGCTACTGCCGCAATTCCGTGTTCTTGGCGCCTTGCTCGACCTGGTCGAGCACCAGGAGCTTGACCGGGCCATCGCCGATGTTCGTGGCCTGATGCCACTGGCCGATCATCTCGATGATGAAATCGCCTGTGTTGTAGGTGTTGCTGTTGCCAGTCTCGACATTGGTGACCTTCAGCGTTCCGGCCTCGACATAAGCATAGCGCGGGAAGGGGTGCCGGTGCACCGGCAAGGTCGCGCCCGGCGCGATGTCATAGCTCGACACCAGCACCTGCACGTTCTTCTGCGGCAGCGTGATCGGCTGGCCGGAGGCGGTGGTCGTGCGTGATGCGAGCGGGGTGACGACGACAGGCGTGGTGCTGCTGTCCAGTGCCAGAGCGCAATTCGCGTAAAGCGCAACCGCGGCCAGCAGAACCGAAATCAGGATTTTGCGCATGATTCCTCCCCGAACCGAGGCATCTATCGCGCGGCGGACAGCCGCGCGCAAGCGGGAGTGGCGTTCGACATTGCGATGAATGGCTCAATCGACCAGCCAGCCGAAGACTTCCTTCATATTCCGCCTGCTCCGCGTCGGGCAGCTTGCCGGAATTTGACGCAGAACAATGTGCCGCCCGATCGCCGGCCCTACAGAATTGCGTTCAGTCGTAGGAGCTCGGACATGATGTTTGATGCAATGACCAGACGCACGGTGGTGGGCACGATGGTCTCCTTTCCGCCCATGGGGGCCGCTGCGGCGGAAAAGATTTTTGCCGCAAACTCGAACGAAAGTCCCATCCTGGCGGGTTTTCGGCGCTGGGAGGCACTGACGAATTCGATCTCCCTGGACATTTCCGACCGCGATCTGAAACGCGTTTATCAAGATATGTCGGAGGTCGTGAAGGCCATCCTTGCCATCCCGGCTACAAATACGCACGAGTTCGCGGCGCAGTTCCTGGTTGTTTGTAGCGGCGACGCGATCGAATACCAGCGAGCGGCCCAACAGCTCCATGCCCATGCGCAGAGCATTGTCGGTATGGCGTGAGGGGGGCGCCGTGGGATGACTCCGCGGGCTTCCTCGCCGTTCCACGTAATCCATCGCAAGCTCCCTGGAAAGCAATGGTGAAGCGGCGATTTTTATTGCGCTCGCCCCGGGCTGCTCGCTGGTCTCCGCCGGCTTTGATCTACCTTTAGCGCGCGATCGAAGATGGGTTCGCTTCATTTAATTGATGGATGAAGCCTAATATGAGTAGATGCTAATAAATACTCACGTCCTATGTTTTGCAGAGACTCACTGGTGGGTGGCCCAATATGACCAAGACGACACTCATTGCTATCGCTGTCCTTGCCATCAGCATCGGCTATGCCGAGGCCAAGGACAGGGACCGGCCGGTTTGCACCGCGTCGAGCCCACTCTCCAAGGTTCTCGGTAACAAATGTTTGCTCGTCAAGGGATCGATGATCTATGGCGACATTGCCGAGCTTTCCCAGATAGTTCGTTTGGCCTGGTAGCCAAGGCGGCGTCGCCATCCTGTTTGCCCTTAAGGTCGAGCACCGCGCCGGTCGACTACAAAGGCAAACCAGCTCCCTTTCGGAAGTGCTGGACGATTTGGGGCGATGGCGCCGGCGAACTCGCCTTCGTGGAAGAGCTGATTGCCAGTTTGAGCTGATTTGACGCGGCCTCTTTGCGGGTCATTCGCAGGGGTTTGCCAAAGCGAGCATGGTTTTCCACCGTTAACTCTTTCGATCGAGTTTTCTTGCTGGCGCTTCGGTGACTCGTTTATTAGAGACTCCTTATGGAGCGACGGCACGCAATCCGAAGGGTCAATGATGGCCTCTGGGAAGTCTACGACATAGACAACAACAAGGTTGTGCGCGTGGGTGGAGTGCCCTTGACAAACTTGTTGGGTGAAGACGCGCTCGACGCGTTGGACCTGATAAGGGATGGCTTCCTGACCCCGGGCCAGTCCAGGAGGACAAAGGCCTAAGCAAGGTGCCAGTTCAGGGCGACTAGTCGGGCGGCGGAAGTTGCAATTCCTGATGCAAACGCTGATTGACAGCGAAAGCGATCGCATCGGACTCACGTTCGAAGGCTCTAGAATAGGTGTTGCCGTCCGTTGTTACGATCGTAACAACCCACTCGCCTAGGGATTGGCTGATTTCTACAGTTGGGGCCATGCTCCTGCTTCAAAAACTGACGGTTTCGGAATGTCTCACGAAGTCGACGCCCTTCATATTAGCGGTCCTGAATATAATGCCATGGATGGCTGTGATTCTCCAAATCGTGCGCAAGCCGAAACCGACTTTCGAAAGCGCCAAGCGAGCGACCTGACAGTGGCCCATCGCGGCTTATTGGAGCAAGCCGGCTATTGCTTTCGTCGGGCCACGCTCATCGTCCGGGGCGGGTCGGCGGGCAGGGTGCTGATCGGCCGTGTCGCCTGACATCACCTTTTAGACCCTGCGCAGCTTTGATCACGGCCTTGCGGCTGTTACCGTGTTTTAGGATCAACTCCCAGACCAGGTCCGCAGTCAAACCGTTCTCCGAAGCGAAACTTTCGACCTGATGGTCGTGAATAGCATCATGCCAGGCCTTATAGCCGCCCATTTGGGTCTCCGCTCCAGGCGCCGCATGGCAAGTATATGCGTCCATGCTAATATTGTAGAAACATGCGAACGAAGGACGCAATCAGGCCCATGGCGCGGTCCAGGAGGCCGTTCAGACGCTTCTCGACTGACTGGCGGCATACCGAAAGGCGGTGGTGAGGGTCCCGCCGATCCCGACGACGACCTCAACTGCCCCAGACGCGACGGCATTCCAAACCTTGGATGGCATCGCGCTGGCCCCTTTCACTGAAAGTTGGATAGTCGCGCAGGAACGCGTGCGAAAGCAACATCACGACCGGAAGCGACGGGAGACTCGCAATTATTGCCCCAGACATAGCCCCAAAGGCAAAAGCGCAATTTCGCGCTCACGCAGACATCATAGCCAAGTGCTTGGAAATGTTTGGCTCCCCGGGCCGGATTCGAACCAGCGACCAACCGGTTAACAGCCGGTTGCTCTACCACTGAGCTACCGGGGAACGGATGCTCTTCAGCAAGTGGCGCAGCCTATAGCAAACACCTTTCGGCTTTGCAAAGAAGCATTTCGCTTTTTTCCGAGACTTTTTCGCGCGACGGTTTCTCGCAATCGGCGGCGTCCGCCCTCATATTAGCCGTCTTGGCGATAGGCGCGGAACCGAAACGGCGGTCGCGGCTTTCGTAAATAGGCTTTTTCGAGCGACCAGATGGGCAGCCATTGCGATGACGGCAGCAGACGAAAACCGGATACCGGCACGAAAGATCTCGATTTTCGGGCGCGAATTCACCATGCCGCAATCGCGTGGCCTCAGAATCACGATCGGCATTCTTTTGACCATCGGCGGCATTCTCGGCTTTCTGCCGATCCTCGGCTTCTGGATGGTTCCGATCGGATTGCTGGTGCTCTCCTATGAATTCGCCATGGTGCGACGCCACCGGCGTCGCTTCGTCGTTTGGTGGGAGCGGCGGCGTCGGCCGGATGGAACGACGGGTACCAAGCCGGGCCTTTGACCGTGCCATCCTTCCGCGTCGTCATGCCCTTGTTCGTGTTTCGGATTTTGGCGAATCCGCTTTTCGGTTCCCACCTCTCTCCAAATCCTCGCGGATTTCCCTGAGAACGGCGGCAGCCGAGGCGAGACGCGCGCGGTCGCGCGGCGAAAGCCTGGCGGTGCCATCTATCGCAAGGCAGTCGATGGCATGGCGCAGCAATGCCTCGCGTGCTGATCGCGACAAGCCGTCCCAGGCGTTCCTTCCGGTGTTCGGCGCTGCCGGTCGCATGGCGAAGTCCTCCTCGTTTCTCAACGGTGGCGAGGGCGTGGAGTTTCTCGTGATCTGCTGCTATACTTAATGATCGTCTAATATTCGCCGTGACCCACCGTGGCCACGGCGCTCGATGTGGAGGGTCGGATTCTTGCAGAGGAAACCGCGCGGAATGCGTGGTGGCCGCTTGACGCCATTTTCGCCGCAACCTATTGGAACCGGGTGGAACGCCGGGAGCAACGAGGCCTCGTGGCGGAGTGGTTACGCAGAGGACTGCAAATCCTTGCACCCCGGTTCGATTCCGGGCGAGGCCTCCAATACCCGGGCTCCCGCGCGCTCAGCGCCGGAGCCTGACGTTCTCATCGAAATGAACCGCGGTTCTGGCGCGGCAAGCGGATTGGTTGGAACATGAGCGCTGATTTCTCCGAGCTTCGCGTCAAGATGGTCGACGGTCAGGTTCGCACCACCGACGTGACCAGCGCCCCGCTGCTGGAGGCCATGCTTACCGTGCCGCGCGAGGTTTTCGTCGGCGACCGCCAGCGCGATCTCGCCTATATCGACGAGGACATCCGCATTGCCGATGGCGCCGATGGCGCGCGCTATCTGATGGAAGCATCGCCGCTGGCCAAGCTGATGCAGCTGGCCGAGATCAATGCGACCGATTCGGCGCTCGATGTCGGCTGTGGCACCGGCTATGCCTCGGCCATCCTGTCGCGGCTGGCGAGGTCGGTCGTGGCGCTCGAAAGCGATTCGGCGCTGGCGCAAACCGCGGCATCGACCCTTTCCGGCTTTGGCTGCGGCAATGTGACCGTGGTCCAGGGTGCGCTGGCGCAGGGCCATGCGGCCAAGGCACCCTATGACGTCATCTTCATCGGCGGCAGTGTCGAGAAAGTGCCGGCGCCATTGCTCGATCAGCTCGCCGAAGGCGGCCGACTCGTCGCGGTCGAAGGGCGTGGCAATTCCGGCGTGGCGCGACTTTTTTTCAAGGCTGGGGGGGTTGTAACCGGGAGAAGGGCATTTAATGCGGCAATTAAGCCACTACCGGGATTCGAACGTGAGCATGCTTTTGAATTCTGAATGATTTAGCCTTGCAGCAGAGGCTTTGTCATGGTCGCTTACATTTGAACAATCGTTGCTAATCCCAGACTGGGGGCACTTTGGGACCGAGTGACAGGGAACGAAACACGCCACTCCGGCTGCTCTGACGAGAAGCTGGCGCGGCGAAGTTCCCATGGAAAACGAATGAGGGATGTACTCGTGCCGTCTGTATCCAAGACCCTTTTTGCCGCCGTCCTCGTCTCCGCGACCGCGCTGTCCCCACTAACCGCGTCGGCGGAAACCATCACCGGCGCGCTCGCCAAGGCCTATCAATACAATTCCACGCTGAATTCATCCCGCGCCGGCGTGCGCGTCACCGACGAAGGCGTGGCCATCGCCAAATCAGGCTGGCGCCCAACGATTACGGGATCGGCTTCCATCGACTATACAAACACGCGCCAGGCAAATGGCGGCGGCAACTCGAAGCTGACGAGCGGCGGCTACGGCATTCAGATCAACCAGTCGCTGTTTGACGGTTTTCAGACGAAAAACAACGTCGCGGCGGCTGAAGCCCAGGTCAAGGCGTCGGTCGAGAGCCTGCGCAACAGCGAAGAGAACACGCTGTTCAGCGCGGCCACGGCCTATATGGACGTGATCCGCGATCGGCAGATCGCGGTGCTGACCGAACAGAACCTGCAGTTCCTGACCGAGCAGGCGCGTGCGGCGAGGTCACGTTTCGAAGTTGGCGAAGGTACCCGCACCGACGTCGCGCAGGCCGATGCGTCGCGCGCCTCGGCGGTGGCCTCGCTGAGTGCCGCCCGCGCGCAGGCGCTGGCCAGCGCCGCAACCTACCACCAGGTGGTCGGCGACGAGCCGGGCAAGCTCAAGCCCGCTTCGCCGTTGGGCAGGCTGCTGCCGTCGAGCCTCGATGCGGCGATTGCGATCGGGGCAAACGAACACCCGGCCATTCTCGCTACGCAACATCTGGTCGACGCGGCGGCGTTCTCGGTGAAGTCGGCGGAGGGCGCGCTGTTGCCGCAACTGTCGGCGTCGGCCGGCATCTCGGAAAACTACCGCAAGGCCATTCCAGACATCTCGGGCACCAACGGCAATTCGACCTCGGCGAATATCGGCGCGACGCTGACCATTCCGATCTATTCGGGCGGGCGGACCTCGGCGGTCGTGCGGCAGAACAAGGAATCGCTTGGCCAGGCCCGCATCCAGGTCGACGTCAGCCGCGACCAGGTTCGCCAGGCCGTTGCCACGGCATGGTCGCAATACACCGCCGCGCAGCAGAGCGTCTCGGCCAACAGGCAGGTGATCGATGCCGCTCAACTGGCGCTGAACGGCGTCATCGAAGAGCGCAATGTCGGCCAGAGGACCACGCTCGACGTCCTCAACGCGCAGGCCGCCGTCATCACCGCGAAGATCAACCAGGCCAATTCCGAACACGATGTGGTGGTGGCGAGCTATGCCATCCTGTCGGCGATGGGTCGCCTGTCGGTCGACCGGCTTGCCTTGCAGGTCACCAAGTACAAGCCCGAAGAGCACTACAACGCCGTCAAGGACAAATGGATCGGCCTGCGCACGCCGGACGGCCGCTAAGCGCCGGCGGCCCGACTTATGTCGGGCCAGTCCGAGCGCAACCTTGCTTGAAAACCGGTTCTGCTTCGGAGTTGCGCCTGTCTCTTTGCACTTGCGCGATTCCGAAGGGAGCGCGCGGCGCGCCTTCCCCAGGAAACCCGTTTTCACACTTTTCTCGGAATTGCTTCTAATCTGTTGAAATCCCACATGTCCCCAGATTGGGGATTCTCGTGCCGCGATCCGTCGGTTACGCTGTCGCCATGATTCGAATCCGGCTTCTGCCGGAGCGAAAGAACTAACAGGTCACAAGGGCGGCGGATGTGACGATGGCAACGGCAAGCAGCGCACAGCGCGAACCTTCCATGGAAGAGATACTGGCTTCCATCAGGAGGATCATCGAGGACAGCGACAACGGTCGCAAGCAGCCGGGCGAGGCCGAAGAGCTGCGGCAGGATCTGGAGCCGTCGCCGGGCGAGGCTCCCGCCACCGATGTCGATGCATTTCGCGCCGAGCTGCATGCAGCCCCCGAAACCAGAAAGCCGGGCGCGCTCGCGGAAGTCCAGGCGCCTTCGCCCGAGCCGGTGATCGCGCGCGTGGAATCGCAGACGCGCGCCGATCCCGTGCCGCTCAAGCCGTCGATGACGCTGGCCGAGGTCAGCGCCAGGATCGCCGCCGAGCCGGCGCCCGCCGCCACGACCGAAGCGCCGGCCGCCCCGCAGGCCAGCGCGACAAGCGATGCCATCGTTGCCGATTGGCGGCGCGAGATCGCGGCGGTCGGGGAGCAGGCGAAAGCGATCCGCAAGCCGGTCGCCCAACCCGAGACGCCGACGAGCGAACCGGTGGTGGAGGCTGCGTTCGAACGGCCGTCTTCGAGCGAGGTTCCTGCAGACGCCGCTCAGGCGTGGGCGGCGGCAAGCGATGGGCCCGCGGCGCGCCCGGCAATCCTTTCCGAACATGCGGGCCGGCAGGTCGCGGCGGCCTTCGGCGAGCTGTCCGACGCCTTTGCCAGCCGCAGCAAGAAGACATTCGACGAGATGGCCGAGGAGATGCTGCGGCCGATGCTGCAGGACTGGCTGGACAACAATCTGCCGACGCTGGTCGAGCGCCTGGTGCGCGAGGAGATCGAGCGCGTCGCGCGCGGCGCGCAGTAATCTCCTCCAACGATCACTCTCGAAACGCCGCCCATGAGGCGGCGTTTTTGTCGATGAGGTCAGCCAGCGCTGGTCGCGAAGCAGATGAGGTTGCCGTCGGGGTCTTTGACGATGAAGGTGCGGGCGCCCCAGGGTTCGGTCCGCAATGTCTGGTGGAACGGGGCCGTGGCCGCCTGATACTCCAGAAATAGAGCCTTGATGTTGTCGACAACGATCGTCGCCGCCAGTAGGTCATCGGTCGAACTGGCGGCGAGTGGAGGCTTGTCGACATGGCGCAGGTTGAGCCGTGCGCCATCGCGGATGATTTGGGCGTAGAAGGGCGGCTCGCCATAGGTGTAGCGCGTCTCGAAGCCGAGCTTTTGCCGGTAGAAACTACAGGCCGCTACGATGTCGCAGACAAAGAGCTGTGGCTCGGCAAAGGCGAGATGCGGTTTTGCGGCGTCGGTTGCTAAATGATCGGTCACGGTTTGAAGGCCTTCCTTCAGCGCCTGCCAGCTCTCGAAACCTGACTTCCTGGCGACGAGTTCCTGGGCATCGGCAAGCTTGAAGCCGTGATCGAGGATCTGGCCGTCGCTGAGATGGTGAAAACGCGGCAGGAGCCATCCAATCGCAGCGGCGACGGGATAATACCGTTCGCGATGCCACTTCAGATAGAGCTTGGCCTGTTTCTTGTGGTGTTCGAGGGTCGGCATGGGCGCATTGTGGAGTTGAGGTGGCGTAGGCGGGCAATGCCCCTCCGGCTGGAAGCCGATGCGCCCTACTGCAGCGCCCGCACGGTATGGCTGCGACGGCTGGCGGTCAAGGTGCGATTGCCGAACGCCACGACCTTCCGTTGAAATGAACGCGGACACACCTATTTGCTTCTCATGGACCGAGGCGGCCCTTGCGGTTGACTTGGCCAAGACCTTCCGATTTACACCGAACCAGCAAAAATCCCGACAGCGCGGACCGTTTCCCCATGCTTGAAAAGACCTACGACGCAAAGACCGTCGAGCCGAAGATCGCCAAAGTGTGGGAAGAGGCGGACGCCTTCCGCGCCGGCGCCGGGGCGGAAGAGGGCGCCGAAGCCTTCACCATCGTCATTCCCCCGCCCAACGTCACCGGCTCGCTGCATATGGGCCATGCGCTCAACAACACGCTGCAGGACATTCTGGTGCGCTTCGAGCGCATGCGCGGCAAGAACGTGCTGTGGCAGCCCGGCATGGACCATGCCGGCATCGCCACGCAGATGGTGGTCGAGCGGCAACTGATGGAGAAGCAGATCCATCGCCGCGACCTCACGCGTGAACAGTTCATCGAGAAAGTGTGGGAGTGGAAGGCCGAATCCGGCGGCACCATCTTCAACCAGCTGAAGCGGCTCGGCGCCTCGGCCGACTGGTCGCGCGAACGCTTCACCATGGATGAAGGCCTGTCCAAGGCCGTGCTCGAAGTCTTTGTCGCGCTCTACAAGGAGGGGCTGATCTACAAGGACAAGCGCCTTGTGAACTGGGACCCGAAACTTTTGACCGCGATCTCGGACCTCGAGGTCGAGCAGCAGGAAGTCAACGGCAATCTCTGGCACTTCCGCTATCCCTTGGAGGGCGAGACCTTCGATCCGGAGAATCCGAAAACCTTCATCACGGTCGCGACCACGCGTCCGGAAACGATGCTGGGCGATACGGCGGTGGCCGTGCATCCGGATGACGAGCGGTACCGGCATCTGGTCGGCAAGAACGTCGTGCTGCCGATCGTCGGCAGAAAAATTCCAGTGGTGGCGGACGAGTATTCCGACCCCGAAAAGGGTTCGGGCGCGGTCAAGATCACGCCGGCGCATGATTTCAACGACTTCGAGGTCGGCAAGCGCCACAAGCTGCCGGCGATCAACATCTTGACCATCGAAGCCGCCATCAAGTTGAAGGACAATGAGGATTTCCTCGCCGGTCTCGATGCGACACCGGAGCGCCAGGCCGTCTGGGACGAGCTTGATGGGCTCGACCGCTTCGTCGCGCGCAAGAAGATCGTCGAACTGATGGAAGCAGGCGGCTTCCTCGACAAGGTCGAGCCGCATCGCCATGCCGTGCCGCATGGCGATCGCGGCGGCGTGCCGATCGAGCCGTTCCTGACCGAGCAGTGGTACGCCAACGCGGCGGAACTGGCCAGGCCGGCAATCGCCTCGGTGCGCGAAGGCCGCACCAACTTCGTGCCGAAGAATTGGGAAAAGACCTATTTCGACTGGATGGAGAACATTCAGCCCTGGTGCATCTCGCGCCAGCTGTGGTGGGGCCACCAGATCCCGGCCTGGTACGGGCCTGACGGGCGCGTCTTTGTCGAGAAGACCGAGGAAGAGGCGTTGAGCGCGGCGATCGAATATTACCTGGCGCTCGAAGGCCCGTGGAAGGCCTGGGTCGAGGACAAGCTGGAAAACTTCCAGCCGGGCGAGATACTGACCCGCGACGAGGACGTGCTCGACACCTGGTTCTCCTCGGCGCTGTGGCCGTTCTCGACTTTGGGCTGGCCGGACCAGACGCCGGAACTGAAGACCTATTATCAGACCGACGTGCTGGTGACCGGCTTCGACATCATCTTCTTCTGGGTTGCCCGCATGATGATGATGGGCCTGCATTTCATGGACGAGGAGCCGTTCCACACCGTCTATGTGCACGCGTTGGTGCGCGACAAGAACGGTGCCAAGATGTCGAAGTCGAAAGGCAACGTCATCGATCCGCTCGACCTCATCGATGAATATGGCGCCGATGCGTTGCGCTTCACCTTGACCGTGATGGCGGCGCAAGGGCGCGACGTGAAGCTCGACCCGGCGCGCATCGCCGGCTACCGCAATTTCGGCACCAAGCTGTGGAACGCGACGCGCTTTGCCGAGATGAACGAAGTCGCGCGCAACGACGATTTCTGGCTGAATGACGCCAAGCTTGCGGTCAACCGCTGGATCCTGACCGAGTTGACGCGGGCAGCGCGCGAGCTCACCGACGGCATCACCTCATACCGCTTCAACGAAGCGGCAGGAGCTGCTTATCGTTTCGTCTGGAACCTGTTCTGCGACTGGTATCTGGAACTCTTGAAGCCGGTGTTCATAGGCACGGACGAGGCGGCCAAGGCCGAGAGCCGCGCCTGCGTCGCCTTCGTGCTCGACGAAATCTACAAGCTCCTGCATCCGATGATGCCGTTCATGACGGAAGAGCTGTGGGCGCAGACGGCGGGCGAGGGCAAGGAGCGCGATTCGCTGTTGTGTCACGCCGCCTGGCCGTCGCCGGACTTCGAGGACGCGGATGCCGCCGCCGACATCAACTGGCTGGTCGACCTGGTGTCCGGCATCCGCTCGGTGCGCTCCGAGATGAACGTGCCGCCGGCGGCGATCGCGCCGCTGGTCGTGGTCGGCGCCAATGATGTGACGCGCGAGCGGCTGGTTCGCGAGGACTCGGCGATCAAGCGGCTGGCCCGCGTCGGCGACATCTCGTTGGCCGACGCGGCGCCCAAGGGCGCGGCGCAGATCGTCCTCAACGAGGCGACGATCTGCTTGCCCCTCGGCAGCCTGATCGATCTCGCCGCCGAGGCTGCCCGGCTGCAGAAGGAACTGGCCAAGGTGACCGAGGAGATCGCGCGCCTGCACAAGAAGCTGTCGAATGAAAGATTTGTCGCCAGCGCGCCGGCCGAGATCGTCGACGCCGAGCGCGAAAAGCTCGCCGAATATCGCGACGCGCAGGACAAGCTCTCGGTGGCGTTGACCAGGGTTCGCGATGCCGGTTGAGGATAGATTCGCTGGACTTTAGCCGTCTCTAAAATGACGGCCCTTTTTGCCTCGAAAGTAGGCATTCCGTTGCGTTAATTTTGACGTAAACGGAAGTTTTAGCCCCATTGTTGCCATAATGTAACAATGGGGCCGAAAGCCCGTGAAAAGAGCTATTTTTAAGCCTTTTGGAACGAATCTTTCCCATTTTTCGGTCGGATAAGCACGCGTCTGGCCGTTTTTCGGCCTTGCGGTGCCTATCCGCATTTTGTCGGAAATGCGTTTGGCAAGCATGTACATGTACGCTCCAAGAATTCGTTATTGCACCGTTAACCCGAATTGGTTCTAGCTTGATGCACTCGAATTCGGGGAGGACATTCATGACTATTGTGCGACTGAAAGCACTGCTGGGGGCAGGGTGCTTTTCGCTGGCTTTGATCGGGACGGCGATGAGTTCGGCGCATGCCGGCGGCATTGAGCGTGGCGGCTACGATATCGATCTTCTGTTCGATCCGGCGCCGTTCGCAACGGAAGCGGAATCGACTTATGTTATGCCGCAGCGCAAGCTCAAGAATGCGGTGGATACCAACCCGCTCGACGGCAATTTGACATTCCTGGGCAGCACGGCGAAGGACAGCGAGAGCTACTGGGTGCCGCGCATCGGCGTCAAGGCGCAGATCGTTCAGGGTGTCGACTGTATGTTCGACTATTCCCAGCCTTGGGGCGCGCACACCAACCCGGGTCTGTGGGCCGGCGCCGAATCCAACATGGAAACCGATATCAAGAGCAACAACTACGCGACGACTTGCTCCTACAAGATGGATGCCGGCAAAGGCCAGATTCGCTTCATCGGCGGCGTGTATTACCAGGAAGTCTACGGTTTCAAGAAAGACCTGGTGTCGCCGTTGGTACCGGGTTTCCAGGGCACCGGTCAGGTTGATCTCAAAGGGACCGGCTGGGGCTGGCGCGCCGGCCTTGCCTATGAAATCCCTGACATCGCGCTGCGCGCCAGCCTCGTCTACAATTCGCGGGTCAAGCTCGACAATATCTCGGGCACGCTGGACCTGACGCATGTCGGCAGTGTCGTGCTGCCGATCTATGGCTCGACACAATACATGCCGGACACGGTCGAGTTTAAGTTGCAATCGGGCATTGCTCCCGGCTGGCTTGCCTTCGGCTCGCTGAAGTGGGTCAATTGGAGCCTGCTGCAGAGTGTTCCGATTTGCGTGGTCGGCACTCCTTCGGCGGCCTGCGTTACGGGTGATGCTCTGCATTCAGGCCAGATCACCTCGCTGGATCTGATGTATCGCGACGGCTGGACTGTCACGGGCGGAATCGGTCACAAGTTCAACGATCAGTGGAGTGCGGCCGGCCAGCTTTCATGGGATCGCGGCACGTCACACGGATATGGCTCACAGACCGATACCTGGACAGTGGGTGGCGGCGTCGCCTATACGCCCCAGCCCAATATCGAGGTTCGTCTGGCCGGTGCGATCGGCGTGCTGACCAGCGGCCATTCTGGGACAGTGAATGGCGAAAACGGCTATGTGGCCGGCAATGACGTCAGCTACGACTTCGGCAACGATCTGGTCACGGCAATTTCCGGCGGCATCAAGATCAAGTTCTAACCTTTTGAGAATTCGACAAAAAGGCCGGGCAATGCTCGGCCTTTTTGTTTGCAACCGACATCGTCGGTGCCTCCGGTATCCAAGCTGCGTTGTATATAAGCCGCACTGGGATCGCCCGCTGCGATTGTGACGTTTTGGCAACACTTTCTGAACAACCCCCGCGCTAGAAGTCAGGTCGGGGAAATTGCCCATTTCCCGCCATAAACCCGGCGCACCTCGAACCTGTCTCGGGACACGCGCCAAAAGGCTCGGCGACGGGGCAGGCCGCACCGCCCGCGGCAAGGATGAGAATGGACGCCAAGGTCATTTCAAAGGCTAAGCTCCCTAGCCGCTATGTGACTGTCGGTCCGGCGCGTGCGCCGCACCGGTCCTATCTCTATGCCATGGGCCTGTCGGCCGCCGAGATCGCGCAGCCGCTGGTCGGCGTTGCTTCCTGCTGGAACGAAGCCGCGCCCTGCAACATCTCGCTGATGCGCCAGGCGCAAGTGGTCAAGAAGGGCGTCGCCGCCGCCAACGGCACGCCGCGCGAATTCTGCACCATCACCGTCACCGACGGCATCGCCATGGGCCACCAGGGCATGAAGTCGTCGCTGGTGTCGCGCGAGGTCATCGCCGATTCGGTCGAGCTCACCATGCGCGGCCATTGCTACGATGCGCTGGTCGGCCTCGCTGGCTGCGACAAGTCGCTGCCCGGCATGATGATGGCCATGGTGCGGCTCAACGTGCCGTCGATCTTCATCTATGGCGGTTCGATCCTGCCCGGCAGCTATCGCGGCCGGCAGATCACCGTGCAGGACGTGTTCGAGGCGGTCGGACAGCACTCGGTCGGCACGATCGGCGATGCCGAGCTGCTCGAAATCGAGCAGGCGGCCTGTCCGTCGGCCGGTTCCTGCGGCGCCCAGTTCACCGCCAACACCATGGCGACCGTCGCCGAGGCGATCGGTCTCGCGCTGCCCTATTCCTGCGGTGCGCCGGCCCCTTACGAAATGCGCGACCGCTTCAATTTCGCCTCCGGCGAAAAGATCATGGAGCTGATCGCCAAAAACATCCGGCCGCGCGACATCGTCACGCTGAAGGCGTTGGAGAACGCGGCGACCGTGGTTTCGGCCACCGGCGGCTCGACCAATGCAGCGCTGCATCTGCCGGCGATCGCGCACGAGGCGGGCATCAAATTCGATCTCTTCGACGTCGCAAGGATTTTCGAGAAGACGCCTTACATCGCCGACCTCAAGCCTGGCGGCAAATATGTCGCCAAGGACATGTTCGAGGCCGGCGGCATTCCGCTCCTGATGAAGACGCTGCTCGATCACGGCTATCTGCATGGCGATTGCCTGACGGTCACTGGCCGCACTTTGGCCGAAAACATGGAGCACGTTTCCTGGAATGAACACCAGGATGTGGTCCGCCCGGCCAACAGACCAATTACCCAAACCGGCGGTGTCGTGGGCTTGAAGGGAAACCTTGCCCCCGAAGGCGCGATCGTGAAGGTCGCGGGCATGGCGGAGTTGAAATTCTCCGGCCCGGCGCGCTGCTTCGATTCGGAAGAGGAATGTTTCGAGGCGGTGACGCATCGCAACTACAGGGAAGGCGAGGTTCTGGTCATTCGCTACGAAGGGCCGCGCGGCGGTCCCGGCATGCGCGAGATGCTGTCGACGACGGCAGCGCTCTACGGCCAAGGCATGGGCGGCAAGGTGGCGCTGATCACCGACGGCCGCTTCTCGGGCGCGACACGCGGCTTCTGCATCGGCCATGTCGGGCCGGAAGCGGCGGTGGGCGGCCCGATCGGCCTCATCCGGGATGGCGACGTGATTTCGATCGACGCCGTGAACGGCACGATCGAAGTGGCACTGTCGGAGGCCGAACTGGCGGCGCGGGCCAAGACATGGAAGGCGCGCACGACCGACTACCAGTCGGGCGCGATATGGAAATACGCACAGACGGTCGGGTCGGCCAGGGATGGCGCGGTCACCCATCCGGGCGGTGCGAAAGAAACACACTGCTATGCGGATATCTGAGTTGTTGAGGTCATCTGTCCTTCCGGCACTGGTCGCTGCGGCGATCTTTGGCGCCGTGGGCCAGGCTTTGGCCTTCGACGACAAGGTGTTCGACGACAAGACCGGCGTGAAGCCGCAGTCCAGCCCCTGGGCGGTATTCCAGTTCGGTTTCTCCGCCTACAAGAACGGCCACAAGGAACAGGCCGCCGAAGCCTATAAATACGCCGCCGAAAACGGCCAGATCGGCGCCACCTGGAAACTTGCCCGCATGTATGCCGAGGGCGACGGCGTGGCGCGCGACGACTATGAGGCGTTCAAGTTCTTCTCCGAGATCGTCGACCAGGACGTCGAGCCCGGTTCGCCGGAAGAGAGCTACGTCTCCGACGCGCTGGTGGCGCTCGGCGATTACCTGCGCAAGGGCATTCCCGGCAGCCCGGTCACCGAGAACGAGGTGGCGGCCCAGGAATACTACATGCGCGCCGCCGCCAACTACCGCAACCCGAACGCCCAGTTCGAGATGGGGCAGATGTTCCTCAAGGGCGAGGGTGGCGTGAAGGCCAGCGTCAGGCAGGCCGGGCGCTGGTTCCAGCTCGCCGCCGAGAAGGGCCATGCCGGCGCGCAGGCGACGCTTGGCCATCTCTTGTTCCAGAGCGGCAAGATCGTTCGCGGCCTGGCGATGATGACCGCCGCACTCGAGCGCGCGTCGCCTGCCGACCAGCCCTGGATCCGCGGCATGCAGGAAGAGGCTTTCGCCGCCGCAGGCGAAGCCGACCGGCGCACGGCGATTTCGCTGGCCGATGACATCCTGACCAAGGGCACCACCAACGCAGACCAGTAAGGTCGTCTGCCGCTCTCCTCCACGGGGAGATTAATTAGGCGAAAAAATCAATTCTCGGTTGGCTCCGTCGGCACCATGCTTGGCGCGGGCGTCGAGATCGGCGTGACGTGCAGGTGCGGCGCCATCGTGTTTCCGGGGCAGCTGTCGCCGATCTTCGTCCAGGATGTGTTGTTGAGCACCATCTCGCAGCGCGCCAGGTGGCTCTGGTCGGCCACCGTCAGGCAGGCCACCTGACCGACCGGATAGGATTTTCCATTGGCAAGACATTCGGGGGCGGCGAAGGCCGGCACCATGGTGGCCGTGGCAAATGCCAAGCCGATCGGACAAGCAAAAAATCGAATGGTCACGGGAACCCCGGCCGCCATGATGATTTTCCATCATGCGCCCGATTTGTGGCGATACAACGTCGTTGTGGCGACACAGGCCGGGGCAATTCGCCGGCCGAAGGGTTCCCGGTCAGGCCGGCTGCAGAGCGAGGTCGATCGCCACCGGGACGTGATCCGATGGTTTTTCCCAGGCGCGCACATGTTTTTCGATCGAGGCCGACGAGAAGCGGTTGGCGGCCTCCGGCGACAGCAGCAGATGGTCGATGCGGATGCCGTTGTTCTTCTGCCAGGCGCCGGCCTGATAGTCCCAGAAGGTGTAGGTGTCGGGTGCATCGGTGACCGCGCGCACCGCTTCGGTGAAACCGAGGTTGAGCAGCCCGCGGAAGGCTTGCCGCGTCTGCGGCTGGAACAGCGCGTCGCCCAGCCAGTTTTCCGGAAAGCGCGCGTCGATCGGCTCGGGAATGACGTTGTAGTCGCCGGCCAGCACGAGCGCCTCTTCCAGCCTCAGCCGCTCTTCGGCCCAACGCTCCAGCCGCGCCATCCATGAGAGCTTGAAGGGGAATTTTTTTTCGTCATCGATCGGATTGCCGTTCGGCAGATAGAGCGAGGCGACGCGCAACGCGCCCTTGTCGGTCGAGAACACGCCTTCGATGAAGCGCGCCTGCTCATCGGTGTCGTCGCCGGGCAGGCCTCTGATAACTTCGTCAAAGCGTAGCTTCGACAGCAGCGCCACGCCGTTAAAACCCTTCTGGCCATGGGTTTCGACATTGTAGCCCAGCGCCTCGATCTCGGCGCGCGGGAACTGGTCGTCGACCGTCTTGATCTCCTGCAGGCAGACGATGTCGGGCGCGCTCTCGGTCAGCCAGTGGGTCAGGTTGCCGATGCGGGCGCGAATGCCGTTGATGTTCCAGGTGACGATTTTCATGACGGTCTTATTCTTCCTGCGGCGGGTGGCGTTCCACCAGGCCGATCGTATTGCCTGCGGGATCCTTTAGGAAGGCCATCCACTCGCTTTCCCCCGGTGGTCCGAAGGTGCCTTCGGTATCGCGATGCACGAGCGCCGGTGGTGCGGTGAAGGGGACGCCCGCGGCTTTCGCCTCGGCGTGGAAGGCTTCGATGCCCGCTATGTCGAGATAGACTATGCCGGCCGGAACGCCGTCGGTGAACAGCAGCCTCACATCGCCGGCCATGATGAAGGCGATGCCCGGCGGATCGTAGCGGGCATGAGCGGCCATGCCGAGCACATCGCGCCAGAAGGCCAGCGTCGAATCAAGATTGCGTCCGGCCGACAGCGCGACCTGACGGACCGCGCCGATGGCCGGCATGCCGCTAGACGGAGAAGCTCGTGCCGCAGCCGCAGGAGGCGACCGCGTTCGGATTGCGGATCTGGAAGGACTGACCCATCAGATCGTCGACGAAGTCGATCACCGAGCCACCCATATAGACCAGCGACAAATCGTCGATCAGCACGGTCGCACCGTCCTTCTCGATGGCGACGTCGTCATCGTTGCGCGTGTCGACCAGGTCGAATTTGTAGGAGAATCCAGAGCAGCCGCCGCCTTCGACGGACACGCGCAACGCCGTCTTGCCGGCCTCGCCAGAGACAATCTTGGCGATCCGCCTGGCGGCGGCCTCGGTCATGTCCACTTTCATGGCGGTCTTGGCATCAGCGCCCATCGGCGTCACCTTGCTTTCGGTTTCACATGATAGGTATGAAGCGCAAGGGGCCAAGTCAACTGCGGCAGCATCAGCCATGACCAATGAGTTGGGCGACATCGGGTTCGGTTATCGGCCGCGCGCGGCCTATGCCACCGATCCGGCGCGCTCGCGCGGGCGGCTGTTCGACGAGGTCGAGAGCCCGACCCGCACGCCGTTCCAGCGCGACCGCGACCGCATCATCCACTCCACGGCGTTCCGGCGGCTCAAGCACAAGACACAGGTCTTCATCGCCCATGAAGGCGACCATTATCGCACAAGGCTGACCCATTCGATCGAGGTGGCGCAGATCGCACGTGCGCTGGCGCGGGCGCTGCGTGGCGACGAGGATCTCGCCGAGGCGGTGGCGCTGGTGCATGATTTCGGCCACACGCCCTTCGGCCATACCGGCGAGGACGCGCTGAACGACAAGATGGCGGCCTGGGGCGGCTTCGACCACAACGCCCAGTCGTTGCGCATCGTGACGCGGCTGGAGGCGCGCTACGCCGAATTCGACGGGCTGAACCTGACCTGGGAGACTCTGGAGGGCCTGGTCAAGCACAATGGCCCGCTGACCGATGCCAGTGGCAAGGGGCTGAAAGGGCCGGTGCCGCAAGCGATCCGCGATTATTCGCAGCTGCAGGATCTCGAACTCGACCGGTTCGCCGGCATCGAGGCGCAGTGCGCGGCGATCGCCGACGACATCGCCTACAACACGCATGACATCGATGACGGGTTGCGGGCAGGGCTGCTGACGCTCGACATGCTGAAAACCGTCTCGCTGCCGGGGAAGATCCTGGAGGACGTGCGCCAACGCTATCCCAGGCTCGATGACGTGCGCACCGGTCACGAACTGATGCGGCGGCAGATCACCGCCATGGTCGAGGATGTCATCGTTGCCGCGACGGCAAATCTGCAACGCGTCGGGCCGCGCAGCGCCGACGCGGTGAGGGCGGCGGGCGAGACGATGGTGAGCTTTTCCGCCGAGATGGCCGCGGCCGAGAAGGAGTTGAAGGCCTTTCTCTACAAGCACCTCTACCGGCACGAGGAGGTGATGCGGGTGCGCGCCGGTGCCGAGCAGATCGTCAGGGACCTGTTCGACGTCTATTTCGCCGACCCGCGCGCCATGCCCGATGGCTGGCGCGAGGGGTTGGACCGGGCCGAGGATCGCATCAAGGCGCGCAGCGTCGCCGATTTCCTGGCAGGGATGACCGACACCTATGCGCTCAAGGAACACAGGCGTTTGTTTGACCGCACCCCGGATTTGAGCTAGGGCGAGCGCGATTTTGCCGGCCAATGAGCCGGATTCGCCTAAACCGCCAGAGCAATACCCATGAACATCTTCGCCGATTTCACCGCGCGAGTCACAAAGGCTGTCGAAGCGCTTGATCTGAAAGACAAGGACGGCGTTTCGCCCGACCTTTCACGCATTGCCGTCGAACCGCCGCGCGACGCCAGCCATGGCGATCTCGCGACCAATGCGGCGATGGTGCTGGCCAAGCCCACCGGCCAGAACCCGCGCGCGCTAGCCGAAAGGCTGGCGTTGGCGTTGCGCGATGACAAGGATGTCGCCGCCGCCGAGGTTGCCGGCCCCGGCTTCGTCAATCTCCGGCTCAAGGACGGCTTCTGGCAGGCGCACCTGTCGGCGCTTCTGGGCGAGGGGCGCAATTACGGCCGCTCGACGATCGGCGCCGGCCGGAAAACCAATGTCGAATATGTCTCGGCCAACCCGACGGGGCCGATGCATGTCGGCCATTGCCGGGGCGCCGTTGTCGGCGACGCGCTCGCCAATCTGATGGCGTTTGCCGGTTACGAAGTGACCAAGGAATATGTCATAAACGATGCCGGCTCGCAGATCGATGTGCTCGGGCGCTCGGCCTTCCTTCGCTACCGCGAAGCGCTGGGCGACGACATCGGCGAAATACCGGCCGGGCTCTATCCCGGCGACTACTTGGTGCCGGTTGGTCAGGCGCTGGTCAAGGAGTTCGGCCGTTCGCTGATGCAGATGCCCGATGACGAGGCGCTGGCCATTGTCAAGGACCGCACCATCGATGCGATGATGGCGATGATCCGCGAGGATCTGGCGCTGCTCAACGTGCATCACGACGTGTTCTTCTCCGAACGCACGCTGCATACCGACAATGCCAGGAAAATCCGTTCGGCGATCAACGACCTGACGCTGAAGGGCCACATCTACAAGGGCAAGCTGCCGCCGCCCAAGGGCGAGAAGCCGGACGACTGGGAAGACCGCGAGCAGACGCTTTTCCGCTCGACCGCGGTCGGCGACGACATGGACCGGGCGCTGGTCAAGTCCGACGGCGCGTTCACCTATTTCGCCGCCGACGTGGCGTATCTGAAGGACAAGGTCGATCGCGGTTTCGTCGATCTGATCTATGTGCTGGGCGCCGACCATGGCGGTTACGTCAAGCGGCTGGAGGCGCTGGCACGGGCCATTGCCGGTGACGAGGTCAAACTAACCGTCCTGCTGTGCAATCTGGTCAAGCTGTTTCGTGAGGGCGAGCCGGTTCGCATGTCGAAGCGGTCCGGTGATTTCGTGACGCTTCGGGAAGTCGTGGAGGAGGTTGGCCGCGACGCCATCCGTTTCATGATGCTGTATCGCAAGAGCGATGCGCCGCTCGATTTCGATTTCGCCAAGGTGACCGAACAGTCCAAGGACAATCCGGTGTTTTACGTGCAGTACGCCTCGGCGCGCTGCCATTCGGTGTTCCGGCAGGCAAGCGAGCAGCTGGGCGAAGCGAATTTCGATCGCAAGAGCCTGGCTGCCGCCGCGGCTTCGCTGACCGACGAGGGCGAGATCGGCCTGATCCGCAAGCTCGCCGAATATCCACGCCTGATCGAATCCGCGGCTCTTGCGCTGGAGCCGCATAGGCTGGCATTTTACCTTTATGACCTGGCTTCCAGTTTCCACGGACACTGGAACCGGGGTACGGATAATCCGGACTTACGTTTTGTTAAGGTTAACGACCGACAATTGACGCATGCCAGACTAGGGCTGGTGCAGGCTGTTTCGGACGTTCTGACGTCCGGCCTGACGTTGATCGGAGCCGCTGCGCCCACCGAAATGCGTTAGGTTTGACTAAAAAACCTGTCACCTTTTGCCCACATTGCGCTGGTAAGGGCCAACCCTGCGCGACGTCCATGGCGTCCGAATGAGTGCGAGTTCGGGAACAATAATGGCAGACAGAACCCAGCTGAGAGTAGCCGACAACAACGACATCACTGACGATGATCCGTTCGCGGAACTGACCAGGATCATGGGATTCGACCCACGCCAGCCAGTCAAGCCGCAGGCGCGGGTCGAGCCGCAGGCCGCTGTTGCCAGTCAGCCCGTGCAAGAGGACGATTTCGACATCGACCTCGAAAAGGAATTGATGGGCGAGTTCGACGCTGGCGACAGTGTCGCCGCTCCGGTTGTCGAGGCTCATGAGCCGGCATTCGAAACGGCTGCCACAGACGCGGCCGACGACGATCTTGCGCTGTCGCTCGACGACGATTTCCATCTGGACCTCGCGGGTGCCGACGAGCAGGGGCTCGTCGCCAGCCATGCCAACCCTGGCGCTGCCGAAGCCGCGCCGTCCGTCGAGCCTGCCTTCGACGCCGATTTCGACAATGCCGTCGCCAGTTCGCTCGAAGACGTTTCGCCCTTCGAGGACGACCTGCCGATGGAAGACGAGCTTGCCGCTTCGCTCGACCAGGATTTCCACGTCGAGGACCATGCCGCCGAGATCGAGGACGAAGCCGTCGAGCCCCAGCATGCCGTTGCCGAAGTGCCGATGGCTGTCGAGCCGGCCGCCGCGCACGAATTCGACGATGCGGTCGCGATTTCGCTCGAAGACGAGCTGATGCTCGACGACCATTCGGCGGATCAGCCCCATGCGGCCGCGGTCGACTATCCGGAGCCGGTGCTGGCCGCCGCGAATGAAACCCAGGCGATCGCCGACGAGGATTTCGAGGGGCATTTCGACGACGCCATGGCGGATGTCGATATGGATTTTGAGGTTCAGGCGGACCAGCCGGTGGCCTTTGATGCGGCGGAAGCGCACGAAGTGCCCGCTCATGCCGTGGATGCGATGGACGAGTTCTCGAGCTCCGAAGCCGTTTCGGAAGATGATTTCGATCTCAACCTGGACGACTCGTTCGCCGAGCCTGCCGAAGAGCCGGTCGCCGAGGTTGCCGCTGCCGCGGTCCAGCCGATAGCTCCGGCAACGCCGGCAGCCGTCATGGCCGAGCCGGCGCCGGCCCCCGTGGCGGACGAGCGTAGCCTCGAAGACGAGTTGAACGCACTTCTGGGCGCCATGACGGCGCGCACGCCGCCGTCGGCCAAGGAGCCCGAGCCCGAGCCCGAGCCCGCCGCCGCTCAACCCGTTGCGGCTCAGCCGGCCGCTGCTCCCGTTCAGTCGTATGTTCCCGCGCCGGCAAAGGCCGCCGAGGAGCCTGCCGATCTCGACTGGGATCTCGACGAACATGCGACCGAGGATCCGCATGCCTCCAGCGCGGCTCACGCCGCCGATGCCGATCTCGACAATCTGCCGCTCGATGAGCTTCACGGCCAGGATCTGGGCGCGGACGCCGCCAATCATAGCGACATCGATTTCGACGATGATGCGTTCGACGCGGCCTTGGCCGGGGATCTCGATCCGCGCGACGAGGCAGCTTGGCGGCAGGATCAGACCGATTCCCCCGATTGGCTGGCCGAACGCTCCGCACCGACCGAGCCGACCCGTTCGTGGAGCCGCGTGACACCGGTTCCCCAACAGCCGGCATTCGCGGCGCAGCCGGCCGCTTCGATGACGGCAAGGACCGCCGCGCCTGAAATGGCCCCAGCGGCGGCTGTGGTGCCGCCCTACCGCGCGCCCGAGCCGGTTGCGGCCGCGCCCTATGCGGCGCCCGCATCCGCACCGCAGCCGCGACAGTCGTCGCGCTACGAAGAGATGCCCGATGTCGAAACGGTCGATGTGCCGGAGCGCGTCGTGGCGCTGGCGGACGATCTCGACATCCCGGAACTGCATTTCGAGGAAGATGAACCGGCCGCATCAGGCTATGACGATCTCGACGCAGAGTTCGCCAGCCTTCTGACGGAAATGAATTCGGTGGAGGTCGCGCCTGCTGCAGCCGCACCCGCAAGCAGCGCTGCCTATGCCGATGAATCCTTTGATGGCGGATTCAAATCGGCCTATCATGCGCCGGCGTACGAAGAACCCAAACCGGCTTATGGCGGGGTCAAACCGGCCCTTCAGCCGGAAGCGCGGACCTATGCGGCGCGGCCGGCGGAAATGCCCGCCCGTGCTGCAGCGAACACCGGCTATGCCGACGCCGCCGACGGCTTCGATCTCGACAGTCTGCCTGGCAGCCAGCCGGTCTCGCAGGCGGACGATTTCACCGTCGATGAGCTCGACTATGATCCTGAACTGGACGAAGCAATGTCCGTTCCGGGTCTCGGCGAGCGGCAAGCGGCCAGGCCGTCGGGCCGCCGTGGCCTGTTCATCGCGGCGATCGTCGGTGCCGTGGCGGTCGCTGGCGGTCTTGGCGCCTTTGCGCTGTCTTTCGGCGGCAAGGGCGGCAGCGAAGCGCCGGTGATCGTCAAGGCCGACAATTCGCCGATCAAGGTCAAGCCGGAAAATCCGGGCGGCACCGTGGTGCCGAACCAGGACAACAAGGTTTACGACGCGGTGGTCAAGGGCGCGAAGCCCGCCGAACCGGTGCAGCAGAAGCTTGTCACCAACACCGAGGTTCCCGTGGATGTGCAGGCGAAGGATCCGGCCCGTGCCGTCAATCCTTCTGCCGGCCAGGGTGCTGTCGTCGGCGGAGCCGATGACGGCAATGCCGCGCCGACCGCCAGTGCGGCGCCGGCTGGCAATCTTGCGCCGACCGACAATGCGGCGCCAGCGCCCAAGTCCGAGGATCGCATCGCGCAGGTGCTGCAGGATACCGACAAGGGCAACAACACCGATGTCGTCGCCGTCGCACCGCGCAAGGTGAGGACGATGGTGGTCAAATCGGACGGCTCGCTGGTGCCGCGCGACGATCCGGCGCCGGCCGCGCCGCAGGTGGCGGCCGCTGAACCGAGCGATCCGGCGCCGCAGCACGTCGCGCCGTCCGCCGATGCCGACCAGACCGGCACCGTGGCGGCCGCCGCGGCCCAATCGGGCGATGAGCCGGCCCTCAAGCCGGCGGCCAAACCGGCCAAGGCGCAGTCGGCCAATACTCCGGCCAAGGTTGCGATCGCGCCGCAGCGTCCATCCGACCAGCCCGTCGACGTCGTCGGCGAGGTCAAGCCCGATCAGGTCGCCTCCATCGACCAGGCAACGACGGCTACCGGCAGCGGTTCTTGGTCGATGCAGGTTGCTTCGCAGCCGACGGTGGAAAGCGCCCAGTCGACCTACCAAGATCTGCAGCGCCGCTATGGCAGCGTGCTTGCCGGCCGCACCGCCAACATCGTCAAGGCCGAGATAGCCGGCAAGGGCACGTTCTACCGCGTCCGCGTTGTGGCCCAGTCACGCAACGATGCTATCAATTTGTGCACCAGCTACAAGGCCGCCGGCGGCAACTGCTTCGTGTCGCGCTAGACGCGTTCAACCAATCAAAGCCGGCGCGGCCCAAGGTCGCGCCGGTTTTTTCATACGCCCAGCGCTTTTTCATGTGGAAGCATTTCGGGCGTCGGACCGCATGTATTTCCAGACGATTCCCTTTGGCCGCGCGAAGCCCTAGACTCCTGGCATGACCGAATCAAAATCCATGATCCTCGGCTGTGCCGGGAAATCGCTCACCCGCGAAGAAATCAATTTCTATCGCAATGAATGCCCGTGGGCCTTCATCCTGTTTGCCCGCAACATCGGCGAGACCGAGCAGATCCGCGATCTCGTCGCCGAGATGCGCGACTGTATCGGGCGGCCGGACGCGCTGGTGTTCATCGACCAGGAAGGCGGCAGGGTGCAACGCCTGCGGCCGCCGCTGGCGCCGAACTACCCTGCGGGCGGGGCGCTTGGAGCGCTGTGGCGCGACGATCATGAGGCCGGTGCCCGTGCTGCCTGGCTGATGGCGCGCCTGCACGCCTTCGATCTACTGCGCTACGGCATCACCGCGGATTGCCTCCCGGTGCTCGACGTGCCGATAGAAGGCGCCAGCGACGTCATCGGCGCACGTGCCTACGGCAAGGAGCCGCGCGCGGTCATCGAGCTCGGCCGTGCCGCCGCCGAAGGCCTGATGTCGGGCGGCGTGCTGCCCGTGATGAAACACATTCCGGGGCATGGAAGGGCCTTTGCCGACACGCATTTCGAGCTGCCGACGGTCGACGCGTCGCTCAGCGACCTGCAGCGGCATGACTTTGCCCCGTTCCGAGAGCTCAACGACCTGCCGATGGCGATGACGGCGCATGTCGTCTACAGCGCCATCGACCCCAAGAACCCGGCGACGACGTCCGGCAAGGTCATCGACGAGATCATCCGCCGCGACATCGGCTTCGACGGGCTCCTGATGAGCGACGACACCTCGATGAAGGCACTTTCTGGGGATTTCCCGACAAAGGCGGCGTCGATCCTTGCGGCGGGCTGCGATCTGGTCCTTCACTGCAACGGCGTTTTCGAGGAGATGGCGGGCATTGCGTCGCGCACCACGGGGCTTGAAGGCAAGTCGCTGGAGCGTGCAAAGCGGGCGCTGACCTATATAAGGAAACGCGACGCGGTAGAGGAAACCGAGATACGCGCTGAATTCGCCACCTATTTCGATGCGGTGGCCTAACCAAGGGAAGTGACAGAGGCAGTGGCGGAAACATTGGAAGGCAAGGCCGCGAAGGCCGCACCGATGGACCGCCTGTGGGCCGAGAATGACGATTCACGCGTCACCGGCGACCCGTCGCTGGTCGTCGATGTGGCCGGCTTCGAAGGCCCGCTCGATCTTCTGCTGCATCTTGCCCGCACCCAGAAGGTCGACCTGGCGCGCATCTCGATCCTGGCGCTGGTCGAGCAGTATCTGGCCTTTGTCGAGAAGGCGAGGGCGCTGCGGCTCGAACTTGCGGCCGACTATCTGGTGATGGCGGCATGGCTCGCCTTCCTCAAGTCGAAGCTGTTGATCCCCAAGCAGCCGGGCGAAGAGGGCGAGAGCGGCGAGGAACTGGCGGCCGTGCTGCAGTTCCGGCTGAAGCGGCTGGAAGCGATGCGTGATGCGGCGGCCCGCCTAGTCAATCGCAATCGCCTCGGCCGCGACGTGTTCGCGCGCGGCATGCCCGAAATGGTGATCATCGAGAAGCGCAACGCCTATTCGGCGTCGCTCTACGATCTCCTGACCGCCTATGCCCAGCAGCGGCAGAAGCAGGCGATCACCAATGTAACGATCGCCAGGCGTGGCGTCTGGTCGCTCAAGGACGCGCGCGACATCCTGACCCGGCTGATCGGCTCGCTGCGCGACTGGACGGCGCTGGACAGCTTCCTCATCCAATACATGACCAGCCCGGAAGAGCGGCGCACGGCGATCGCCAGCTCGTTCGCGGCGACACTGGAACTGGTGCGCGAGCGCAAGATGGATCTGCGACAGGACGAGGTGTTCGCGCCAATCTATCTGCGCGATCACCGCGCACCGGCAATCAAGGCAGTCGAGGTGGCATCATGAGCGAACGCGCCAACGCTTCGGTTATCCCCTTCAAGGTGGACGATGAGCTGGAAGGCGAGCTCGACCGGACTTCGGCCGAGGATCCGATGCAGAACCCGGCCGAGCGCCTGCATATTGCGGAGGCCGTGCGCATGGCGGAGGCGATCGTGTTCGCCAGCGCCGAACCCGTCAGCGAAAAGCAGCTTGCCGCGCGCCTCCCCGACGGCATCAACGTTGCTTTGGCCATGGCCGAGCTGCAGCAGGTTTACGCCCGGCGCGGCGTTAATCTGGTGCGGGTCGGCGACGCCTGGGCTTTCCGTACCGCCGGCGATCTCGCCTTCCTGATGAGCCGCGATACGGTGCAGCAGCGCAAGCTGTCGCGCGCGGCGCTCGAAGTGCTGGCGATCATCGCCTATCACCAGCCGGTGACGCGTGCCGAGATCGAGGATATCCGCGGTGTCGAGACGTCGAAGGGCACGCTCGACACGCTGCTCGAGACGGAATGGGTGCGCATGCGCGGCCGCCGCAAGACACCTGGCCGCCCCGTCACCTATGGCACCACCGAAACCTTCCTCGATCATTTCGCGCTCGAGGAAATCCGCGATCTTCCCGGTATGGAAGAACTGAAGGGGGCGGGCCTGCTCTCGGGCCGCATGCCGTCGAATTTCGCCATCCCGCAGCCGCCGGCCGATCCCGACTTGCTGACGGAAGACGAGGATCCGCTGACCGACATCGATCTCGAGGAACTCGGCCTGCTGACGCCACGCGTCACGGAAGATTGACCACTGGCGCTCTGTCCAAGCGCGCCGATAGGTCGTAGATGCGCCGATTGGTAGCGGGCCAGCGAGTCGAAAAAGCGTGACATCCGTCACCCTTTCATAAACTCTGTCGCTGTTGTGTTTGAATCTCAACGCGAAAACGCATAGATCATCGCCAGGGAAAACATTCGAGAGAGATTTGCTATGGGTTCATTTTCGATTTGGCACTGGATGATCGTGCTGGTGATCGTGCTGCTGGTCTTCGGCCGCGGCAAGATTCCCGAGCTGATGGGCGACATGGCCAAAGGCATCAAGAGCTTCAAGAAGGGCATGGCGGACGACGACGTCGCCGACGACAAGCGCACCGTCGAACACCGTGCCGACGAGACCGTTTCGGCCGTGAAGGAAAAAGCCAGCAAGAGCTGAGCCAAAAAGTTCTAGTCGGAACAGAGTGCCATGTTTGAAGTCGGCTGGACCGAAATGCTGGTGATCGCGGTCGTCATGATCGTGGTCGTCGGGCCGAAGGATTTGCCCAATATGCTGCGCACCTTTGGCCGCACGACGGCGAAGCTGCGCGCCATGGCCGCCGACTTCCAGAAACAGTTCAACGAAGCGCTGAAGGAAGCGGAACTCGACGACGTCAAGAAGTCGGTCGACGAGCTCAGGGGGCTCAGCCCCGTTGCCGAGATCAGAAAACAGCTCAATCCGTTCGAGCAGGCTGCGGCCGATGTGCGTGCCGGCGTCGACTCGGCGATGAAGCCGAAGCCGGCCGCCGATCCGGCAACGCCGGTGGCTACGGCGCCGCAGGCGTCCGAGCCGTTGAAGAACGGCGCGACGGAAATGCCTGGCGTCAGCGCCGCGGGAGCAACGCCGCCAACGCCGATTTTCCCGGCCATGACCGATGAATCGGTGGTGGTGGCGTCCACGGGACCTGCCGTGACGCCGAAGGCGGGCAGGAAAGCCGCCAAGGCCGCGCCGGCGGCAAAGGTGCCAGCCAAGACCTCGACATCCGCGAAGACGGTGACGGTAAAAGCCGCACCCGCGCCTAAGGCGTCGACAAAGGCCGTGACGAAGCCTGCCGCCGCCAAGGCGACTGCGGCAAAGACCGTGGCGAAAGCCGAACCGAAGCCTGCGCCGGCGAAGAAGCCGGCGGCCAAGAAGACGGCTGGAGCCGCCAAGTGAGCGTTTCGGACAAGGAAAAGGACGAGATCGAGAAGTCGTCGGCGCCGCTGATCGAGCATCTCATCGAGTTGCGCCGCCGGCTGATCTGGTCGCTCGGCGGCTTTTTCGTCGCCTTCCTGGTCTGCTTCTTCTTCGCCAAGAGGCTGTTCAACCTTCTGGTCGTCCCCTTCAGATGGGCGACGAAATGGGCGGGTCTCGACCCGCACAAGGTCGAGCTGATCTACACCGCGCCGCAGGAATTCTTCTTCACGCAGGTCAAGCTCGCCATGTTCGGCGGCATGGTCATCGCCTTTCCGCTGATCGCCACGCAGATCTACAAATTCATCGCGCCCGGCCTCTACAAGAACGAGCGCAACGCCTTCCTGCCGTTCCTGATCGCGTCGCCGATCCTGTTCCTGATGGGCGCCTCGCTGGTCTATTTCTTCTTCACCCCGATGGTAATGTGGTTCTTCCTCGCCATGCAGCAGGCCGGCACGGACGAGCAGGTGCAGATTTCGCTGCTGCCGAAAGTGTCGGAATATCTCAGCCTGATCATGACGCTGATCTTCTCCTTCGGCCTGGTGTTTCAGCTGCCGGTGGTGACCAGCCTGATGACGCGCGTAGGCATGCTGTCGTCCAAGGCGCTGGCCGAGAAGCGCAAATGGGCGATCGTCATCGCCTTCGTCGTCGCCGCCGTGCTGACGCCTCCCGATCCGATGAGCCAGATCGGCTTGGCCATCCCGACCATCCTGCTCTACGAGGTCGCCATCTGGTCGTCCCGCCTGATCGAGCGCAGCCAGGAGCGCGAGCGCCTGGCGCGTGAGAAGCAGGAAGCCGGGGAGACCGTGGCCGACAAGACACCGGACGAGCCTCCGGCGTCGGCTGCCTCGTAAGACCTCAGCGGCGGCGGAAAACGACAAGCGCCGCCCAGCCTCATCTTGCATCGGTCAAGGATGCGGTTTACGCCCTCGGAGCTTAGCTCAGGAGCGTTCAAACCATGCTTGACATCAAATGGATTCGCGACAACCCGAAGGCCCTTGTCGAGGCGCTGGTGAAGCGCTCGTGGTCGGCCGGCGAGGCGCAGTCCACGGTCGATGATCTGATCGCCAGGGACGAGGCGCGGCGCGAACACGTCACCGAGCTGCAGACCAAGCAGGAGCGCCGCAACGCCGCCTCGAAGGAGATCGGCAACGCCATGCGTTCGGGTGACGCCGCTCTTGCCGAAAAACTCAAGGCCGAAGTCGGCGATATAAAAACCTTCATCCAGAATGGCGAGGCGCGTGAGCGCGAGCTCGACAAGGCGCTGACCGACGCGCTGGCGGTGCTGCCCAACGTGCCTCTCGACGATGTGCCGGTCGGCAAGGACGAACACGACAATGTCGTCAAACACATTGTCGGCAAGGTGCCGACGCGGCCGAACTGGGTGAAGGAGCATTTCGAGGTCGGCGAAGCGCTCGGCATGATGGATTTCGAGCGGGCGGCAAAGCTGTCGGGCTCGCGCTTCACCGTGCTGAAGAGCGGATTGGCGCGGATGGAACGCGCGATCGGCCAGTTCATGCTCGACCTGCATACGACCGAGCACGGCTACGAGGAAGTGATCCCGCCGCTGATGGTGCGCGACGAAGTGCTTTTCGGCACCAACCAGCTGCCGAAATTCGAGGAAGACCTGTTCTTCACGCCGCATGGGGAGGGTAGGCTTGGCCTGATCCCGACCGCCGAGGTGCCGCTCACCAATCTCGTGCGCGAAGAAATCACCGCGCATGAAAAGCTGCCGCTGCGCTTCACCGCGCTGACGCCGTGCTTCCGTTCGGAAGCCGGCTCGGCCGGCCGGGACACACGCGGCATGCTGCGCCAGCACCAGTTCTACAAGGTCGAGCTGGTGTCGATCACCGACCAGGAATCCTCGCTCGCCGAGCACGAGCGCATGACGCAATGCGCCGAGGAAGTGCTGAAGCGGCTGGAACTGCCGTTCCGCACCATGGTTTTGTGCACCGGCGACATGGGATTTGGCGCGCGCAAGACCTATGACATCGAGGTCTGGTTGCCCGGCCAGAACGCCTATCGCGAAATCTCGTCCTGTTCGGTCTGCGGCGATTTCCAGGCGCGCCGCATGGACGCGCGCTACAAGGACAAGGACGGCAAGGGCAATCGCTTCGTCCATACGCTCAACGGTTCGGGCACCGCCGTCGGCCGCGCCCTGATTGCCGTCATCGAAAACTACCAGAACGAGGATGGCAGCGTAACCATTCCTGAAGTGCTGCGGCCTTACATGGGCGGTCTGGCAAAGATCGAAGCGAAGTAATGCGCATTCTTCTGACCAATGACGACGGCATTCATGCCGAGGGCCTGGCGTCGCTCGAACGCGTCGCGCGCACACTCTCCGACGATGTCTGGGTGGTGGCGCCGGAGCAGGACCAGTCCGGCTATGCGCATTCGCTGTCGATCTCGGAGCCGCTGCGGCTGCGCAGGATCGGCGAGAAGCATTTTGCAGTGCGCGGCACGCCGACCGATTGCGTCATCATGGGGGTGAAGAAGATCCTGCCCGGCGCGCCTGACCTGATCCTGTCAGGCATCAATTCGGGCGCCAATATCGCCGACGACGTGACCTATTCGGGAACCGTCGCCGGCGCCATGGAAGGCGCGCTGCTCGGTATCCGCTCGATCGCGCTCAGCCAGGGCTATTCCTATGTCGGCGAGGATCGCATCGTTCCCTATGAAACGACCGAGGCGCTTGCGCCGGCACTGCTGAAGAAGCTCGTCGCGACGCCGCTGCCGGACGGCGTGCTTCTCAACGTCAATTTTCCCAACTGCCTTCCCGAAGAGGTCGCGGGCACGGTGGTCACCACACAAGGAAAACTCGTGCACAGCCTGTGGGTCGACGAGCGCCGTGACGGGCGCGGCCTGCCTTACTACTGGCTGCGCTTCGGCCGCGAGCCGGTCGAGGGCAAGCAAGGCACCGACCTCCACGCGCTGCGCAACCGTCTGGTGTCGGTGACGCCGTTGCAGCTCGACCTCACCGCGCATGAGATCCGTGACCAGCTGAGCAAGGCGCTTGCATGAATCTGCCGATCGATGACCGCGAAGGATTTGCCGCTTTCCTGTTGCGCCTGCGCGGCAGGGGAACCGTGCCGAAGGCGTTGATCGCGGCTTTCGAGGCGACACCACGGCGCGGCTTCCTGGCGGCCAACTTCCACCAACTCGCCTGGTCCGACCGCATGCTGCCGATCGAATGCGGCGAGGCGATCGAAGGCGCCGACATGCAGGCGGCGGTGATCGCGGCCCTTGCCATCGAAGCGGGAAATCGCGTTCTCGAGATCGGCACCGGCTCCGGCTATACGGCGGCGGTGATGTCACGGCTGGCGGCGCGGATCGTCACCATCGACCGCTACAAGACCCTGGTCGAGCAGGCCAGGCAGCGTTTCGAGGCGCTTGGCATCGGCAATGTCATCGTGCGCCAGTCCGACGGCTCCGGCGGCCTGCCAGCAGAAGGCCCGTTCGACCGCATTGTCGCCTGGGCCGCCTTCGACAGCCTGCCGCGCTTCCTGCTCGACCAGCTGTCGAGCGGCGGCATCGTCATCGCGCCGATCGGGCCGGAGGAGGGCGAGCAGGTGCTGGCCAAGCTCACCAAGGTCGGCAGCCGTTTCGAGCGCGAGGATATCGGCCTCGTGCGGCTGCAGCCGATCCTGCGCAGCATAGCCGCGGTCATCTAGGAGCATTGATATTCAGGTGAGACCGCCCTGCAAATGGCTGACACCTGCGCTTCCCCGTTCTACTGCGTCGCAGTAGAACTGTGCTCACGTACTGAAGTACGCTCCGCTCCGGTTCTCGGTATCAACCATTTTCGACTTGGTCTGACCTGAATCTCGACGCGCCTCCTGCGCACTCGAATGTTTTAAGAAAATTTTCGTCGGATTCTAATGGGTTAACCGACCAGTAACATTAACGCGCTTTAATCCGATCCAGTTGGTGCAGCGTTTGTGCGGGTTAGTGCGATGCAACTCAGTGTTTTGAAGACAAACAGTCGCAATCTGGCGCGGGGCTGCGCTGTTCTCATGATTGCGGGGGCGGCCGCCGGGTGCAGTTCCCAGGCTTCGCGGTTCAACAGTGTCGACGACGTCTTCACTTCCTCGACCAACAATCAGCGCGCCATCATCAACAAGCAGGATGCCGTACAGCCCTATCCGGGCGATGTCTCGGCCGCGCCGCTTGACGGCAGCCACACGCAGTCGATCAGCCGCTCGAGCCTCGACCCGGTTTCGAGCCGGCCGTTGCCGCCGCCCGTTTCAGCCCAGGCGCAACCCGCGCCGGCGCTCGCGCCTGCCGCCAATCCAGTGCGTGCCGCTTCGGCGCCGGCCATGGTTCGGCCTGCTCCCCATGTCGACAGGACGACAACCGGCACCGTGGAGCCGGCCGCCAAGCCGTTCAAGAATGCCCAGCCCGACGCGCCGAAGGTGGCCGAGGCGGGCAGGCCGCACGCGACCGAGATCGTCGTCAGGGACGGCGAGACCATTTCCGGCCTGGCGGCGCATTACAAAGTGCCGGCCGATGTCATCATGAAGGTGAATGGCCTGAGCCCGACCAAGGGGCTGAAGACCGGCCAGAAGATCGTCATTCCGGCCTATGCCTATTCGAGCAAGGCCGAGCCGAAGGTCGCCGACGCCAGGCCGTTGAAGGACGGGCCGGCGAAGGATGGCAAGCACGACCTGCCGGCCACCGCGCCGGACAAGGTCGCCGTCCTGCCGCAGCAGCCTAAGCTCAAGGAAGGCAAGTCCGCCGCGCAGGTCGATGCTTCGGCCGCCGCAAGCCAGCCCAAGGAGCCCAAGCCGGCGCAGGTCGCCAAGGCAACAGGCGCCGCCGGCACCTACACGGTCCAGTCGGGTGACACGATGTCTTCGATCGCCAGAAAGACCGGCGTCGGCGTCGTTGCGCTTAAGCAGGCCAACGGCATGAAGGATGGCCTGCTCAAGATCGGCCAGACCCTGAAGGTGCCGGCCGGTGGAACCGCGACGGTCGCCAGCGCCAAGCCGGCGAAAGTCGATCCGGTGACCACGGCAACCACGCAGCCTCCGGCAAAGGCCACGCCGTCGGAAACGCTGGCATCCTATACGCCGCCGAAGAAGGACGCGAAGGTCATCCAGCAGGCCGAGGACGACGACGCGGTGGCGCCCGATGCCACGGGTATCGGCAAGATGCGCTGGCCGGTGCGCGGCCGGGTGATCTCCGGTTTCGGATCCGGCAAGGACGGCGTCGACATCGCCGTGCCCTCGGGCACGCCGATCAAGGCGGCCGAGAACGGCGTCGTCATCTACGCCGGCGATGGGCTCAAGGAATTCGGCAACACGGTGCTGGTGCGCCACGAGAACGGCCTGGTCACCGTCTATGGCCATGCCAGTTCGATCGAGGTGCAGCGCGGCCAGAAGGTCAAGCGCGGCCAGGAGATCGCACTCTCGGGCATGAGCGGTACGACGGACTCGCCGAAGCTGCACTTCGAAGTGCGCAAGAACTCGGCGCCGGTCGATCCCTCGACCTATCTCGAATAGAACAAAAAAAGCGATTTTGCGGGCCGTCTGACCTCCAGTCCGGCCCGCCGGCTCAGCCCGTTCCGCAAGGAGCGGGCTTTTTCAGTTTGTGCAAAGCCCGCCCGCGCGGTTCACAGATGATCGCGGAGCGTGTCGGCGATCATCTCCTCGAGGCGGCTGGCCTTCACGCCCAGAAGTGCTTCTGTGTCGGAGGCATCAACCAGCAGGGGTCTCTCGAAGAGGTAGCGCATCTCGATGGCCTCATGCATGCCCAGGGATTCGATCTCAGGGGCGGAATAGGAACGTGTCCCTGAAAGCTCTCGTCCGAGCACCGCCGCGGTTTTCTGGATGAGCTCCCGTGGTGAGGCGTATTGCGAGGGAACGTGAAACGCGCGTCCCCATTCGCCGTTGTAGCGGGCCGCCGCGACCAGCGTCCTCGCGACGTCCTTGGTGAAGGTCCAGGCATGGGTTGCGTCGAGGTCGCCAATGAAGGCGGTAGGCTTGCCCTCGATGATGGAGGGCAGCGCGATCAGTGAAAAATAGCTGATCGCGCCATGTCCGAGATAGTCGCTGGAGCGTATTTCGATCGCCGGTACGTCGGCACGAACCGCCCGCTGCCACATGATCGTCCTGGCGGTTCCCTTCCTCGAAGTGGGATCCAGGGGCAGGTCGGAGCGAAGCGGGCTATCGGCATTTTCCCCATAGCCATAGAGGTTTCCGAGCACGATGAGTTTGGCGCCGACCGCTTCGGCCGCGCGCACGGTGCCATCGATGATGGGGAAAAAGTCGATCGGCCACCGATCATAAGCGGCCATGGCACACATGAAAATGGCATCGGCACCTCGGCAGATACGCGACAGTTCCGAGGCATGCGTGGCATCGGCCTGTATGGTCCGCACGTTCGGCAGCGCGTTCGAACCGACGCCTCGGCTGGTGAGAACGACATCATGTCCTTCCTCTCCAAGAAGGCGCGCGGTCTCGCGTCCAACTGGGCCCGCGCCGACGACAACATAGAAACTCATGGCAACCTCTCTTCCAAGCTTGATGGAGAGACGTGCGTACAGGTTCGCGGCATTGAAAATCGCGCGGGAATTGCCAAATCTTGAACAGGTTTCGCCACGAATCGAGAGAGCATGCGTCCACAATTCGCTCCGGCCCGATCCCCATCCGACGTCGCAATGATCTCCCGGCACATCGAGGCAGGTGTCCATCGTCTGCCGCGGGCGCCGCACCATCGTGTCATGGTGCATGCAAGCGCGGCGACACGCTCCTACTGCAATCAGGTTGGGCGCCATTTCGTCAGGCGCGCCGGCGATATCGACCTGGTACCAGCTGGCGAGGAGGGCGGTTTCGAGGCCGAAACCGCGTTCGACACGATCGAGATCGTCTTGCAGCCAGCCCTGATGGAAAGGGTAGCGGCGGAACTTGGCGGCAGGGCGCTGATGTCGCGGCTCGACACGCGCCACCTGCTTCGTGACCAGCGCATCGAGCATCTCGCTCGCGCGCTCCAGAGCGATCTCGATGCGGGCCCACCGAGCGGCTCTCTATTCGCCGACAGCATTGGCGCCGCGCTGGCGGTCAGGCTGCTTGGTGCCGACGATATGGACATCGAACGAACGAACCGCCTGTCGGATATCCAGCTCAAGCGCGTCCTGGAGCACATCGAGGCCGCTCTCCACGAGCCGCTCTCGATCCATCGGCTGGCCCGGGTGGCCGGCGCGAGCAGCTCGCACTTGCGGACATGGTTCAAGGTGGCGACGGGCGTCACACTGCATCGCTATGTGTTGCGACGTCGGGTCGAACGCGCGCGTGCCCTGCTGCAGCAGGGAGATCTCAGCACCAGCGAGGTCGCGGAATTGACGGGCTTCGCGCACCAGTCACATCTGGCGCATTGGATGCGCCGCGAGATCGGCCAAACGCCGCGCGACGTGCGACGGGCGCGACGCCTCAATCCTTGAGCGGCTTGCCAAGCCGGCCGGCCAGATCCTGCGTGAATTGCCAGGCGACGCGGCCCGAGCGGCTGCCGCGCGTCGTCGCCCATTCCAGCGCCTCCGCGCGCAGCTGCCCGGGGTCGATGTCGAGGCCATGATGGCTGGCATAGCCGTTGATCATCTCGAGATACTCATCCTGCGAGCATTTGTGGAAGCCGAGCCAAAGCCCGAACCGGTCGGAGAGCGAGACCTTCTCCTCGACCGCTTCGGACGGGTTGATGGCGGTCGAGCGCTCATTGTCGATCATGTCGCGCGGCAACAGATGGCGGCGGTTCGAGGTGGCGTAGAAGATGACATTGGCCGGGCGGCCTTCGACGCCGCCTTCAAGTGCCGCCTTCAACGACTTGTAGGACGTGTCGTCATGATCAAAGGACAGGTCGTCGCAAAACAGGATGACGCGGAACGGCGCGGCCTTCAGCAGACCCATCAGCTTCGGCAGCGTATCGATGTCCTCGCGGTGGATCTCGATCAGCTTGAGCGGCAGGTCGGATTTAGCCTTTTGTGATTTGGCCCGGGCATTGATCTCGGCATGCACGGCCTTGACCAGCGACGATTTGCCCATGCCGCGCGCGCCCCACAACAGCACGTTGTTGGCGGCAAAGCCGGCGGCGAAGCGCTCGGTATTGTCGACGAGGATGTCGCGGACGCGATCGACACCGCGGATCAGGCCGATGTCGACGCGATTGACCTTGCGCACCGGCTCAAGATAGCCGGGATCCGCCTGCCAGACGAAGCAGTCGGCCTCGCTGAGGTCGGTTTCAGGCACCGGCGGCGGGGCGAGGCGGCCGACAGCCTCGATCAGGCGGTCAAGTTTCTTGTTGAGGGCGTCGATGGTGCTGTCGGTCATTTCAGGTCTTCTGGCTCGTTTCGTGGGGCAGGCAGGTGGGACACGTTCGAATCCGTCGGGTTCGAAACCGGTCCCAACCTTTTGTTCGAGCGTGATCTTTTCTGTAAACCGGCTCTCGCTTTTCGCGATCCTGCTCTAACACGGGCGAACAGGCCGGAAAAGCAGCCGATTTGGTCGGTCGCGCAGTTGCATTGACAACTTTACCGACTATATTCCGGCCAAATTTCAAGGGGCCGCCAAACTCCGCAGGACGGTTGGCGGCTGTTTTCAAAATTCAGGAGTACCTCGATGTTCGTGACACCGGCATACGCCCAAGGCATTGGCGGCGCCTCTCCCGATATGTTCATCAGCATTTTGCCGTTTGTCCTGATTTTCGTGATCATGTATTTTCTGATCATCCGCCCTCAGCGCACGCAGCTGAAGAAGCGCGGCGAGATGCTGGCGGCGGTCCGCCGCGGCGACACGGTCGTCACCGGCGGCGGTTTCGTCGGCAAGGTGACGAAGGTGATCGACGACAACGAGCTCGAGATCGACCTTGGTGGTGGCACCAAGGTGACGGCGCTGCGCTCGACGATCGCCGATGTGCGCGTCAAGGGCGAACCGGTGGCCAACCAGAACGCCAAGAAATAACCCAATTCAAGGCGGAGCGATCCGCGGACACGCTCTGACGGACGACGCCATATGCTGTATTTTTCGCGCTTCAAGATGATCCTGATCTGGGTGGCCGTCGCCATCACAGTGATCCTCGCCGCGCCCAATCTGTTCCCCGCCAGCACGTTGGCCCAGCTGCCGAGCTGGGTGCCGAAGCGGCAGATGACGCTCGGCCTCGATCTGCAGGGCGGTTCGCACATTCTGCTGGAGATGAACCAGAACGATCTGATCAAGGATCGATTGGAGACGACGCGCGACGAGATCCGCACGCTGCTGCGTGACGCCAAGATCGGCTATACCGGCCTTGCCGGCACCGGGCGGACCTTGCAGGTGCGCATCACGGATCCGGCCCAGCTCGACGCCGCGAAAAAGGCGTTGAAGACCTTGACCGATCCTGTCGCCGCTGGCCTGTTCTCCGGTGGCTCCATCCAGGAAATGTCGCTGGATGATTCCGAGCCGGGCCTGCTCAAATTCACCGTCACCGACGCTGGCATCAAATACCGCACATCGACCGCATTGGCGCAGTCGATCGAAGTGGTCGAGCGCCGCGTCAACGAACTCGGCACCACCGAGCCCATCGTGCAGCGGCAGGGCGACGACCGCATCCTTGTGCAGGTGCCAGGCCTGCAGGATCCGCAGCGGCTGAAGGAAATCCTCGGCCAGACCGCGAAGCTGACCTTCCAGATGGTCGACCAGTCGATGCCGGTGCAGGACGCGCTCAAGGGGCGCCCGCCCGCAGGCTCCTCGGTGCTTTATTCGCAGGACGATCCGCCGGTTCCGTATCTGATCGAAAACCGCGTCATCGTTTCGGGCGAAAACCTCGTCGACGCGCAGGCGACCTACAATTCGCAGAACAACGAGCCGGTGGTTTCATTCCGCTTCGATTCGAAGGGCGCCGCCCGCTTCGGCCAGGCGACCTCGCAGAATGTCGGCAAGCTGTTCGCCATCATCCTCGACAATCAGGTGATCTCGGCGCCGCAGATCCGTGAACCGATCCTCGGCGGCACCGGCCAGATATCAGGCAATTTCACCGCCCAGAGCGCCAATGATCTCGCCGTGCTTTTGCGAGCCGGCGCGCTGCCGGCGACACTGACGGTCATCGAGGAACGCACTGTCGGACCGGGCCTTGGCCAGGATTCGATCCATGCCGGCAAGGTGGCCGGCATCATCGGTTCGATCCTCGTCGTTGCCTTCATGTTCGTTGCCTACGGCTTCCTCGGCTTCCTCGCCAACATCGCGCTGGCGGTGCACGTGGCGATGATCGTCGGCCTGCTGTCGCTGCTCGGCGCGACGCTGACCTTGCCGGGTATCGCCGGTATCGTGCTGACCATCGGCATGGCGGTCGATTCCAACGTGCTGATCTACGAACGCATCCGCGAGGAGCGACGCGCCGGCCGCTCGGTGATCCAGGCGATCGATACCGGGTTCTCGAAGGCGCTGGCGACGATCATTGATTCCAATGTCACTTCGCTGATCGCGACAGTGGTGCTATTCTATCTCGGCACCGGCCCGGTGAAGGGCTTTGCCATCACCTACGCCATCGGCATCCTGACCACGGTGTTCACCGCGTTCACCTTCACCCGCATGCTGGTGTCGATCTGGTTGCGCCGCGCCCGTCCGAAGGAATTGCCGAAGGCGCCGGTGACCTTCATTCCGCCGGGCACCAAGATCCCCTTCATGGGCATCCGTCGCTGGACATTCACGCTCTCGAGCGCGCTGTCGATCCTGTCCGTGGTGACGTTCATGACCGTCGGCATCAATTACGGCATCGACTTCAAGGGCGGTTCGCTGATCGAGGTGCAGGCCAAGAGCGGCAATGCGGACATCGCCGACATCAGAGGCCGGCTGTCGGATCTCAACATCGGTGAGGTCCAGGTGCAGCAGTTCGGTGCGCCGAACGACGTGCTGATCCGTGTCGGCACGCAGGATGGCGGCGAGAATGCCGAGCAGACAGTCATCGACAAGGTGCGCGGCGAGCTGCAGGACAATTATGACTTCCGCCGCGTCGAAGTTGTGGGGCCAACGGTTTCCGGGGAGTTGGCCAAGCAAGGCACGATCGCAATGCTGGTCGCGCTGGTCGGCATCCTGGTCTATGTCTGGTTCCGCTTCGAATGGCAGTTCGCGGTCGGCGCCATCGTGGCGACGGTGCACGATGTGGTCATGACACTCGGCTTCTTCGTCATCTCCGGGCTTGAATTCAACCAGTCATCGCTGGCGGCGATCCTGACCATCATCGGCTATTCGCTGAACGATACGATCGTGGTCTATGACCGCGTTCGTGAGGATTTGCGAAAATACAAGCGCATGCCGCTGCCGCAACTGTTGAACAACGCCATCAACGAGACGCTGTCGAGAACGACGCTGACCTCGGTGACGACCAGCTTGGCCCTGCTGGCGCTGGTTTTGTTCGGTGGCGAGGTGATCCGCTCGTTTACGCTGGCCATGCTGTTCGGCGTCGTCTTCGGCACCTATTCGTCGATCTTCATCGCGGCACCGCTGCTGATCCTGTTCAAGCTGCGGCCGCAGGCTTCGGCCGACGAGGAGAAGCCGGTCAACGGCGGCAAGGCGGTCGCGACCTGACGCGCGGCCCCGAAGGGGTGACGAAAGTGGTGACCGGCAAAGGCATCGTCATCCGCGAGGCGCACTTCCCCGGCCGCGCGTCGATCGAGGCCTATGGCAATGGCGGGTTCCGCTTTGCCGACATGTCGCATCGCGGTTCGCTGCTGTGCCTGCCATCCGGCATCCATGGCTGGGAGCCGGCGGACGCTTCAGCGCTGACAGTGGCCGATTTCGAAAAACTGCTGGCCGAGGCCGACAAGGTCGAGATCCTGCTGGTCGGCATGGGCAAGGATTTGAGGCCATTGCCCGCGGCGCTGCGAGCGGCGCTGAAGGAGGCCGGTATTGCCTCCGACCCGATGTCGACCGGGGCTGCGGTGCGGACCTACAATGTCCTCCTGGCGGAAGACCGCGCCGTGGCTGCCGCGCTCATCGCCGTCGAGTGATATGTCGCAAAATGCCAAAATCGTCATGGACGCGGTGCGCGCCGCCGATCATGACCGCTATCTGACGGTACTCTACGCGCCGGCCGACAAGCGCGATGCGCTGTTTTCGCTCTACGCTTTCAATGCCGAAATCGCTGGCATCCGCGATCGCATCCATGAAGCATTGCCGGGCGAGGTGCGGCTGCAATGGTGGCGTGACCTCATCGCCGCCGACAGTGACGGCGCAGCCGTCGGCCATCCCGTCGCCGACGCATTGAAGGCGACAATTTCTGGCCATCACCTGCCGAAGCCGGCCTTCGACAACATGCTCGAGGCGCGCATCTTCGATCTCTATGACGATCCGATGCCGTCGCGTACCGACCTGGAAGGCTATTGCGGCGAGACGGCGGCCGCGCTCATCCAGCTTGCGGCGATGGTGCTCGATCCCGTCGAGGCGCCCCGCTTCGCCGAACTGGCAGGCAGGGCGGGCTGCGCGCAGGCCATGACCGGACTGCTGCTGCTGTTGCCGCTGCACCGCAAGCGCGGGCAGTGTTTTTTCCCGGCCGACATTCTGGCGGCGGCGGGATCGACGCCGGAGGAATTTGTTGCCGGCGATGGCGGGCCTGGGGCGCGGCGTGCCGTAGCGGCGATAACAGCGCTGGCACGCGAACACCTTTCCGCATTCGAGCGGGGCGCCGCCGGGCTGCCGGCGTCGTTGCGCCCGGCATTCCTGCCATTGGCACTGTCGCGCGCCTATCTCGACAGGATGGAAGGCTCGCGCCATTCGCCACTCGACGGCGTCGCGCGGCTATCCGCCTTGCGCCGGCACTGGCTGCTGGTGCGGCGGGCGAGCAAGGGCTGGCCGGCACTTTGACGTAAACGTCAATCGTGCTAAGGAGTCGGCCATGCCGGGAACTGTCGCCGGAGATGACAGGCCGGCCCGGAGGAAATCCATGAGCTTGCCCTTTCTGGTCGTGATCGTCGTCCTTGGCATTGCGCTGTCGGTTGCAGCGGTGCATTTCACCGGCGGCAGCAAGACGGCCACGCTGGCCGATCCCGATCAGGCGTTGCACCGTTTCGCCGAGGATTTTCCCGACGAGATGGTTGCAACAGTTCGCCTGACGGCGGACGCAAAAACGGCATTTCTGGACCTTGGACGAGGGCGCACCGGCATCGTCCACGGCATCGGCGACTGCTTCTTGACGCGCATCGTCACCGCTACGGACGTCTCGGTGTCCAATTCCGACGAGACGAACACAATTCAATTGCGATTGACGGACTTCACCTGGAAGGGCGGCCGTTTCCGCTTCGCCAATGCCGGCGATGCGCAGGCCTTGCTGAAAGCTTTTGAAGCACGCCATGCCGCCAGGGAGGCCGCGTGATGGACAGCTATGATTTTCCGCAAGTTACCCAGTTGGCCATTCCGTTCTTCGTCGCCGCCATCCTGATCGAGCTCTGGCTGGTGCGCACCGGCCGCGCGAAAGGCTCGTTCGAGACGCGCGACACGGTGACCAGCCTGATGATGGGCACCGGCAATGTCGTCGCCGGGCTGCTGCTTGGCGTCGTCTCCTACTGGGCGCTGCTGTGGCTGTGGCAGTTCCGCGTCTTCAATCTCGGCCTGTCGGTCTGGGTGTTCCTGGCCGCCTTCCTGCTCGATGATTTGCGCTATTATGTCTATCACCGCATTGCGCACCGGGTGCGCTGGGTGTGGGCCGAACACGTCAACCATCACTCCAGCCAGCATTACAATCTGTCGACGGCGCTCCGGCAGAGCTGGACGGGCCTGTTCACCTTCATGTTCGTCCTCCAGGCACCGCTGGTGCTGCTCGGCTTTCACCCCGCGGTGATTGCCTTCACCTTCGGCTTCAACCTTGTCTGGCAGTTCTGGATCCACACCGAGGCCATCGGCAAGATGTGGGGCTGGTTCGAGTTCATCTTCAACACGCCCTCGCACCACCGCGTCCACCACGCCACCAATCCACGCTATCTCGACGCCAACTATGCCGGCACGCTGATCATCTGGGACCGCATGTTCGGCAGCTTCGTCGAAGAGCTGGAAGAGGACCGGCCGCGCTATGGCATCGTCAGGAATCTCGGCACCTTCAACCCGCTGAAAGTGGCGTTCCACGAATGGATCGGCATGTTCAGGGATGCGTTTGCGCCGGGTATTACGCTCAGCGATCGCCTGAACTACCTGATCAAGCCGCCCGGCTGGAGCCATGACGGCTCGCGCGAAACTTCGGAGAGCCTGAAGGCGGCCTATGTCAGGCGCAATCCTGCCGAGGCGGGGAAGCCGGGATTGCCGATGGCGGGTGCCGAGCCGGCGGAGTAGCGTTACGCGCCTAATCGATCACCTTGAGCCGTACCCTTGAGCCGTCGGACAATTCGCTCAGCCGGCGATGAATATCGGCCATGCCTACGAACTGCTCACTCACGGGGACCACAAACATGTTTTCGACATCGAATTTGCCCTCGGCAAAGGCGGGCAAGATGGTGAAGCCGTAGCATTCTCCCGTCTTCGGCTTCTTGTCTGCGGCGCGAAGGCGTTCCACAAGCGGCGGGAGGAACCACTCGTCAACGAGATCAGTACGAAGCCTGATCATCTCCTCAAAATCCGCCCGATTGTGAGCCACCTGCTCGACCAAGCCCGTCCCGGTATCGAGCCAGTGAACCCCGTTGTTCGGCTGCTCGATAAACACGCCTCCAACCATTGAGCAAACAACCGGGTTCCAAGGCTCCGGTAAAAGCCACGACCACGCTTTTGCCGCCGCCAGCGCGACGTCCGGTTCAAGTTGGAAAGCGATCTCCGGCCAGGTGACGCTCATCGGACCTCCACCATGAAGGTAGAGCTAGATGGAGAACTTCTGCAACTAGTCCGTGAAGAACTCTACTTGATGGCGGCCGAGACCGGGGCAGATTGGAGTATGCAATTAAAGGCTACTCTGCCGCCTCTGCCCGCGCCGGCAAACCCAGCCATTGCCGGCAATCGCCCAGCGCGCGCGATGTGATGGCATGGCGCTTGGCAACCGTCTTGTCCTTGCCGCGCAGACGCTTGCCTTCGATCTTCACCGCTTCCACCGGCGGGAACAGGCCGAAATTGACATTCATCGGCTGGAAGGAGCGTTTGCCCGGCTCGTCGTCCGAAACGATGTGGCCGCCGGTGATGTGGTTGAGCAGCGCGCCGAAAGCCGTGGTGAGCGGTGGCAGGGACGGCGCATGGCCGAGCCGCTCGGCGGCGGCGAAACGGCCGGCGAGCAGGCCGATCGCGGCACTTTCGACATAACCCTCGCAACCGGTGATCTGGCCGGCGAAGCGCAGGCCCGGACGCGATTTCAGCTGCAGCGAGGCGTCGAGCAAGGTCGGCGAATTGATGTAGGTGTTGCGGTGCAGACCGCCGAGGCGGGCGAAGTCGGCGTTTTCCAGGCCCGGAATGGTGCGGAAGATGCGGACCTGTTCGGCATGCTTCAGCTTGGTCTGGAAGCCGACCATGTTGTAGAGCGTGCCCAGCGCATTGTCCTGCCTTAGCTGGACGACGGCATAGGCCTTGACCGTCGGGTTGTGCGCGTTGGTCAGGCCCATCGGCTTCATCGGCCCGTAGCGCAGCGTCTCGACGCCGCGCTCGGCCATGATCTCGATCGGCAGGCAGCCGTCGAAATAGGGCGTGCCTTCCCATTGCTTGAATTCGGTTTTCTGGCCGTCGATCAGCGCCTGGACGAAGGCGAGATACTGCTCCTTGTCCATCGGACAGTTGATGTAGTCCTTGCCGGTGCCGCCGGGGCCGACCTTGTCGTAGCGCGACTGGAACCAGCAGGTGTCCATGTCGATCGTGTCGAAATGGATGATCGGCGCGATGGCGTCGAAGAAGGCGAGCGCATCGGCGCCGGTCGCCTCGGCGATCGATTGGGCCAGCGATGGGGCGGTGAGCGGTCCCGTGGCGATGATCGCCTGGTCCCAGTCCGCCGGCGGCAGGCCGGGAACTTCCTCGCGCTGGATGGTGATCAGCGGGTGCGCCTGGAGCTTCTTCGTCACGGCCTCGGAGAAGCCGTCGCGGTCGACGGCCAGTGCGCCGCCGGCCGGCACCTGGTTGGCGTCGCCGGCGCTCATGATCAGCGAGCCGGCCAGTCGCATCTCGGCGTGCAGCAGGCCGACCGCGTTGTTCTCGGCGTCGTCGGAGCGGAAGGAATTGGAACAGACGAGTTCGGCCAGGCCATCGGTCTTGTGCGCGTCCGTGCCGCGAACCGGGCGCATTTCATGCAGCACGACGGGAACACCGGCCTGCGCGGCCTGCCATGCGGCTTCGGAACCGGCGAGACCGCCGCCGATTATGTGTATGGGATTTTTGCTCATGAGCGCCGGAATAATCGCTTGGGGCGGCGATTGCAATTGCCGTGCCTGGTGCGGGCAAACCGCAGATGGTGAACCAGGCGCCGAAAACAACAACACCCGCCGGGGGAGGAGGTCCGGCGGGTGTCGTTTTGGGGGTCGATCCTCGGGAGGAGGTGAAGATCGACCGTATTCGCCATCGCCGGGGAGGAGGTCGGCTTTGACGAAATCTTTTTCGCGTTTTGAAAAGGGGCGAAACCCTTTGGAGCAAAATTCATTTTGCTCCGGGGAAACAACGCCCGCCGCGGGAGGAGGTGCGGCGGGCGCCGTTTGGTTGGCCAACCCTCGGGAGGAGGTGAAGGTTGGACCTATTCGTCATTGCCGGGGAGGAGGTCGGCTTTGACGAAATCTCTTTTGCCATCTTTTAAAAGGGGCAAAACCCTTTGGAGCAAAATTCGTTTGCCCCGGGAACAGCGCCCGCCGCGGGAGGAGGTGCGGCGGGCGCCGTTTTGGTGGTCAACCCTCGGGAGGAGGATAAGGGCTGACCGTTCGCTGGAGGTCGGGGAGGAGGTCGACCCCAGCGAAATTCCGTTAGATCGCCCGGCGGGCGATGATCTTGATTTCGTCGCGGACGATACCGAGATCATGCAGCTGGCGGTTCGAAAGGCGACCCAGCTCGGTAACCGTCTCGCGATATACGCGCCAGTTACGATAGTTGCGGATCAGGTTCATTGTCGTTCTCTTTTCGGAAACTTGTTCGGACCATTTGCGGTCCGAAAAATTAGACCGCCTTGCGAGCGACGTAAGGAATGTCGCTGCGGCTGATGCCGAGGTCGGTCAGTTCGCGGTTGCTCAGGCGGCTCAGCTCGGACACGGTGTCCCTGTAGCGGCGCCAGTTGCGATAGTTGCGGATCAGGTTCATGGTAGTTCTCGTTTCGTCTTTCTTGCGGATCATTCCGTTTGTGTACGAACTATAAATAGGCGGGCTCATATCGATTTAAAAGCGCTATGGCTGCATGGCAGCAATGCAAATTGTGCAATGCAACATTAACGCGCCTTCATGGACCTGACACAAAGAAGCCAGAATCGGAAAGTGCCGTGACGTCAACGGTTTGGCTGGTTCGGTTAAAAAAACGACCCAGCGGGGGATGCAGGACATGGCGGGCTATTCGACACGGGTCAGGTCCGACATTGTGCGGTGGCTCCAGGAAGGCCTGATCGACGCCGCGACGGCCGACGCCCTGACGCGAGACGTCGAGGCGAATACGCGCAAGTCGCTGAGCTTCGGTTCGATCCTGGCCATGATGGCGGCCCTGCTGTTCGGCGCGGCCATCCTGATCTTCGTCGCTGCCAACTGGGATGCCATTCCGCGGCTGGCGCGGGTCGCGGCGCTGTTTGCCATCATCCTTGGCGGTTATGTCGGCGGCGCGGTGCTGAAGACGCGCGACCATGCGGCGATCGGCGAAGCCCTGTGGATCGTGGCGGCGGCTGCCTTTGGCGGTTCGATCGCGCTGATCGGCCAGATGTACCATCTGTCCGGCGACGAGGCTTCCGCGCTGGTCACCTGGGGCGCCGGAACGGCGCTGGCGGCGGTCGCGCTGCGGTCGAACCCGCTGACCGTCGCTTCGGTCGGCATCGCCGACGCCTGGCTGTTCCTGAAGGGGTTCGACTATTACAGCCGCAGCGCGTTTCCGCATGCCTTCGTCGTCATGGCGATCGTGCTGTTTGCCGTCTCGTTCTGGACCCGCAGCCAGGCCGCGCGGCATCTGATCATCCTGTCGCTGCTCTTCTATCTCGTGCTGTTGGCCGGGAATCACGCGACGCTGCCGGTGGCGATCCCTCTGGTCATCGTCTCCGCCGTGCTCTTCGCGGCTTCTGTCTTCGCACCGGAACCTGTCGACAGGATCGTGCAACTCGGCGGCCGCTTGCCCCTGCATGCGCTGCTCGGCTTTCTTACCGGGCTGGCCATCATCCAGTTCGAACTGGCCGACGAAAGTACTTACAACAGCGGTTTCGCCATTGCCTCGGTCGTCGCGCTGGCCGGCATAGTCGCCGCCATCGTGCTGGCGGGACGGGAGAGCCGTGGCCTGCGCTGGCTTGCCTATCTCGGCTTCGCCTTCGAACTCGCCATGATCTATGTCGTGACCTTGCAGTCCATGCTCGACACGGCCGGCTTCTTCCTTGCCGCCGCGGTGCTGCTCGGCATCCTGGCGATCATCATCATTCGCGTCGAAAAACGCATGAAGGGTCCGGCAACGGGGGGAGCCACCGCATGATGACCGGAAAGAGGCTTGTTATCTCGGCGCTGGTGCTGGCGCTCGTCCAGATCGGCTTCCTGAGCTGGATCATCGCCGGCCGGGCGGCTATCCTGCGCAACGGCAAGGAAGTGCTGCTGAAGATCGAACCCGTCGATCCGCGCGATCTGCTGCGCGGCGACTACATCATCCTCGGCTACGCGATTTCGCGCATTCCGGTGAAAATGATCGCCAACATTCCCGCCGGCAAATTCTCCAGCGACGATACGTCGATCGTGGTCCGCCTGAAAAAGGGTGCTGACGGCTATTGGACGCCGACCACCGCCTGGTTCGGCAAGGCGCCGGCGCCGGCCGCTGCCGACGAGGCTGATATTGCAGGCCATGTCGCCGAAGGCTGGGATCTGCGCAGCGAGGGCATGACCATCGCGCCGGACTACGGCATCGAGCGGTTCTACCTGCCGGAAGGCGAGGGGATGGCGATCCAGAGCGACATGCGGGTGCGCCCGTTCGGCATAAGGCTTGCGCTCGCCAGCGACGGCACCGCGCAGATCAAGGCATTGGTCGACGGCGACAAGACGCTATTCGAGGAACCGCTATATTAATAACGATGGATGCCGGTTATCGGTGCGAAGCAAGACCAGACGCCTCTAAATCAGTGTAAGGCCTTGCCGTACAAGCGTTGCGGCAGCGCGGCACCGGAATGGACTCACTTTGTATCAACTGTGGTGCCCACCGGGAGGGGCGAGTGCCACTATGCGAAATAGCTGAACAGATTTTTCGCAAGAGAGTTCACTAACTCAGGATGGAGGACTCCGCTGGTCAACTCCGGACCCTACTCGTCTCGGCGATGATTTTGAGATAGGGGCCAGTCGATATGGTGTAGCTAAAGTCTGCTACGCCTTTGTCCTGCTTGTGTGTCGAGGGGCTGCGCACGACCCAGTCATACACGCCAGAAACCATGCAGCGATCGTTTGCACAGGTGACCACAATGCTGTCAATGCGGACGTTATATATGCGTTCAGGCCATCGCCGGTAATAGTTCCTCTTGTCCTGAATGATCGAACTCAGGTTCGTCAACTTGCCATAATAGTCGACGGTGCGAGCGTAGGACGCCTGAACTTGAGCAAGAGCGAAATCGTCGTTGTCGCCATGATGCTCGATCAGATCCTTGACGAAGGCGACCGCAGCGCTCTCCGCCTGTTGCCTTGCGTCGGGTGCAGGCACTGGCACGGGCGCAGGATCTGGCCGCGTCGACACCTGCGACGTATCCACGGGCGATTGGTTCGCTGCGACATTGGTCACACGCAACTCTGCCATTTCGCTGGCCGATAGGTATCTTATGTCATGCTTGTCATAGCTCGACGCCAATTCAATCAGCTCGGGGTCCACTCCCATCTCGACTACATAGGATGTGATTGCGGCCGTTCCGAGCTCGACACGGGCCTTGGCTTCTTCTCTGGAAATCCCGTCAGTCCATTTCAACCAAGCCCGATGAATGCCGATAGTACCTGGTTCGGCAACACGGTGGACGCCACCCAAGAAGGCCAGTGAGCAGGCTGAAGCGCACTGCAATTGGCGAACCTGAAGCGTATCCAATCCCGCCGCGCGGATCATACGCCCCAACCGAAGCGCGCTGCCGACGTTGCCGCCGGGGGAGTTGAATACGATCATCCGGGCCCCGCTGCCCGCAACCGCGTTGCTAAAGGCGTTCAGGGGTTCATTGTCTTTGAACTCTCCGGAAACAACAAGAAACGGCTGCTGCCCTGGAGACGAAACAGGCGTGTATTCTAGGGCCTCAACCTGAGATGTTGCCGCCGCTACAATCGACCCTACCGCCAGAACTAGAGACAATACACGCACAAACTGACAGAGCCCCAACCTGCCTTCAGCCAATAAGAACCTGTCTACGTGCTATTTCAAGAGCCTTCTTTGAAAGTTGGATTTCGTGGGGGCCATTCGCCGAAAAGATTGGTGCAGATGAAGGACCCCCACGTCTTCCGGCGCCGGAACCTAAATCCAGGGCATCTACCAGTTCCGCCAAATCCGCATGCTCCGGCGACATGTGGATGCGCCACCGCGCGCCGGCCGGATCAATTGACAGTACGCTGTCGACTGACCAATCATTGCCGGACACCCCATGCGAAATGCACTGAGTTAGCCGTGTTGATGGCGTTGAGCCCAATCGGCGCGCTGGCCAGCGCGTCGTCGCCCTGGGAGATTTCGCGCGGGGCCGTGCCGTTGATGTCACGCGCCCGGCGCTGTCGCCCTGTGTGCCAGCGGCGCGGTGATCATCACTATCGATTTCAGCCGAACAAAGCAGGAGATTGTCCAGTGTCGCTCGAACTCATCAACCCCGATGATCTGCCAGTTCCAGAGATGTACACACAGGTTGTCGTCGCGACGGGATCCAAGCTGGTATTCATCTCAGGTCAGCAGCCCGAAGACATAAACGGCAAGCTGGTTGGGCATGGTGATTTTGCGGCGCAAGCGCGCCTGGCATTCGGCAATCTCGGCCGGGCGCTCAGTGCGGCAGGCGCGCGGCCCGAGCAGGTTTGCAAGATTACGATCTACATTGTCGACTACAAGCGCGACGAACAAGTGCCGATCATCGAAGAAGCGCAGATTTCGCTGTTTGGAGATCACAAGCCAGCCAATGTGGTGGTCGGGGTGGCGATAATGTCCCCAGGCTACCTCATAGAGGTCGATGCGATAGCGGTCATTTGACGAGGCCATCAGAAGCTAGCTTCCGAGGAGTCTCTTTGCCATCTAGCGAGCTTCAGGTGGCCTGCGACCCGAAGCTCGCAGAGCGAAGGGTGGTGCGGATGAAGGGACTCGAACCCCCACGCCTTTCGGCACTGGAACCTAAATCCAGGGCGTCTACCAGTTCCGCCACATCCGCATCGCCCGGCAATCCCATGTAGCCATCATTCTGTCAATGTCGGAGACGAGATGTCAGAGACGAGATGTGGGCAGGGCCGAAATGTTGGTTATTCGCCTAAGCGCGAAGACTGTTGAAAATTAGGCTCGCCTGTGACAAAAGGCGTGTCAAATGTGACGGGACGCGACGATCCGCTTCTACAGAATGTGATAAGAAGTAGGAAAAACAAGAACTTATTCACATTTTGGAACGCAGTTTGGGAGAGTTTGGGCCGTAATTTCGGTCAAATCGCCAGGTTCCGTACCAAAAGCCATTCCCGGCAAGAATATACCGGCAGGCTGTAAACGGCAGAGGCCGTGGCAGTCTCATTGGTGAAAACAAAGGTTTTACGATGCAGGTCACCGAAACGCTTAATTCCGGTCTCAAGCGCGAGATCAAGATCACCGTGCCGGCCGGTGACATGGAAGCCAAGCTGATGGCGAGGCTCTCGGACGCGCGCAACAAGGTTCGCATCAACGGCTTCCGGCCGGGCAAGGTGCCGGTGCAGCACCTGCGCAAGGTCTATGGCAAGTCGTTCATGGCCGAAGTGGTCAACGAGATCCTCAACGACTCCACCCGTTCGATCATTACGGGCCGCGGCGAAAAGGCCGCCATGCAGCCCGAAGTCATCATGACCGAGGACGAGAAGGAAGCCGAGAAGATCCTGGCCGGCGGGACCGACTTCGAGTTCCGCCTCAACTATGAGGTCATCCCGGCGATCGAGATCAAGGATTTCTCCGATATCAAGGTGACGCGTCAGGTGTTCGACGTACCGGAGGCCGAGATCGACGACCAGGTCAAGCGCGTTGCCGAATCGGCACGCAGCTATGAGCCGAAGACCGGCAAGGCCGCCGAAGGCGACCGCGTCAGCATCGACTATGTCGGCAAGATCGATGGTGAGGCCTTTGCCGGCGGCGCCGGCACCGACCAGCCGTTGGTGCTGGGCTCCAAGGAATTCATTCCTGGCTTCGAGGACCAGCTTATCGGCACCAAGGCCGGTGACGAAAAGCAGGTCACCGTGACCTTCCCGGAAAACTACCAGGCCGCACATCTGGCCGGCAAGGAAGCCACGTTCGACGTCACCGTCAAGGAAGTGTCGAAGCCGGGTGAGCTGGAAATCAACGACGAGACCGCCAAGAACCTTGGCTTGGAATCGCTGGAGCGCCTGCGTGAGATCGTGCGCGGCCAGATCGAGAACCAGTTCGGCTCGATGACGCGCCAGAAGGTCAAGCGCCAGCTGCTCGACCAGCTCGATGCCGCCTATTCGTTCGAGGCGCCGTCGAAGCTCATCGAGGCCGAGTTCAACAACATCTGGGCTCAGGTCACCCGCGACCTGGAGGCCGCCGGCCGCACCTTCGCCGACGAAGAGACGACCGAAGAAGAAGCCCGCGCCGAATATCAGCGTCTTGCCGAACGCCGGGTGCGTCTCGGCCTGGTGCTGGCGGAGATCGGCGAGAAGGCCGGTGTCACCGTATCGGACGAGGAATTGCAGCGTGGCCTGTTCGAGCAGGTTCGCCGCTTCCCGGCCAACCAGCAGCAGGAAGCTTTCGAGTTCTACCGCAGCAACCCCGAGGCGCTGAATGCGCTGCGCGCGCCGATGTTCGAGGAGAAGGTCGTCGACCACCTTCTCGGCCAGATCTCGGTCACCGACGTCAAGGTCAGCAAGGAAGAGCTGATGGCCGACGACGAGGACGCGGAAACCACGACCAAGGCGAAGCCCGCGAAGAAGGCTGCGGCCAAGAAGGCTGAAGCCAAGGCGAGCGAGGCCGGCGACGAGGCGGAAGAGCCGAAGAAGAAGGCCGCGCCGAAGAAAAAGGCCGCCAAGGACGCCGAATAAGTCCCGAGCTTGATGGAATCGACGAAGGCCGCCCTCGAGGCGGCCTTTTTCGTTGCGAAACTGCAACAGCCGATTCGCTTTGCGGGAAATGGCACTTGGCGATACCTGGCGTTGAGCATTATCTGCGCTGCTGTTGCAAACCGTGTGGTTCCTGGAGGGGGCGTTGAGCCTATTCTTCGAAAAGGGGCGTCCCGTCGCCCTGGCGCTCGTTCTGGCCTTCGTCTGCGATGTTGCCCAGGCCGGCGCGCTTGCCGGCGAGTGGCGCTTCGGAACAGACGATGATGGCCTTGTGACCGCTTCGCTTCATGGCACCAACAAGCTGATCACGGGTGGCGGTGCCTTGAGTTACAGCCCGGTGTTGACCATTGCCTGCCGGGCAGACGGAGAACCGCGCTGGACCGAATGGCTGCAGTTGAATGACGGGGTTTCGGCCAGCCGCAAGATCACCATGTCCGTCACTGTTGACGACGGCGGCAAGTTCGACGAGAGCTGGTCGGTCGGATCGCGCGGCCGAATGCTGGTGCGCGACGGCGCCGACGGCATCAAGCGCCTTGTTCCCGCAAGCCGGCTGTCGCTTTCATGGCGGTTCGGCTTGTTGTCAGGCCGCGGCCAGGCGGATTTCGACCTTGCGGGGCTCGAAGAGGCGGTTGAGCAGATCGCCGGAAGCTGCCGGACCGATCCGCCTTGAGCGTGGCTGGGTTCTAAACCTTCGCAATGCTTGGCTTTTTCTACCCGCCGCCTGGATTCCATGGTATGTTTGTACCGCAATTCCACTGGGGAGAGATATTCTGCCCAAGGCGCGATCGTCCGAGGCATAAATGGCGATCAGGGAGGAAATGCCATGCGCGCTATAGCGTTTTTTGCTGGGGTGTCCGTTACGATCTTCATCGCGCATCCGTCGCAGGCACAGGATGCCGCGGCTGGTGAGAAGGTCTTCACCAAATGCCAAGTCTGCCACATCGCAAACGAGGACAAGAACAAGATCGGTCCATCGCTGCACGGCGTCATCGGCCGCACGGCCGGTACTCATCCGGATTTTAAATACTCCGATGCCATGATTGCGGCCGGCAAATCCGGCGTCAAATGGGACGAGCCAACGCTGACGACCTACCTTCACGATCCCAAGGCCATGGTCAAAGGCACCAAAATGACGTTTCCCGGCCTCAAGAACGATGCGGACGTGGCCAACGTCATTGCCTATCTGAAAACCTTCTCCAAGTGACCTGGGCCCCTCGCCACCCATCGGTGGTCGTCCGAGATGTCGACTAGGGAAAGCCCCCTCAAGGATACCTCCATCCGCCTTTCGGAAGCGACGGCGGCCGATTTCTTCGCGCTTTTGAAGCCACGGGTCATGGCGCTTGCCGTATTCACCGCTTTCGTAGGCCTGATGGTGGCGCCTGGCGCGATGAATCCGGTCATCGCCGTGATCGCAATCGGTTCGATTGCGATCGGAGCAGGAGCGGCTGGTGCCCTCAACATGTGGTATGACGCAGACATCGACGCGCTGATGTCGCGCACGTCAAGACGGCCGGTTCCGTCGGGCCGCGTCGCGCCGGGCGAAGCTCTCGGCTTCGGCCTTGTGCTTTCCGCGCTTTCGGTCATGACACTCGGCGTACTGGTAGGCTGGCTTGCCGCATCGCTGCTGGCCTTCACCATCTTCTTCTACATCGTCATCTACACGATGTGGCTGAAGCGCTCGACACCGCAGAACATCGTCATCGGCGGCGCGGCTGGTGCCCTTCCTCCTGTCATTGGCTGGGCGGCCGCAACCGGCGCCGTCGGCATCGAAAGCCTCATCCTGTTTCTGATCATCTTTCTGTGGACGCCGCCGCATTTCTGGGCGCTGGCGCTGTTCAAAGTTGGCGACTACGCCGCTGCCGGCATTCCGATGATGCCGAATGTGGCCGGCCCTGCTTCGACGCGTAGGCAAATCCTTGCCTATGCCTTGCTTCTGGCGCCGGTCGGCGTGCTGCCTTGGCTCTTCGGATACACCAGCGGCTACTACGGAATCGCCTCGGCCGCATTGGGCGTCGGTTTCATCTGGCATTCATGGAAGGTTCTGGCCGCTTCCGAAACGGAGCTGAAACCCGCCAAGGCGCTGTTTGCCTATTCGATCCTCTATCTTTTCGCGATCTTCGCCGCGCTGCTTGCCGATACCATTGCCATGCGCGCGCTGATCTCAGCCGGGATCTGAGCGCAGATCGCCATCCGCGAACCGCTCTGGCCGGCCGGCGAGTGCCGTGCCGAAGACGGCGCAGTGCCGTCACGATGGCAGCGCACAGAATCCCAGCAACAGCAGAATGATTATGCCAAGGCCGACTATGAGAAGCGTCCTTGCGTCCATGACCTTCGCCTTCGACCCAGTGCATGGTCCTGAGGATCGGGATCGACTCTGCTGCACCGCTCTCCGGTTCGCAAAGGATCCAAGTGGTCCAGCGCCTTTACGTGCCCCAAAAAAGAGACATGCGGCGCAGCATGAGCATATCGAAGAAGGGTTTCCAGAGCCAGCCATGCGGCCCAACAACGGGCGACAAGTCCCTCACAAGAGAGTATATTGGTGGCGGTGCAGGTCGCGGTTTTGCGTGGCCAGTCACGCAAACGTCAGCACCGCTAAATCGCGACCTTTCCGGACCCGGTCTGGAGGAACGGTCATGGCAAGCTTTCATGTGATAGCAGGCGCCAGCGAGACGCTGGAACATACCAAAATTCGAAAAATCTCTGTTTCCGACCTTTTTGACGCGCTCAGGCGGGGCGTCGATGATTTCATGGTCAAACCGTCGCATATCATCTTTCTCTGCCTGATCTATCCGCTCGTGGGCGTCGTGCTCGCCGCCTGGACTTCAGGCGCCAATGCCTTACCGTTGTTGTTTCCGCTGGTTTCTGGCTTTGCGCTGGTTGGCCCATTCGCGGCGATAGGCCTCTATGAAATCAGCCGTAGACGGGAAGCCGGGCTCGACACCTCCTGGAGGCACGCTTTCGAGGTCAGGAATTCTCCGGCGCTGCCGGCCATCGCGGCGGTCGGGATCATGCTGTTTGCAATCTTCATCACGTGGCTTTTGACGGCGAAGATATTCTACGAATATCTTTTCGGCCCGGCTCCGCCGGAATCGATATCCAGCTTCATCAACGCGATATTTGCCACGGGACGCGGCTGGACGCTGATCATATTGGGGCACGCCATCGGCTTTGTCTTTGCCGTGGTGGTGTTGTGCACGACGGTCGTCGCCTTCCCATTGTTGCTCGACCGCGATGTCGGTGCCTATGAAGCGATCCACACCTCGGTGCGTGCGGTCCTGGCGAACCCGATCGTGATGGCTGTCTGGGGGCTGATCGTCGCCGTCGGCCTGATCATTGGCTCGCTGCCGGTGTTCGTCGGGCTCGCCGTCGTGTTGCCGATCCTCGGCCATGCCACCTGGCATGTCTACCGCAAGGTTGTGGAGTCGCCCGCCAGACCGACGAGTTAAGGACGTTTTGCTTCACCGCACCGGCCAGAGCATTTTACCGTTTCATGGAAACGGTAAAATGCTCTATCTCTTTGTTTTAACGCAATTCCGGACGGAAAACCGATCACACTTTTCCTGGATTGCTCAGGATGCCGGTGCGGGTTTGATCGAAGCCGTCAGTAAGCCCGGTGGCTGAAGCGGGCGCGGTATGCGCCCATCGTCAAGTTGCGGAAATCCTCGCCGCTGACATGCACCAGCGTTCTGTGGTCGCCGCCTTCGAAGTAGATGTCGGCGGCATCACCAAGGCTGTCATCGACAATCACCGGCACATCGTAGGGGGCGCCGATCGGCGGAATGGCGCCGGTATCGCAATCAGCGAAGAGCGAAGTCACCTCGTCTTCGGAGGCCAGTCCGAGACGCTTGTCCATGACGTCTTGCAATGTGCCGAGCTCGATCCTGTGCGTGCTGGGAACGACGGCCAACGCATAGCCGAGCTCGTGGTGAACAACGACCGATTTGGCCACTATGCTGCCGGGTACATGCGCCGCGATGGCGGACTGTCTGCTGGTGGACGTGCGATGGTGGGCGACTGTGTCGTATGAAATTCCCTTCCTGTCGATAAAGTCCTTCAGTCTGGTAGCGATCGTCATCTTGGCCTCCCTTTGCCGGAGTTCGCGACGGGTGGGGAAACGAGGGCAGTCATTCTCCTTATGTCGTTTCCGATACTAAAATAGACCAGCTGCTGATGGTTCGAGGCGCGGCGGCAAGATCTGAATGCGGTTCGTGCCTCAGGGTCCGGCTCCGAAAAATGCCAGCCGGGTGAAAAGCGTGTAGTCGGCTTCGAAGACCATCATTGTCACGAACACCAGCACCAGTATCGGCGGCAGGATGATCGCATAGGCCAGCGCCAGCCGTTCCCAGGCCATGTGCATGAAGACAGCGACGATCAGCCCTGCCTTGAGGATCATGAAGATCAGGATCAGCGACCATCTGAGATAGCCGTGGAGGCCGAAATAGTCGACCAGGTAGGAGCAGGTGCTGAGGATGAACAGCCACGCCCAGACCACCAGATAGAGCTTGATCGGATGTTGCTGATGCACGTCGGCACGGGCGACGGCCGCCGGCGCTGCCGCATGAAGTGCGTGTTGTCCTAGGCCGTTTGCGGTTGCTTCAGCCATGTCTGCCTCTCACCAAAGATAGAAGAATGCGAAGATGAACACCCAGACCAGATCGACGAAGTGCCAGTACAACCCCATGATCTCGACATTCTCGTAGCGGCCGGTGCGGCTGGTGAAGAAGCCGCGCCGTCCGAGGTCGTAGTCTCCGCGCCAGACTTTGCGCGCCACGATGATCAGGAAGATCACACCAATCGTCACATGCGTGCCGTGGAAACCGGTGATCATGAAGAAACACGACCCGAATTGTGCGGCACCCCAGGGATTACCCCAGGGTCGCACCCCTTCAGTGATCAGCTTTGTCCACTCGAAGGCTTGCATGCCGACAAAGGTCGCGCCGAGTGCCGCGGTCAGAAGCATGAGGATGGCCGTCTTGCGGCGGTCGTGGCGATAGCCGAAATTGACGGCCATGGCCATTGTTCCGCTGCTGGAGATCAGCACGAAGGTCATGATGGCAATAAGGATCAGCGGGATATCCGAGCCGCCGATACGAAGCGCAAAGACCTCGCTCGGATTGGGCCACGGCACCCGTGTCGAAATGCGCGCGGTCATGTAGGAGAGCAGGAAGCAGCCGAAGATGAAGGTGTCGCTGAGCAGGAATATCCACATCATGGCCTTGCCCCAGGACACGTTCTTGAACGCACGCTGATCCGAGGACCAATCGGCGGCAATGCCTCGCCAGCCTGTAGGCCGTGGCTCCGTATGGCCGATATGTGTCAGTGTCTCTGCCATCCGCTTGATCCCCTTTAGGTCAGCAACTCCCGGCAAATGTCGATGAACGTCGCGGCCCAGCCGGCCAGCAACGCGAAGATGGCAAGCCAGACGAAGAGCAGGAAATGCCAGTACATGGCGCATAGTTCCACGCCGAGGCGAAGCCGTTCCGGCCGCGCTCCAGTCCAGGCGCTCGTGGTCGTCCTGCCCAGACCCACCAGCCCTCCCAAGACGTGCAGGCCATGCATGCCGGTTATCAGGTAAAAGAAGCTGTTGGCCGGATTGGAGGCCAGGAAATAGCCGTCGGCGGTCAGTTGCCGCCATGCCATGAACTGACCGACCAGGAAGGCGAGCGCGGTGAGCCCGGCCGTGGCAAGGCCGAGCCTGACAGTGTCGATCTGACCCCTGCGCGCCGCCACCGAAGTGCATTGCAGGGCGACGCTGCTCAGGACCAGCACGCCGGTGTTGAGCCAGAGCAGTCGCGGCAGGGGCAACGGCTGCCAGTCCGACACCGCCATCCGCATGAAATAAGCACTGGTGAAGAGCGCGAACAGGCAGCCGACGACAGCAAGGAAAACGCCGAGACCTATCTTGGCTGTTGGCAGGGCCGACCGGTCGAGCCCGACAAAATCACCGGCCAGACCCTGCTCGAGCCATGGCTTCGTCATCAGCCGCTGGTGCGAAAGCCACCATCCGGCAAAACCGGCAATGACGAGCAGGAAGACCAGGATGACGCTCATGCCGGCTCCCTTGAGGGTCCGAAGGAGCCCGGCATGTTCTGCGGGATGAAGTCTTCCTTGGCACCCGGTACGCTGTAATCGTAAGCCCAGCGATAGACGATCGGCAGGTCCTTGCCGAAATTGCCGTGGGCCGGCGGTGTTTGCGGCGTCTGCCATTCGAGGGTCGTGGCCCGCCACGGATTGCCGCCGGCCTCGCGGCCATGGCGGATGCTCCAGATCAGGTTGAACAGGAACACCATCTGGGCGAAGCCGACAATGAAGGCCATGACGCTGATGAAAGAGTTCAGGTGATGGGCCGACTCCGTCATGATCGTCATGTCGGTCAGTTCGGCATAGCGCCGCGGCACGCCCATCAAGCCGAGGTAGTGCATGGGGAAGAAAATCAGGTAGGCGCCGAGGAAGGTGACCCAGAAATGGAACCGGCCCAGCGTTTCGTGGAGCATCCGGCCGGTGACCTTCGGGTACCAATGGTAGATCGCGCCAAAGACCACGAGGATCGGGGCGACACCCATGACCATATGGAAATGGGCGACGACGAACATCGTGTCGGACAGCGGAACATCGACGACGACATTGCCGAGGAACAGGCCGGTCAGCCCGCCATTGACGAAGGTGACGATGAAAGCCAGGGCGAACAGCATGGGTATGGTGAGATGGATGTCGCCGCGCCACAGGGTCAGCACCCAATTATAGACCTTGATGGCGGTCGGAATGGCGATGATCAGCGTTGTGGTGGCGAAGAAGAAGCCAAAATAAGGGTGCATGCCGCTGACATACATGTGGTGCGCCCAGACCACGAAACTCAGCGCGCCAATGCCGACGATGGCCCAGACCATCATCCGGTAGCCGAAGATGTTCTTGCGTGCATGGGTGCTGATCAGGTCGGATACAATGCCGAACGCCGGCAGCGCCACGATGTAGACCTCGGGATGGCCGAAGAACCAGAACAGGTGCTGGAACAGGATCGGGCTGCCGCCATTGTGTTGCAACTGCTCGCCCATCTCGGAAATCGCCGGCATGAAGAAGCTGGTGCCGAGCACGCGGTCAAGCAGCATCATCACGCTGGCGACGAACAGCGCCGGAAAGGCGAGCAGGGCCATGACGGTCGCGGTGAAGATGCCCCAGACGGTCAGCGGCAGGCGCATCATCGTCATGCCGCGGGTGCGACCCTGCAGCACGGTCACCACATAGTTGAGGCCACCCATCGTGAAGCCGATGATGAACAGGATCAGCGAGGAGAGCATCAGGATGATGCCCCAGTCCTGGCCGCCTGGCGTCCCGCTCATGATGGCCTGCGGCGGATAGAGCGTCCAGCCGGCGCCCGTCGGTCCGCCGGGCGCAAAGAAGCTCGACACCAGGACCAGCACGGCGAGCAGGTAGATCCAGTAGCTCAGCATGTTGACATAGGGAAAGACCATGTCGCGCGCGCCGACCATCAGGGGGATCAGATAGTTGCCAAAGCCGCCGAGGAAGAGGGCGGTGAGCAGGTAGATCACCATGATCATGCCGTGCATGGTGATGAACTGGTAGTAGGCCTCCGGGGTGATGAAGTCGAACGTGCCGGGAAAGCCAAGCTGCAGTCGCATCAGCCAGGACAGCACCAGGGCGACCAGGCCGATTGCTGTTGCCGTTGCCGAATACTGGACGGCGATGACCTTGGCGTCCTGCGAGAAGACGTATTTGGTCCACCAACTGTGCGGATGGTAGAGTTCTACTTCCGCGACTTCGGCCGGCGGGATGCCATCTGCAGGGGTGATGTCGACCATAGGAACACCTCCGTGTCCTTTTTTCAGCGAGACCCTACCGTTTCGAGCCCTGCTGCAATTTCGGGACCCGCTGCCGCGGTCTGTCCCGTCGTCTCGTCTGCCGACCCCGTCTTCTGGGGGGCCGACAATTGTGCAAAAGTCTGCTGCTGGCCGAGCCAGGCGACATAATCTTCCTGGGTGTCGACCATCACGACGCCATGCATCATCGGATGTCCCTGGCCGCAAAGTTCGGCGCATAGGACCTGGAAGGTTCCGGTCCTGGTCGGGGTGAACCAGAAATAGGTCACCGAGCCCGGGATCATGTCCATCTTGGCGCGGAATTCCGGTACATAGAAATCATGCAGCACATCGATCGAGCGGAGCAGCATCTTGACCGGTTTGCCGACCGGCAGATGCAGATCGGCCGCTGCGACCACGACATCGTCCTGACCATTGGGATCGCTGGGGATGACCCCCAGCGGATTGTCGGCACCGACGTCGCGCGTGTCTGATGTACCGAGCTTGCCGTCCCTGCCGGGCAGGCGGAAACTCCATTGCCATTGCTGGCCAATGACCTCGACCTCTGTCGCGTCGCGTGGAACGGTAACAAATCGGCTCCAGACGAACAGGCCGGGAACCAGTAGCGCCGTGACCCCAACCGCGGTGACGATCGTCAGCCACGATTCGAGCCGCTTGTTCTCCGGTTCGTACGCAGCACGATTGCCTTCCCGATGACGGAAGCGGAACACGCAATAGGCCATGAAAAGCACGACGGCGGCGAAGACGACGCCGGTGATCCAGAAAGTGATGATGATGGTGTTGTCGATATAGGCCCAGTTCGAGGCAATCGGCGTCCACCACCATGGGCTCAGGAGGTGAAACAACACCGAGCCCACGACGATCAAAACGAGTACAAGCGCTACGGCCATGTCCCGTTCCTCCGGCATTCAAGGGGGAGCGAAGCCGCCCGCAAGAAATGCCAAGCGCATCATAGCTTAATTTGGGGTCGCAATTCCAGAGGCTACTATCTTGACGGGAAAAATGCGCCCTTTGCCGCGGCGAGACGGGCTATCCCTGGATCAGCAGCAGGCTGGAATGACCTTCTGACCGCCTCAACGATCGTTCGAGCAGGAATTCCGAACGGCGCTTGAGGAGGATATGAGCGGACGCTGTTTTAGCCGGATTCCCAGTGCTATTTCAGCAGGTCGACCAGGACGTCGAAGGCGGCGTCAATATCGGCGCGGACGGCCTGGCGGACGGCTTCGGCATCGCGGTTGCGCAGTGCCGCGAACATCTCCTGGTGATGCTCGTTGGCGGTCGAATAATTTCCGGAATCATGCAGCATGTTGAAATAGGGACTGATCTGCAGCCACAGATTTTCGATGATGTTGAGGATGTTTTCCGAGCCGGCCGCGCGGTAGATGGAGAAGTGAAAGGCGTAGTTGGCGCGCAGATAGGATTTGACGTCTCCCGCCGCGTTGGCCTGTTCGAGCGCTGCCAGATGCTGGCCGAGTTGCGCGATGCCCTGATCGTCGATGCGCTCTGCCGCCCAGGCGGCGGCGATCGCCTCGATCTCGAAGCGGACATTCCTGAGATCGATGAGGCGCGCGCGGCTGAGTGCGGGAATGCCGATCGAGCGCCCTGAAACGACCATCAGGGCATTGGCCGCGGTCAGTCGCCGCAATGCCTCCCTGACCGGCATAGGACTGACCCCGAAGGCGTCGGCCAGGCTTTGCACCGTCACCATCTCGCCAGGCACGATGCTGCCGTCGAGGATCAATTCGGTGACGTGGCGATAGACCCTGTCCTGCAGGGTCTCCCTGGACAGGGGCACGATCTCGACACCCGGCTTCCTGAACGCCGCTCCGGCCATTTCCATCAACCTTTCGGCGCAAAGGCCGCGCCATAACTCGTTCCCGGAATGCAGGGTTCCGGCTGCCGCGTCAAGCGTCGGCGCCCCAGTCTTGATGTAAGATATTTCATCATTGATCGTTGATCAAATGATGATACGGTCTCCGACATCGAATGACGCGGGCATGCTCGGCGGCGTGCTGCTTTTGACGGCGCTGCAGATGCTGCTGGCCGGCACCACGCTGCCTACGCCACCAGGGCAATTCTTTACGGGCTGGTCGTTCTGGGCGCCGTCATGGCGCTGCGCGAACGGCGGCTGCAATGAAAAGGACAGGACGATGAGCGCAAAGGCACCCGCATCGGCGGACGAATTTCTGGCCGGGCTGAAAGGGCAGCGCGTGCTGGTGACGGCGGGCGCCGGCGGCATCGGCTTCGCCATCGCCGACACGCTGTCGCGGCTCGGCGCACGCATCGTCGTCTGCGACATCTCCGACGAGGCGCTGGCCGCGGCTCCCGGCAAGATCGACCTGGTCGCGGCGGTCAAGGCCGATGTCTCGCGCGACGAGGACGTCGACCGGCTGTTCGAGACGGTCAAGGAGAAACTCGGCGGGCTCGACGCGCTGATCAACAACGCCGGCATTGCCGGGCCGACAGGCGGTGTCGACGAGATCGAACCGGATGACTGGCGGCGCTGCATCGATATCTGCCTGACAGGGCAGTTCCTCTGCGCAAGGCGCGCCGTACCGCTGATCAAGGCAGCCGGCGGCGGCTCGATCGTGTCCATGTCGTCGGCGGCCGGCCGCCATGGCTACGCGTTCCGCACACCCTATTCGGCCGCCAAATTCGGCGTCATCGGTTTCACGCAAAGCCTCGCCAAGGAGCTTGGGCCGCACGGCATCAGGGTCAATGCCATCCTGCCCGGCATCATCGAGGGGCCACGCATCGAAAGCGTCATCGCGGCGCGCGCCAAACAGGTCGGCATCAGCCACGAGGAGATGACGGGCCGCTATCTGCAGAACATCTCGCTGCGCCGCATGACCAGCCCCTATGACGTGGCCTCGATGGTGGCGTTCCTGCTCTCCGATGCGGGCATCAACATTTCCGGCCAGTCGCTCGGCGTCGACGGCAACGTCGAAACACTTTGAGGACCAAGCCATGGCCAATGTCGCGATTGTCGGAAGCGGGTTCATCGGGCGGGCCTGGGCAATCAGCTTCGCCCGCGCCGGCCATCATGTGCGCATGTGGGATCAGTCGCCTGCCGCGACGGGCGGGGCGCGCCACTACATAGAGGGCGTGCTCGGCGATCTCTCCGCGAACGACCTGCTGCGCGGGCAATCCGTCGACACCGTGCTTGGCCGCATCGCCATCGTTGGCGAGCTGGCGGAGGCGCTGGCCGGCGCAACCCATGTCCAGGAAAACACGCCTGAAAACCTGGATGTGAAGCGGGAGGTGTTCTCGCTGATCGATCGGCTTGCCGGGCCGCAAACGATCATCGCCAGTTCCACCTCGGCGTTGTTGCCGTCGAAATTCACCGACCATCTGCAAGGGCGGCACCGCTGCCTAGTCGTGCATCCGATCAACCCGCCCTATCTCATTCCGGCGGCAGAGGTGGTGCCGGCGCCGTGGACTTCCGCCGAGACGCTGGAGAAGACGCGCGCCTTCCTCATCGACGCCGGCCACGCGCCGCTGGTGATGAGGCGCGAGCTCGACGGCTTCATCATGAACCGCCTGCAAGGGGCCTTGCTGGAGGAGGCTTTCCGGCTTGTCGCGGACGGCTACGCCAGTGTCGAGGATGTCGATATCGGCATTCGCGATGGCTTGGCACTGCGCTGGTCCTTCATGGGACCGTTCGAGACCATCGACCTCAACGCACCCGGCGGCGTGCGCGACTATGTCGATCGTTACCAAGGCATCTATTCCAACATCTTCCCGCAGATGCTGCGCCGCGTCGACTGGGCGGGCGATGTCATGAAAACGGTCGAGGCCGAGCGCAGCAAGCGCCTGCCGAGGGAAAGCCTGGGTGACCGGCAGGTCTGGCGGGATCGCCGGCTGATGGCGCTGGCGGCACACAAGAAGAAATCGGATCAGGAGTTCGGACAATGAAAGAAACCAGCCGCAAATCAGGCGCATCGGCGGCCAAGGGCAAGGTCATCATCACCTGCGCGGTGACGGGTGCGATCCACACGCCGACCATGTCGCCCTATCTGCCGATCACGCCGGATCAGATCGCCTCGGAAGCGATCGCGGCGGCGCAGGCCGGTGCTGCGATCCTGCATCTGCATGCGCGAGACCCGGAAACCGGCAAGCCCGACCAGACGCCGGAGGCGTTCGCCCGCTTCCTGCCGCACGTCAAGCAAGGAACCAATGCCGCCATCAACATCACCACAGGCGGCAGCCCGTACATGAAGGTCGAGGAGCGCGTGCGCCCGGCTGCCCAGTTCAAACCTGAGGTCGCCTCACTCAATATGGGCTCGATAAATTTCGGGCTCTATCACCTCGCCGACAAGTACGAGACCTTCAAGTTCGACTGGGAAAAGCCGCATCTGGAGGCGACGCGCGACCTCGTTTTCCGCAACTCGTTCAAGGACATCGAATACATTCTGGCGACTTGCTACGACAATGGCACGCGCTTCGAGTTCGAGTGCTACGACATCGCCCATCTCTACAACCTCGCCCACTTCGCCGATCGGGGGCTGGTGAAGCCGCCGTTCTTCGTGCAGTCGGTGTTTGGCCTGCTCGGCGGCATCGGCACCCATCCCGAAGACGTCGCCCATATGAAGCGCACAGCTGACCGGCTGTTCGGCGACCAGTTCCGCTGGTCGGTGCTGGGCGCCGGCGCCAGCCAGCTGCGCATCGCCGCGCAATCGGCAGCACTCGGCGGCAACATCCGCGTTGGGCTGGAGGACAGCCTGTGGGCCGGCAAGGGCAAGCTCGCCAAGTCGAACGCCGAACAGGTCTTGCTGGCGCGCAAGCTCATCGAAGGGCTTGGCATGGAGGTGGCGACGCCTGACGAGGCGCGCGAGATCCTGTCCCTGAAGGGCGGCGACAAGGTCGCCTTCTGACCCGGCCAGGACCGAGGGTGCGAGTTTTTCTCGATGGTCAAGAAATAGCAAGGCCGCCGGCGGCCTTGCTATTGCCGTTCCGGTCGACGCCTAAGGCGTCGTCTGCGCTTCGATCTTGGTAGCCATCTGGTCGATCTTGTCTGCAAGGACGCCTTCGGCCCAGGCGGTGACGTCGTCGTCGACGGGCTTGTTGGCCATGTCCGTCAGCGCTGCATCGAGCGATGCCTGGTCGGTGCCGACGGTTGCCGTGGCAGCCGCCGCCTCAGCCTGGTCCGCCGCTGCGTTGTCGGCGTCGACAACGGCCTGCTGGGCGGTGATCTGATCTTTCACAGCCTGGATCTGCGCAGCCGTGGCATTCGGATCAGCCTGCAGTGCGGTCAGTTGCGCATTCAGCTTATCCAGTTGGGCCTGCGCGGCGGCGGCCGTGGCGGCTGCCGTCTCAGCTGCGGCCTGGGCAACCTTGGCTTTCGCCGACTGTGTCACGAAGGCCTGTAGGGCAGCGAACTTCTTGCTCTTGGAATTCATATAGGCGTTGATGTTGCGCTGCAGCGAATTCAGCCGGCCGAGTTTGGCATGGATGTTTTTCTCCTTCGGCACGGCTGCGACCTTGGTGGTCGTGTCGACCGTGGTGTCGGTCGTGGCATCAGCATCCACCTTGCCAACACGTCCGGGGGCCGACGCAGACTTGCCATGCGAGGCACCGCTGTTGCCTTTGCCATTGCCGCCAGCATTGCCGTTGCCGCCACCGTGGCCGCTGCCATTGCCGCCACCGTGCCCGTTGCCGCCGGCCCCGGCGAGCGCCGGCGACGCCAGAAGCGTCAATGCGGCAAGCGCCGCGAACAGAGTTTTTCGGTTTGTCATGGTGTCTCCTCGGGGAATCGCCACCTCCGCCCAACCGCGCTAGATCAGCGTAATATGAGAATCCACTAATCGTACGGAGTAAACTTTAGACAAATGCGGTCGCAATGCGCGAGTCTGGTAATGGCTTGTGGCTTAACTTATTGATATTTCATGCAAATAGGCGCCGTGAGGTCGCTGTGCTACTGAAGTCCCATACCAGCCAGGACCATGGTCCCGTCCGTCAGACAATGTCGGTCGGAAACGCGTTGGAATACCGGAAGTCGATGACGAAAAGCCTGGCCGAATGCGTGAGGCAGGAACGCCATGGCTTTGCTTTCAGCGAAGACGGCATGGTCGCCATGTTGGTCGTTGCCCCTAGATCAGCAGCAGGCCCTTCATGCTGGCGTATCCCTTGCGCCCGATGATGATGTGGTCGTGCACGCCGATGCCCAGCCGTTTGCCCGCTTCGATGATCTCTTTCGTCATCTCGATATCGGCGCGCGATGGCGTCGGATCGCCTGACGGGTGGTTGTGCACCAAGATGATCGCGGTGGCCGACAGGTCGAGGGCGCGCTTGACCACTTCCCTGGGATAGACGGGCGTGTGGTCGACAGTACCGGTCTGCTGCACCTCGTCGGCGATCAGCGCGTTCTTCTTGTCGAGGAACAGGATGCGGAATTGCTCGCGCGCCTCGAAGGCCATGGCCGAGCGGCAATAGGCGAGGAGCTGCGTCCAGGACGAAAGGACTTCACGGCCGTGCACCTCGCCATGCGCCATGCGTTGCGCTGTCGCGGCGACAACCTTCAGGTCGAACGCCACCGCCGGGCCGATGCCCTTGACCTCCTGCAGCAGGTTGACGGGCGCGCCAAGCACTTCGGCCAGCGTACCGAAGCGCGCCAGCAATGCCTTGGCGGCCGGTTTGGTGTCGGCGCGCGGGATCAGCCGGAAGAGCAAGAGCTCCAGAAGTTCATAGTCGGGCAGGGCGTCTGGACCCGCCGAAGCAAAGCGCTCGCGCAAACGGTCGCGGTGGCCGAGATATCCAGGCTTTTCAGCTGGAATGGGCCTCGCCTTCGCCGCGGGCCGAACCGGCACCTCGGCGAAGAAACTCCGCTCGTCGTCGTCGCTGGCCTTCCCCATCAGCCCCCGCATCCAGCCAATCAGTCAGGCAAGGCGGTCGCCCGACGTATTAAAAATATCAGGCCGGCAGGCCGGGCCGGTCGAGGTTCTTGGGCGAGAGCGTGAAAATCTCGCAGCCGGTGTCGGTCACGCCGATCGTGTGCTCGTACTGTGCCGACAGCGAACGGTCCCGCGTCACCGCCGTCCAGCCATCCGACAGCACCTTCACATGCGGCCGGCCGAGATTGATCATCGGCTCGATGGTGAAGATCATGCCGGGCCGCATCTCGACGCCCTCATTGGCGCTGCCATAGTGCAGAATGTTGGGGGCGTCGTGGAAGAGCTGGCCGACGCCATGGCCGCAGAAGTCGCGCACCACCGAGCAGCGCTCCGCTTCGGCAAAAGTCTGGATAGCGGCGCCGATGGCGCCGGTGCGGGCACCCGGCCGGACGGCGGCGATGCCGCGCATCAGGCATTCATGGGTGACCTCGAGCAGGCGTTCGGCGGCGCGCTTGATGGTGCCGACCGGATACATGCGCGAGGAATCGCCATGCCAGCCATCGAGAATATAGGTGACGTCGATGTTGACGATGTCGCCATCCTTCAGCGGCTTGTTGTCTGGAATGCCGTGGCAGACGACGTGGTTGATCGAGGTGCAGGACGATTTCGTGTAGCCGCGATAGTTGAGCGTCGCCGGCAGCGCGCCGTGATCCATGCCGAACTCGAAGACGAAACGATCGATGGCGTCCGTGGTGACGCCGGGCGCGACCATCGGCACCAGCGCGTCCAGGCAACGGGCGGTGAGGTCACATGCCTTGCGCATGCCGGCAAAACCGTCCTCGCCATAGAGGCGGATCTGGCCGGTGTTTCTGAGAGGGGCCGTGGCGGCGTCGAGATAGGTGACCATTTTGTCCGTATGGAAGGGTAAGCGCTGCAGGAGTTCTGGCGTGGGTATTCCGCCAGATTTGGCACTTGAGGGCAAAAGGTTCAAGGAAGAACTGGCTGATGCGGGCTTAGCCGGCGGGATATTCGTATCGTTGGGCCAATTTCGATCGGTTTTTGCACGGTTGCTTTCCTTTCCGGCCATCGTGCGAAGCAAAAACGGCCGTTTCCGCAGTGACGACACATTTGCGTGGCACTGAGCGGGCAAAGCAACTTTTGACGACGAACGGCGCTGCCTGGGCGACGGGGTCGGGAGATTTGCGGATGGATAGATTGCAATTCGAGGTGCCGGTGCGCATTGCGCAAGGCCCCGGCTTGCCCGTCGAGGAGATTTACAGCGTCGAGCAGGCGCTGGATTTCCTGCAGGACTGGCCGGCGCGCCGGCAGGGACCGGTGTATCAGAAAGCCTTCAATGCCTGCTTCGGCGCCACTGTGGACGTGGTCAAGACCGAGGATGCCTGCCGGGCGTTCATGGCGTTCTGCCGTGTCACCGGACTGATGGCCAGCGACATGATGGCGCCGCGCAAGCGTGGCGGCGAGGCAAGCCTGCAGCGGGCCTGAGGGCTGCTTCGCCTGTTCCGATCGACCAACTCCGTTTTCTCAACCAACTTGGCTTGAATGTGCGTGGTGATCTCGTGCCTCGATCATCATCTGCATTTCCTCGCACGATGATGCATCGACAGCGACGTTAAGCTTCCGTTTCCACCTTGGCGGCTACGCCATTGCTTGTTCAGCAATGGTTGATTCGTTGCGTCAGTTCAGGTTTGGAAGATGTCCCCAGAAAAAGTCCGTGCATTCCCGATCGACCGTCAGCTGTTTTTGGTCAGGGAAGTTGCAGCCAGCCTAGACAATCTGCATGGCGAGCCTGCAGCCTCGTTCTGGAGGGCTAAAGCGGCCGAGTTGCTTGACCTGGTTGTCGGGTCGGGCAGGGACAGAGCAACCGCAAGTGATGAAGTGCGCAGGTTTTTCCTGGCCGTACAGAGAGAGCTTTCGGCTGGATTGGCGACTGAGTCGGCTCCAGTTCTTTCCGCCTGAAGAAAATATTTCTTCCAGGCAGCACCTGGCTGCGCCTTCGTTGTCCCGAGGGCGGCCGAGGACGCGGTCACCGTCAACGGGCGCATGGCGTTCGATGAGCCTGACATCGAAGCAACATCGCGCGACCTTGATACATCAAAGTTAAATGCGGAGAATTCGCTTCGCTGCTAATAATAAGGTGGCGGGGGCTGCTCGGGAGGAGCGCCCATGGAAATACGGGACCTCGTTGCCAAGATATCAGTTGGGCTGCTGAAGCGCCGTGGCAATGCCCTATCGCTGTCCATCAAGCCGAGACGCGCATCCTTGGCGGACATTCCCATTAAATCGCGGCAAAAGCCCGCGCATCGCCCACCGCCTCCGATTCGTCCAGCCAGCAACATGTAGTTCGAAGGCTTTTGCCCAGGCGCAAGGTGCCGAACCGTGCTGACGTTCCAGCGCCGTGAGTTTCTTGCCTATCGCGACGTCTGCATGCACTGATCAGCCGACGGCCCACTGTTTGAAGCCAATCGAAGCCCTCATCAAAAAATGAACCGAACTTTTTAGCCGTTCCTTCATATATGCATGCTTTCTAATTTAAGTTATGATTTTCAATTGCTTCGCCCGAATTCGGATCATGGCGACCGGTATACGCCGGAGCACACGGGCGAATGTTGCCACCATCTTCGCCCTCAGCCTGCCGATCGTCGTCGGCGCGGCCGGCTTTGGCGTGGAGACCTCCTACTGGTACTACAACAGCCTGAGACTACAGGCGACGGCCGATGCCGCGGCCTATGCCGGCGCGCTTGAACAGATCTCGGGTTCCGACAAGCCGACGATCGTCGCGGCCGCGACGCAGTCGGCAGCGACGAACGGGCTGGGCTCGGGCACGATCATCGTCAACACGCCGCCGGCGTCCGGGCCGAATACGGCGAAGAAGGCGGTCGAGGTCATCGTCGCTCAGAACCTCAACCGGATGTTCACCTCGATCTTCACGCAGAGCCAGGTTCCCGAACAGGCGAGGGCGGTGGCTCTCATCACCGATGCCTCGAAGGCCTGCATGACCGCGCTCGACCAGACCGCCTCGCAGGCTGCATCGTTTTCAGGCAATACCACCGTGAAGGTCACCGGCTGCGTGGTGATGTCCAATTCGATCGCTCCGGACGCCATCAAGCTCCAGGGCTCGGCGAGCCTCCAGGTCGATTGCCTGATATCGGCGGGCGGCGTGTCTCTCAGCAATCCCGTCACCACGGTCTGCGCGGCCCCGATCACCCAGGCGCTGCCTGCGGCAGATCCATTTGCAGACCTCCCGGTTCCGGCGGCCTCGAACCCATGCCAGAACGACAACAAGGCGACGCTGAGCCCAGGCACCTATTGCAGCGGCATGACGCTGAAGGGCAATGTCGCCCTCTCGCCCGGCGTCTATGTCGTTCAGGGCGATCTCAAGATAAACGCCAACGCGATCATCACCGGCAGCGATGTGACCATCTTCATGTCGGGCAGTTCGACCGTCAGCATGAATGGCAACGCCTCCGTGAAGCTCAGCGCGCCGACCTCGGGTATCTATTCCGGTGTGCTGTTCTACGGCGACAGGGCCGGCAACAGTGCATCCAGCACATTCAATGGAACAGCGGATTCGCTGCTAACCGGGGCCATCTACTTCCCCAAACAGCAAGTGAATTATCTTGGCAATTTCTCGGGCAACAGCGGCTGCACCCAGGTCGTCGCCAATACGATTCAATGGTCCGGCAGCACGACCATCAACCAGGATTGCACGAGCCTCGGAATGCGCGACATTCCGGCGGCGCGGTCCGTGGCGCTGGTGGAGTAGCCTCCGTGGAGCCCCGATCTGTGCCGATCCTGAGCGATAAAACGGGCGTTGCAGCGGTCGAGTTCGCGATGGTCCTGCCTTTCCTGTGCGCGGCGCTGCTCGGTATCATCGACGGCTGGTCCTATGTGACGAGTTCGCTGTCGATGCGTGCCGGCGTGAAGACCGCCGCGAACCTGATCATGGAAGGCTCGACGAATGATACGGCGACGCAGGCCGTCGCCATTTCGAGCTGGGAGAAACGGCCGGCGGACGGCCAGGTCACGCTAAGCCGGATCTATATGTGCGGGACGACCGTGGTCGACGCCTCCACTCTGTGCAGCGGACCAAAGGTGCCGTCGGTCTATGTTCAGATCCAGGCATCGGCCACCTGGACGCCGCCCTTCACCTTCGGCGTCTTTTCCGCTTCCAGCGTCATCGGCCATCTGGAGGTGATCCGTGTTCGCTAGGGCGTCTCACCGTTTCGCGGAAATGGCGAAACGCCCTCGCTCTTTGTTTTGCCGCGATTCCCAAGCGAAAGCGCTGCGCGCTTTTCCCGGGACAACCAGCTCACACCTTTCCTGGAATTGCGCCAGGCAAGGCGCCTTCGGGCGAGATCGTTCGGGCGGGGCCGGGTTGGAGTTCGCGCTGATCGCACCGTTCCTCATCATATTGCTGTTCGGGATCTTCGCCTTGGGCTGGTCGATGCATTCGGTGTCCAGCGTTCGCTATACGCTGGAGACATCATCGCGCTCGCTGCAGCTTCAGAACACGCTGACCCAGGCCGACATCCAATCGATCGCCAGGCAGAAATTGCAGGCCTTGGGTTTGAAGGATGTGAACGTGACGATCGCCATCGACCCGGCAAGCGGCGGTTTCCGCATGGCGCATCTGACCGCCACCTATGCCTTCGTCGTCGATTTTCCTTACCTCGACACCTTTCCGATCAACTACGCCACCACCGTTACCGTACCGCTGGTCGGCGGTTAGTGAAATGCGGCGCTGACGCGAACTTCCGCGTTTCAGCCGGCATGGTCCAGCAATCTTATCGTGGTGTCACGGCGATGTTCGGAATTGGCGCGATCGATGCCTTCCACGGTGATCGCGAAGGTTCCGTTCTCGATCCTTCCAATCCAGCCCTTGGCTTTTAGGTACCAGAGATGAAACTCAAGATGTTCTCGTGGACAGCCTGACAAACGTTCGATTTCTGTATCGCCAATGCCGGGATTGTTTACGTCTTGCCGGCGCTTGACGTAAAGCAGCGAGAGCAATTTCGCCTGAATGGCCACATCGCGTTCGATTGTTGTGTTGTTGCTGGCTTCCCCAATCAACTCCGTTCGCAGATTCAAATGGTCTTTGTGCTGGATATCATACCGCGCGCGCTTCACAGGATCCTTGAGCACATTGTGGGCTTCCAGGATTTCGCTAAAGCGTGATTCATCGCCGGTGTCCTGATTGTCAGGATGGTAGCGCATGGCAAAATAGCGGAATACCCGTTCTATCGTTTCCGAGTTGGCGTTCGGGCTGATTTCCAGGAGTTCGTAGTAATCAACGAACAAGATGGCGCCCCCACAACTTCGCTATTGCGCACACCGTCGAGAGCATGACTGCTGAAGGCAAGGAACGACAGTCCTCAACTTGCGGCTTGGATCGGCGCGAACCGAAGCTGGTCGAGAGAATCCGCGCGTGACATTGCCATCAGTCGCGCAACGGCGAAGGCGGCCAGAATGATGAAAACAGCCGTGAGGTTAAGGAAGGCGGGTGATGCAAAGATGCTCCCGCCCGGATCATAGCAGCTCAGTTCCATGGCGCTCTACCCCTTCAGCGACCTGATGGTTTGGATAATGATCCGGCTTGGTGAGGAACACAAGCGCTTGCTAATAAGATGGTTGATGCGGTTGCTCCGGGACTCAAGGCAAGGGCGGCTGAGATATTCGGCAAACAGGGGGTGGAGTGCACGAAAGCCTGTACGCCGAAGGGGAATCGAACCCCTTGTTACTGCCGTGAAAAGGGCGGGCTTTGCGAGGCTCTCTGGAAGGAAGGCGCCGTTGAAATCGATCGCGCCTGGTGGGCGGCGCCTGAGCAGGCCGGACGATGCGGCCGCGCAACTTGCGGCGACCGGTTCTTCCGTCCAGTAATGGATCAATCGTCGCTGGCACAACAATTGCATTGTCAGCGATGCCGGCTGTTGGGACCGGCAATTGGGGCCGAGGTTGGGGCAGGCCTCGCCGCTTCGCAAATGGAGCGGCGGGGTTTCTGCGTTCAAGCAGATTGCAGGTGCATCCAGAGACACAGCGACTGGCCATCGGCGGGCGTCAGGACGCACGGGAAGCCTCTGCCGCGTAGGACAGCGCCAGCGAGGAACGCGCGCTGGTGCGCCCGCCAGGCGGCATAACGCCTCACCTGAGGATGAAGTACAGCGGAACGAGTATCGAGAATGCCGCGATAGCGGTCAGAAAAATGTCTGTGGTCATGAGCCCCCGCTCGGAATTTCACGACCATCTCACATTCAATTAGCTAAAATGCAAATGAACTCGCGGCCGGCCTTTCGTGGGACAGCACCGGCGCGGCCGCCCGCGGCTGAGCAGGCCAACAGGCGCCCAAGGTTCCGTGGCCTTACCGGGAGGAAGTGATGTCGATCCGCGACGAACTGCAGGAGCTTTGGGACATCTACGTTGCGGCCTATCGGGCCGGCGATGCTGCCGGTTGCGCGGCGGTATTCACCTCTGACGCGGAATTGCATTCTCCCTATGCGCCGCCGGCTCGCGGCCGCGCGGCGATAGAGGCGCTGCATGGCGTCTGGACCCAATACGCCACCCCGACAAAACACTAGCCAGAGGCGGGGGCATCCGGGAAGCTGGCATGGTCTCTCGCGGCTTATTCGGAGGGTGAGGCGACCGGGAACGGAACTTCGCTCAGCGTTTTTGAGCGACAGGCTGCTGGCGGACGCTGGCTGATCCGCATGTGCAGCCTCAACAGCACCGATCCCGGCCAATGACCGACAAAGCCGGCCACAACCTGCTCGCCAGCGTCTTCGGCAAGGCGCACGTGCGCACTATCCTGACTACACAGGATGAGGGTGAAACCCAAGCGCCGGACAGGCGATGCTTCAGCATGGCGCGCGAGGGCTCGGGTCGAGGAGATCACCCCGAAGCCGAAGGAGCGCCAAAGGGGTCGGCGCAGGCGGCGACATGTCCGGTGATGGAATGGCGAATCTCCGAAAGGTCCGCCGCATCAGACATGCCGCATTCGGCGCGGGTGGTGACGTCCATCATGCACGCGAAATTGTTTGTGTTGCCATTTTGACCAATTCCCTGGAATCAGCCCAAAAATTGGACAGTAAGGACTGGGAGGTCGCTAAGTGTTTGAAAGGTCTGGTACGCCCAAGGGGAATCGAACCCCTGTTACCGCCGTGAAAGGGCGGTGTCCTAACCGCTAGACGATGGGCGCGCTCAGACGAAGCGGCTTATACTGACGTTGTGCGCAACCGGCAACCCGTCAGGTGCCGGCTTGGACAACTTTTTTCCGAGGCTTTGGAATCGGGGGCTTCATCACCCACGGCGCGGCTTGGTGACTAGCGAAAACGCCCATTGCTTCGTCATTCCAAGGCGGAGCAAGGAGCAAAGCTACTCGGCGCAGACCCTGGAGCTGCTCCGCAGCCAAAGGAATCCATGCCGCGACTTCAAGGCGTTGAAACGGTGCGGAATTCTGGTCGGCCGCGCTCGTCAACCAAGGCCACGGAATGGATCCTCGGGTCTTCGCGACGGAGCTTCGCTCCTGCTCCGCCCGTGGATGACGAGTTGGGGGGGCGCTCAGGCCAATGGAAAGTCCACTGGAACGATATTGATGGCACGACCCTAGCCGCTCTGGCCCGTCAAATCGCGCCGTTCAGCCGTCACCGCCGCCGCTTCGCCGGCGGCAGCGCCAGTTCCAGTCGCGCTCGGGCCCGACGTCGACATGTACCGATTCGGTATGGCAATAGGTGCCGACGCCACCGCGGCCGGGCATGGTCCTGATGTAGTTCGCCAGTTCCCATTTGGAGACGCCGGGCACCTGGATGTCGGCGGCGGCGCAGTACATGTGCAGCGAGTTCTTGGCGCCGTTGGCGCGGCGGTTGCGGGCAGGGTCGCGGTAACCTGACGTGACCATCATCTTGCGGCCGTAATGGCCTTCGATCGTCTTCAGCACGCGCACCAGAGACGGCTTCAGGCAGGCGACATCGACGCTTTCGTTCTGCTTCAGCAGGCCGTTTGGCGCGAGCCGGGCCATGCCGGCTGCGGACGCAACCTGATAGCTGCCGCCGATTGGACCCTCGTCCTCATTGAGGTCGACGTCGCTTTCGTCGTCGAGGCCGGATTTGCGCTTGATCTCGAACAGGGCGGTCTGGCGCACGCCAGGCAAGGCATCGCTGCCGGTGATATGACCTGCGTCGTCACCGGTCGAGGCCAACTGTATCGGCTTTGCCGTGGAGTCGGCCGAGGCCAACGTGATGATCGGCTTTGCCGCCGCCGCAGGCGCGGGTTTGGCCTGTGCGGTCGGCTGTTCGCCCGATCGCGTGTTGATGAGCGGAGCCGGTGTGGCCGAAGCGGGCGTGGCGCCGAACATCGAGGCCAGGAAGCCACGTTTCTTTGGCGCCTCGGCTGGTGGCACCTCACCTGCGGTCACATAGACCGGATTGTTCATCACCGGCGCCGCGGCCGGCTTTGGCGTTGTCACCGCGGCATCGGCGGCGGCGATCTTCTGGGCGACCGCGTCTGTCTGCTGCGCCGTCTGGGCCGGCTGCTGCAAGGCCTGCGGCGTTTGTCCCGCGATCGCTTCAGCGCCGGCCGGCGTTATCAGCGGAAAGGCTGCTTGCGGCTTGGCGATCGGTACGTAAGCGACTTTTTCGGGGAGTGCGGTGTCGCCTTCGCTCATCACGGTCGTTTGCGTGGCCGTTGTCTGCGATGTCGAATCGGCGGTGGCGATGGACTTGCCGGTGGCGGCCGCATTGATGTCAGAGGCGGAGGCATTGTAGCCGGGCATTCCGACCGACATTGTCGGGTCGCCGGCCGATGTGCAGGAGGCCAGGAGCACACAGCAGAGCGCTGCCAAGATGGCGCTGCGTTCTCCCTTTGCGAGGCTCCATCCTGCTGATTTCAAAGTCAAATTCCCCCTCGATGTCCGGTCGGTACGTCCTTGGCGCAGCACTGGAAGTCGCTGTCCAAGGTGACCTTTGTCTCCGATCCGGAAACGAGACCTGTGTCAAATCCGCAAGCCTGGAAGTATTTTTGCAGTGATCGCCGAATTACGGCTGCTTGATGGTTGACGACACCATTTCGCCCGCTTTTGACGGGCCGTCAACTCACCAGACATTACAGTCCGTTACACTCGCACCTTCACATAGCTGCCGGGAGCATCGCCCAAGGTTTTCATATGCTTGCCGGGTTTGCGGGCAGGCACACGGGTGTCGTCCTTGGCCTCGATCCAGCTTTGCCAGTGCGGCCACCACGACCCGGGATGCTCAGCGGCCCTGGCAATCCATTGGCCGAAATCGCCTTCCGGTTTGCCGCCGGTCCAATACTGGTACTTGCCGGAGGCGGGCGGATTGACGACACCGGCTATGTGGCCCGATCCCGCCATCACGTAGTCGACCTTGCCGCCGAAATATTTCGAGCCGAGGAAGACGGACAGCGCCGGCGCGATGTGATCTTCGCGCGAGGCGAGGTTGTAGATCGGAATGGTGATATCGCCGAGCGAGACCGTATGCCCCGCCAGTTCCATCTTGCCGCGCGAGAGGTTGTTCTCGAGATAGCAATTGCGCAGGTAGAAGGAATGGTTGGCCGCCGCCATGCGGGTCGAATCGGCATTCCAGTAGAGGAGGTCGAAGGGCAGGGGGTCCTTGCCTCGCATGTAGTTGTTGACGACATAGGGCCAGATCAGGTCGCCGGAGCGCAGCATGTTGAAGGCGGTCGCCATCTTGGTGCCGTCGAGATAGCCCTTCTCGTTCATTGACTTCTCCACCGCCGCGACCTGTTCCTCGTCGACGAAGACTTTCAGGTCGCCGGCATAGGTGAAGTCGACCTGCGTGGTGAAGAAGGTAGCCGACTTGATGCGGTCGTCGCCTTCCTGTGCCATCAGAGCCAGCGCCGCCGCCAGCAGCGTGCCGCCGACGCAGTAGCCGATCGCGTTGACGTCCCGCTCGCCGGTCGCCTCCTCGATCGTGTCGAGGCCATATTGCAGGCCTTCCCTGATATAGGCTTCCCATCCCTTCGCGCCGTGGCGCTCGTCCGGATTGATCCAGGAGATGACGAAGACGGTGTGGCCCTGCTCGATCGCCCAGCGGATGAAGGATTTCTGCGGGTTGAGGTCGAGTATGTAGAACTTGTTGATCCAGGGCGGGCAGATCAGCAACGGGCGTTTCAGCACCGTCTCGGTCGCCGGATCATACTGGATGATCTCGGCGACATCGCTGCGGCCAACGACCTTGCCGGTTGTGGTGGCGATGTTCCTGCCGATCTCGAAGGGCGAATAGTCGGCCTGGCGCAGTTTCAGGTCGCCCTTGCCGGCGGCGATGTCCTCGGCCAGCATCTTCATGCCGCGCACCAGGTTCTCGCCGTTGGAAGCGACGGTCTCGCGGAAAAGCTCGGGGTTGGTCAGGATGAAATTCGACGGCGAGATGGCATTGGACACCTGCTTGACGTAGAAGCTCGCCTTGTGGCGGGTGTGCTCGTCCAGACCTTCGGCGTGCTCGACCAGTTCGGACGCCCAGCGCGAGGTGACGAGATAGGCCTGCTTGAGGAAATCGAAGAAGGCGTTGCGGCCCCATTCCGGGTCCTGGAAACGCTTGTCGCCGCGCTCCGGCTTGACGGCGTCGTCGGGGCCTTCGGCGTTGGGGCTGACGCGTTGGATGGCGTTCGCCCACACGGTCATGTAGCCGGCGAACAGCCGCGTCTGCGCTTCGAGCGCGCGCTGGGGGTCGGCGAGCCAGTATTCGCTCAGCTTGGAAAACGTCTTGACCATGTCGACGACCGGCTCGGCGACGTGGTCGCGCACTTCGCCGCGCTCGCGCGGTTCGGCCCAGGCGGACGCCGCCTTGCCGGCCTGCTCGATCATGCGCGCCATGTTCAACGCGAAGCGCTCCGGATCCTTCACCAGATATTGCTCGACGGTCGAAGGCTCGTCATCTTCCGTTTTGCCCGAATCGGGTGTTTTGGACATGGTTCGCGGGGTTCCTCCCGAAGCGTTTTCTTGACATATTAACATGGGACATCCGACAGGGTCCAATCTCGCTCTACCTCGGCTGCCAAGGAAACAATATGACGATTAATATTGGCGAGACTGTTTTTTTTGATGCCGCACGCTTTTGCCGCATCGGCGCGGCGATCGTGCTTTTGGGGATCGCCGGGTGTTCGAGCACGAATACCAGCGCTCCGGTGCCGATGGCCGACAATGCAGGTCCAAAGGATACCGGCACCTTTCCGAACCTCAACATCCCGCCCAAAGTGGCGAACAAGCAGCTGACGCAGGCCGAGACGAACGCCAAGCTCGCCGAACTCAAGGCTGATGGCGGCGCACAGGGCGCCAAAAGCGGCGGCGGCGCTGCGGTCGCCAATCAGGCGGCGTTGGCGGACCTAGCCACGAAACATGGTCCGCAGACGCTGAAGCAGATCGAAGGCAAATGCGATCCCGCCCTCGACCCTACCTGCAAATGAGTATATAGCGCGCGCCCATAGCCCCTTTTGCTGTCTGGAACTGCCATGGAAGAGTTTCACAAGGTCCGCCGGCTTCCGCCTTACGTGTTCGAGCAGGTCAACCGGCTCAAGGCCAGTGCCCGTTCGCGCGGCGCCGACATCATCGACCTCGGCATGGGCAATCCGGACCTGCCGACGCCCAAGGCCATCGTCGACAAATTGTGCGAAGTGGTGCGCGATCCGCGCACCCATCGCTATTCCTCCTCGCGCGGCATTCCCGGCCTGCGCCGCGCCCAGGCGGCCTATTATCAGCGCCGCTTCGGCGTGAAGCTCAACCCCGACACGCAGGTGGTGGCCACGCTCGGCTCGAAGGAAGGCTTCGCCAACATGGCGCAGGCGATCACCGCGCCTGGCGACGTCATCCTGTGCCCGAACCCGACCTATCCGATCCATGCCTTCGGCTTCATCATGTCGGGTGGCGTCATCCGCTCGCTGCAGGTCGAGCCGGACGATGGGTTCATTCCAGCGCTGGAACGCGGCGTTCGCCACTCGATCCCGAAGCCGCTGGCGCTGATCCTCAACTATCCGTCGAACCCGACGGCGCTGGTCGCTTCGCTCGACTTCTACAAGGACGTGGTAGCGTTCGCGAAGAAGAACGACATCATCATCCTGTCCGACCTTGCCTATTCGGAGATCTATTTCGACGGCAACCCGCCGCCTTCGGTGCTGCAGGTGCCGGGCGCCATCGATGTCTGCGTCGAATTCACCTCAATGTCGAAGACCTTCTCCATGCCCGGCTGGCGCATGGGTTTTGCCGTCGGCAATGAGCGGCTGATCTCGGCGTTGACCCGGGTGAAGTCCTATCTCGACTACGGCGCCTTCACGCCGATCCAGGTGGCGGCGGCCCATGCGCTCAACGGCGACGGCGCCGATATCGCCGAGGTGCGCGAGGTCTACCACAAGCGCCGCGACGTCATGGTCGATTCCTTCGGGCGCGCCGGCTGGAACATTCCAGCTCCCGCCGCCTCGATGTTCGCCTGGGCGCCGATCCCCGAACCGTTCAAGCATCTCGGTTCGCTCGAATTCTCCAAGCTGCTCATCGAGCACGCCGATGTGGCGGTGGCGCCCGGTGTCGGCTTCGGCGAACATGGCGACGATTTCGTGCGCCTGGCGCTGGTCGAGAACGAGCACCGTATCCGCCAGGCGGCGCGCAACATCAAGCGCTTCCTGTCGACCAGCGCCAAGCAGCCCAACAATGTGGTGCCGCTGTCCGCCCACCGGTAAGCAAAAATTCGATCTGATTTTGAGGGACGTCGCCTTCCATGGCTGAAGCTCTGCGTGTTGGAATTGCCGGACTTGGCACGGTCGGCGCATCGGTGGCGCGGGTGCTGCGCGACAAGGCAGCGGAGCTGACCCGGCAATGCGGGCGCGACATTGTCGTGTCGGCGGTTTCGGCGCGTGACCCGAAACGCGACCGTGGCGTCGATGTCAGCGCCGCAAAATGGTTCGACGATCCGGTCAAGATGGCACAGATCGCCGACATCGACGTGTTCATCGAACTGATCGGCGGCGACGAGGGGCCGGCGCGCCTGTCGGTCAAGGCGGCGCTCGAAGCCGGCCGCCACGTCGTCACCGCCAACAAGGCGCTGCTCGCCAAGCATGGTGTGGCGCTGGCCGAGATCGCCGAGAAGAAGGGCGTGCTGCTCAACTACGAGGCGGCGGTGGCGGGCGGCATTCCGGTCATCAAGACGATGCGCGAGGCGATGGCCGGCAATTCGGTCAATCGCGTGTTCGGCATTCTCAACGGCACCTGCAACTACATCCTCACCCGCATGGAGGCCGAGGGCATTTCGTTCGACGCCTGCCTGAAGGACGCGCAGCGGCTGGGTTACGCCGAGGCTGATCCGACCTTCGACATCGAGGGCCACGACACCGCGCACAAGCTGTCGATCCTGACCAGCCTTGCCTTCGGCACCAAGATCGCCGCCAACGACATTTATATGGAAGGCATTTCCAACATCACCCAGGCCGACATCCGTGCGGCCGGCGATCTCGGCTATCGGATCAAGCTGCTCGGCGTCGCCCAGCGCACCGAAAGCGGCATCGAGCAGCGCGTGCATCCGACCATGGTGCCGACCGCTTCCGTCATCGCGCAGGTGCATGGCGTCACCAATGCGGTGGCGATCGAAACCGACATTCTTGGCGAATTGTTGCTTTCAGGCCCCGGCGCCGGCGGCAACGCCACTGCCTCGGCCGTCATCGGCGACATCGCCGACATCGCCAAGAGCAGGCCCGGCTTCCAGCATGGCCCGGTCTTCGGCCTGCCGGCGAAGGAGCTCAGGCCCTACAAGAAGGCGCAGATGCGCAGCCATGCCGGCGGCTACTTCATCCGGTTGACCGTGCATGATCGCATCGGCGTCTTTGCCGCGATCGCCAAGCGCATGGCCGACAACGATATTTCGCTGGAATCGATCGTCCAGCATGCGGTCAGCGGCGAGGCGGCGGCGCAGAAGACGGTGATCCTCGTCACCCACGAGACCACCGAGGCAGCCGTGCGCAAGGCCGTCGACGGCATCACCAAGGACGGTCACCTGACCGACAAGCCGCAGGTCATCCGCATCGAGCGGGCAGGGTAGTCGTCCCCCGGCGGGTAACGTCCTCGCCGGCGCCTGCGGTCGACAGATGGCGACCAGCCGCGCATTGGCCGGAACGAATTCGTTGCGGCGCCGTTCTCTTGGTCAGTAACCAAGGGAGCCGCTTCATGGCCGATACCAGCAAGTCCGACACCCCCTCCATCGACGATATCCAGAAAACGCTGGAAAAGCAGATCGCTGAACTGCGCAAGGAGATCACCAAGATCAACAAGAGCATTTCGGCAAGGGGCGCGGAAATGCTCGATGATGCCAGCGAACAGGCTTCGGATTTTTATGAGACGGCCGCGGCGCGTGCATCGCGCACAGCACAGCAGCTGCGCAGCCAGGCTCAGGCGGTTTCGGAAGTCGCGCGCGAAAACCCGGGCACGACGACAGCCGTGATCGGCGTCGTCGGCCTGCTTGGTTTTCTGGCCGGGATCGCCGTCGGCCAGTCGATGAACAACGACACGCCCCGCCGTTGGTATTGAGCGTGCCGGTAACGGGCTGGCAGTGCCGGCTCGTTTCCCGTTTCAGGAATTCATTTGAAGGAGGGCATCATGGCTTCATCCATGTTGATGGGCATACTGATCACATTCCTCGTCATCATTCTCGTTCTCTATCTCGTGCAGCGCCTGCCGCTCGACGCCAGGATGCGGCAGATCGTGCAGGTCATCGTTATCATCATCGGCATCATTTCGTTGCTCAGATATCTCGCGGTTTTCTAGATCGCGGCGGCAATCCTCAGTGCTTCTTCAAGGCGGCCCGGTCGTTTCCGACCGGTCCGCAATCTTGTCGGAAATGCGGTTCAATCGATTGATATTGCTGGCTTTTCGATAAAACGTCCGGCAGGTCTTGCCGTTGTCATGCTCGTTTGACAAAACAGGCCCGCCTCCGGCGGGAGGCGCTATGCCAACGAGGATTTGCCGAACATGAATGTGGCCCAGAACATCGTCGCCGGCCTTGACCGGATACTCACCATGGAACTGGTGCGCGTCACCGAAAGGGCCGCCGTGGCGGCCGCCAGGCTGCGCGGCCGTGGCGATGAAAAGGCTGCCGACCAGGTCGCTGTCGACGCCATGCGACAGGAGCTCAACCGTCTTGCCATCAAAGGCACGGTGGTGATCGGCGAGGGCGAGCGCGACGAGGCGCCGATGCTCTATATCGGCGAAGAGGTCGGCACCGGCAAAGGACCGGCAGTCGACATCGCGCTCGATCCGCTCGAAGGCACGACGATCTGCGCCAAGAACCTGCCCAACGCGCTTGCTGTCATCGCCATTGCCGAGAAGGGTAGCCTGCTGTTCGCACCCGACGTCTATATGGACAAGATCGCCATTGGTCCGGGCTATGCCGAAGGCGTCATCGATATCGATGCTTCTCCGGCCGAGAACATCGCGAGCCTGGCGCGAGCCAAGGGCGTCGCGGTCTCGGACATCACCACCTGCATCCTCGACCGGCCGCGCCACGTCAAGCTGATCGATGCCGTGCGCGCCACGGGAGCCGCGATCCGGCTGATCGGCGACGGCGATGTCGCCGGCGTCATCCACACCACCGACCCGGAGGAGACCGGCATCGACCTCTATCTCGGCACGGGCGGCGCCCCGGAAGGCGTTCTGGCCGCGGCCGCATTGCGCTGCACCGGCGGCCAGATGCAGGGCCGGCTGATCCTCGATACGCCGGACAAGGTCGCGCGCGCCGCCAAGATGGGCATTTCCGATCCGAAGCGGATCTACCATGCGGAAGACATGGCGCGCGGCGACGTGCTGTTCGCGGCGACCGGCGTCACCGACGGCAACATGCTGGCCGGCGTCAAGTTCGGCCGCACCTATATCACCACCCACACCATCGTACTGCGCTCATCGTCGCGGACCGTGCGCGAGATCAAGGCGCGGCATCAGGATCTGGATAAGTTCTAGGCCTCCTTGCGAAGCCGCACCGCAGTTGCTAGCCCTTGGCTGCATCTGAACCCTGGCGGCGCAAGGATTGACGATGAATGTGTTCGACTGGCACGCGGATCCGATTTCGTGTGCCGCGCCCATCACGAAATCCTATCGCAACACCCAGAATGTGCGCCGCTATTTCACCCCGCGAATGCGGCGATACGTTCAGGTTCGATCGGCCTTTCATGGCCTGGCTAAAGGACGGTCGGGACAAGACAATGGGCGACGCCGCCGACGAATGGATCAGGCGCGCCTGGCTGAAAAGCGGAAAGCGTGGTTTGTCTTGAATTCTCCTGCGACGCCACCCGCCGCGAACCACCTGGTTTTGCCCGTCTTTGGCCCTAAAGCGCGTCGCGTTCACGCGCAGCACTTTAGGCTGTTGTCCGCGCATGTCGTTAGCCCAAAACCGCTGCACATTTTTGCGCGACATGCTCTATCCTGCGGCCGACCATGAATTGGCAAAGCGCATAATGGGCGAAAGGCGCCTTTTCCTCGATGTCAGGCAGTCGGCGACCGGTCTCTCCTGGGAGCACCGGCTGACCGAACGGCAGGACATGGTCGCGCTTGCCATCGCGCAAGGTCATGGCGTGCCCGACATCGTCGCGCGCGTTCTGGCCGGACGCGGCGTTACCGCCGACGAGACTGAGCGCTTCCTCGATCCGACGATCCGCGACCTGTTGCCCAATCCGGTGTCGCTGACCGACATGGACAAGGCCGCAACCCGAATCGCGGCGGCGGTGATGGCGCGGGAAAAGGTAGCGATCTTCGGCGACTACGATGTCGATGGCGCCGCCTCGTCGGCCTTGCTGAAGCGGTTTCTGGCACATTTCTCCATACCGTCGGAAATCTATATTCCGGACCGTATCTTCGAGGGTTACGGTCCCAATCCCGATGCCATGCGCGAACTCGTGTCGCGCGGCGCGACGCTGATCGTCACCGTCGATTGCGGCACCAACAGTGCCATTTCCGTCGATGCCGCCAACGAAGCCGGCGCCGATGTCGTGGTGCTCGACCACCATCAGGTCGGCGGCGCGTTGCCGGCCGCGATTGCGGTGGTCAATCCAAACCGTGACGACGATCTTTCCGGGCAGGGGCATCTGTGTGCCGCCGGTGTCGTGTTCCTCGCCCTGGTGCAGACCGCGAAAATCCTGCGTGGCCTGAGCGATGTCGCGCCGCCAGACCTGCTTTCGCTGCTCGATCTCGTGGCGTTGGCGACCGTTTGCGATGTGGTGCCGCTCACCGGCGTCAACCGTGCCTTCGTCGTCAAAGGCCTGCAAATGGCGCGCCAGCAGAAGAATGAAGGCTTGGCCGCATTGGCGCGGGTATCGCGCATTGGCGAGCCGGTCAGCACCTTCCATCTCGCCTATCTGATCGGGCCACGCATCAATGCCGGCGGGCGCATCGGCGATGCGGCGCTTGGCAGCCGGCTGCTTGCGACCGACGATCCGGTCGAGGCGCGGACCATCGCCGAGACGCTCGACCGGCTGAACCAGGAGCGGCAGCTGATGGAGCAGGAGATGCTGGCCGCGGCGCGCGCCGAGGCCGATGCCGAGCTTGCCGGTGGCAGCGGCCCGGCGATCGTCGTCACCGCCAGCAACAACTGGCATCCCGGCATTGTCGGCCTGCTCGCCTCGAGGCTGAAGGATCATGCGCGCCGGCCGGCTTTCGCCATTGCCTTCAACGCTGTGGGCATCGGCACCGGTTCGGGCCGTTCTGTGTCGGGCTTCGACCTCGGCCGGCTGGTGCGCGAAGCCGCCGATGTCGGGCTGATCGTCAAGGGCGGTGGTCATGGCATGGCGGCCGGCATCACTGTGGAGCGCGCCAGGCTCGGCGAACTCAGGGCGTTCTTCGAGGAACGGGCGGCTGCCGACGTGTTTCGGCTACAGGACGAGGAGAGCCTGGCGATCGATGGCGCGCTTGCGGCCGAAGGCGCGACGGTCAGCCTGCTCGACGCGCTGGAAAAGGCCGGCCCCTTTGGCGCCGGCCACGTCGCGCCGGTCTTCGTGCTGCCGCGCCATCGGCTGGCCGACGCCAGGCCGGTCGGCACCAACCATATACGCTGTGAATTGCAGTCGGACAGCGGCGGCCGTATCCAGGCGATCGCCTTTCGTGCCGTCGATACGGTGCTTGGCGAATTCCTGTTCAAGAACCGTGGCAAGAGCGTGCATGTCGCCGGCTCGCTGTCTGGTAATTACTGGAACGGCAACCGCACGGTGCAATTCCGCATTGTCGATGCGGCGCGAGCGTAGCCGCGTCAGTATCTATGCAGCTTGGTTGGCCGGCGCATAACGCATTAGCGTCACATCCTGGGGCAGGCTTTCCCTGCCAAGCGGTTTCAGCCTCAGCGACAGGCCGGACTGGAAGTACGGCTTGCCGCCCCCCAGCACGACCGGGTGCATGTACAGCCGGTATTCATCGATAAGCCCTGCTCGTGCCAGACCGGCGGCAAGGTCTGCGCCGCCGAGGATGACGAGGCCATCCGTCTTTGACTTGAGCGATCTCACTGCGGTCTCGGCATCGCCGTTCACCAGCCGGGCATTGGGCCCGACCTGCCGAAGCGTGGTCGAGAAGACGATCTTCGGTGTCTCTCGCCATGCGCGGGCAAAGTCCCGCTCGACCTCGGTGGAGCCGGTCTCGCGCTCAGGGCTGTCCCAGAAGCGCATCGTCTCGTACATCCGCCGCCCGGCAAGGACTGCTGAGGCTAGCCTCATCATGTCATTGAAATGCTGATGCAATTCTGTCTCCGGCACTGGCAGTGCTATGTCCTCGTCCGATCGGGCGATATAGCCGTCCAAAGAGGTGAGCATGGAATAAACGAGCCTGGCCATTGGCGCCTCCGTATAAGCAGCACAGGCCAGCATAACCAATTGCGTTTTGCAATCAGTTTTTCACACAACAGGCAAATGAAAAGGCCGCCAACGCTTCAAGGGTGCAGCACCACTCCGTCGATGGGACGCAACGGACGGTGTTTCGGACAGCGGCTGGCCTCAGGCGAGAACGGTCTGCAGCCGGGTCAGTTCGCCGATCTGGGCCATCGTCGCCTGATAGCCGAGCTGGATCGCCTCGTCGGCGCGATGGAATTCGGTGAGGCCGATATGGCTGAGTTTGGGCTGCAGCGACATATCTGGCGGATCGCCCGCCAGCCTGGCGCGCGAGATGCGGTCCTGGATGATGTTGAAAGCCTCGACCATGACGCCGGTGATGCCGAGGCGGGTCTGATGCGTCTGGTGCTCGGTGCCGACATGGCCGGGGCGCGGCGCGTCCTTTTCGACAACAAGTTCGCCGGCGCTGTGTTTGATCACGGCGGCGCGGCCGAACAGGTCGTAGTGAAGGTTGACCGCCACGACGAGCGGCTGCTCGTAGGCGCGGCAAACCGATACCGGCACCGGATTGACCAGCGCGCCGTCGACCAGCATGCGGCCGTTGCAATTCACCGGCTCGAACACGCCAGGCAATGCGTAGGACGCGCGCATGGCCGTGATCAGCGAGCCGTGCGACAGCCAGATCTCGTGGCCGGTGCGGATTTCCGATGCGACGCTGACGAAGGGTTTTGGCAGGTCTTCGAAACGGACGCCCGCCACATGCTCGCGCAGACGGGCATCGAGTTTCAAGCCGCCGAACAGGCCGCTGCCGCGCAGATTGAGATCGAGCAGGCCGAAAATGCGCCGCTTGGTCAGGCTGCGGGCGAACTCTTCCAGCTCATCCAGTTTGCCGGCGAGATAACAGCCGCCGACCAGCGCGCCGATCGAGGTGCCGGCGATCATCGAAACTTCGATGCCGGCTTCATCGAGCGCGCGCAGCACGCCGATATGAGCCCAGCCTCTTGCGCAACCGCCGCCCAAAGCGAGCGAAATGGCTGTTTTCTTGGGAGATTTCGTTTCGGACGCGCCGCCGGAAGAGGTCAGGCCGTTGGCCTCCCTGACATCTGGTCTGTTACGCAATGACGCCCACTCGAGCATCATGATCTCCCTTGTCCCAAGACTAATATACGGACAGGCCGTATCGAAATGATGAATCTGTGTGGTTGGTGTGAGGCAGATGGTTCAAGACGATGGCTTCCGATACGTGAATTCCGCATCGAACAGCGGCTTGCTGCCGTCGTCAACAAGTGTCCCCTTGCCGTCGACGAGTCCCACCGTCCGATAAAAGCATGAACGCCGGCCGGTGTGACAGGTTGCGTCGTGGCCCAACACTTTGACGCGCAGCCACAATGCATCCTGATCGCAGTCGGTGCGCATCTCGACGACATGCTGGAAATTGCCCGAGGTTTCGCCCTTCTTCCAAAGCGCGTTGCGCGAGCGCGACCAGTAGTGGGCGATGCCGGTTTCCAGTGTCAGCGCCAAGGCTTGCGCATTCATATGCGCGACCATCAGCAGCATGCCGTCTTGGGCATCGGTGACGACGACGGTGACAAGGCCGGCGGCGTCGAAGCGCGGCGAAAACACCGCGCCTTCCTCCAGGGCTTTCTTGTCTGATGGAGTTTTGGGAAATTCCAGTGCCGACATCGCCGGTGTATCTTCCTGTTTGACCATGATCTTACCCGAAAACCGGTCCGCGTTTTTCAGGATCATGGCCTAGCGATATCGGCCTAGACGTTATGCCCCGCCGCCGCGAACCATGGTGACGAAACGAACCTGCTCCTCGGGCGTGTCCTTGAAAACGCCGGTGAAGGTGGAGGTGAGCGTGGTGGAGCCCTGCTTGCGGATGCCGCGCATGGCCATGCACATGTGCTCGGCCTCGATCATGACGGCGACGCCGCGAGGGTTGAGCACATCCTGGATGACGCCGGCGATCTGCGCGGTCAGAGCTTCCTGCGTCTGCAGGCGATGGGCGAAGATATCGACGACCCGCGCGATCTTGGACAGGCCGACGACCTTGCCATCCGGCAGATAGCCGACATGCGCCTTGCCGATGATCGGCACCATGTGGTGCTCGCAATGCGAATGGAACTGGATATCCTTGACGATGACGAGATCGTCGTAGCCGGCGACCTCCTCGAAGGTGCGGCCGAGTTCATCGGCCGGGCACATGTCGTAGCCGCCGAACATTTCGCGGTAGGCCTTGGCCACGCGCTTGGGTGTGTCGATCAGCCCCTCGCGGTCCGGATTGTCGCCGGTCCAGCGCAGCAATGTGCGCACGGCGGCCTCGACCTCGGCCTCGCTCGGCCGGTCGGTGACCGGCTTTTCCATGTAGACGGACTGGGGCATGAGTTTCTTGATGACGGCATCCATAAAAGGCGTCTCCCGTAGTTCCTCTCCAAGGAGGAACGAGTTGAACGGACCACGACCTTTCGGTGTCGGAAACTCGCCCCGTTTCCAGCCCCGTAAGCGGCGTGAACTTCCCGGCCAGGACAGGGGCGCTGATCGCCTTGTCGTTACCGGACTGCCAGCATTATATAAGGTCGTAGCGAGCGAAAGGAAGACGCAGCAGCGGCAATCGCTGTTCGCTTGGCGGCGACGGATTGGAAAATAATGATCAACGAAGTCTACAACGCGAAAATTCTCGGTTTTGCCGGAAACATCGCCCGAATCGGCCGGCTCGAGCATCCGGACGCGACCGCCAAGGCGCATTCCAAGCTGTGCGGTTCGACCGTTACCGTCGATCTCAAGATGGAGGACGGCGTGGTCACCGACTTTGCCCATGACGTGAAGGCCTGCGCGCTCGGCCAGGCGTCGTCCTCGATCATGGCGCAGCATGTCGTCGGCGCGAGCGCCGAGGAATTGCGCACGGTGCGCGACGCCATGCTGAAGATGCTGAAAGAGAATGGCGCGCCGCCGGAAGGGCGCTTCGCCGACCTCAAATATTTGGAGCCGGTGCGCGACTACAAGGCACGGCACGCCTCGACCATGCTGACCTTTGACGCCGTGGTCGACGCCATCGGCCAAATCGAGAAGAAGCGCGCCGAACAGGCGGCCTGATCTTGCCATTTCCCGTTCTGACGATGCGCGGACTTCGCGGCAGCCCGCGACACCGACCCTTTCATGGCCTGGTGTTCGTCTGGAGCCTTGCCGGCGCACTCATGTCAGGCTGTGGCTCGAGCCGGGCCGACGTGGCAGTCACGCGGGATATCCACGACTATCTCATGAAGGCTATCCAGACCTGTTGGGCAGTGCCTGCAAATGCCACGAGTGTTGCGCGCGTCCGGATCAGCCTGAACAAGGACGGCTCTCTCGCCGGTCCGCCAAAAATCCTCGATCCTGTCACACCACAGCCGGACAAGGTCGCCGAGGCTGCCGTCCGGGCCATCAAGCGTTGTGCGCCGTTTCCCGGCCTGACGTCCTATGCGGCGCACTACGATCTGTGGCGCGAGGTCGTCCTCACATTCCACCCGGCACAGGACACGTCGGGCGGGCGTCCAGCAGTCGGGGTAAACGACATCGACAAGCTTCTCGATAAATACAAGAACGCAAAGTAGCGGGAGCCCCGGCCCGGAAACCGGCTTAGACCTTTGCTTCCAATGTCCGTCTGCTTGAGGCAAATTCACTTCGGATCCAGTCGGCGAACGCTGCGGCCGGCTCGGAAAGCTCCTTCAAGCTCCTGGCCACCAGCCAGTAGCCGCCGGACGCAACGTCGATGTCGAACGGCTTGACCAGCGCGCCGGTTTCGAGCTCGTTGCCGATCTGCAAGAGATCGCCCAACGCCACGCCATGTCCGAGCAGGGCGGCCTGCTTTGAAAGCGATATATCCGCCAGCATCGGCCCGCGCGCGGGCACGGCATCGGCCGGCACGCCGGCGGCTTCGAACCAGCGCGTCCAGCCCTGGCGATTCTCCTCATGCAAAAGTGTGTAGCGGGCAAGGTCGATCGGCTTTTCGAGGGGAGGGCCCGAGGCGAGCAGCGCCGGCGACAAAACCGGAGAATCGACTGTGGAGGCAAGCCGCTCCGCCTGGTTGCGCGGCCACGAGGTCGCCTTTGCGCTGAAGCGCAAGGCAAGCTCGGGCTGATCGCTGCGGAATTCGATCAGCCTGGCATCGACTTCGAGGGACACGTCGATATCGGGCCGCAACTGGCGAAACCGGTTGAGCCGAGGCACCAGCCAGACGGAGGCAAGCGACGGCTCGACGCTGACGCGAACCACGGATTGCGCGGGGGCGGCGACCAATTCCGAAAGCAGTTTGTCGATGTCGTCGAAACTCCTGACCAGTTGGGCGAGCAGCCGGCGGCCGGTGTCGGTCAGTTCGACGCGGCGATGGTGACGTTCGAACAAGGGCTGGCGCAGGAAGGTTTCAAGTTCGCGGATCTGGCGGCTGATCGCCGCCTGGGAAACGAAAAGCTCCTCTGCGGCCTTGCTGAAGCTCAGGTGCCGGCCCGCCGCCTCGAAACTTCTCAATGCAGTCAACGGCAGCCGCCCGCGCTTCATTCGCATAACCCAGGATTATCCGAAGTGGAAATTATACTCGTTTGAAGGCCAAGGCCAGCGGCGATCTAATCGCGTCAAAGGAGACCGACCATGATCCAGTTCCTGAGCATCCTTGGCGATGTCATGCGGATCGCAACATTCCAATGGTGTGACGAAAGCCACCATGCAAAGTGCGGCGAGGAGCCTGTCCGCAACGGCCGCTGGGCGCCTCCGGTTGACAGGCTGCCGTCTCGTCGCTCCCGCCCATGACAGCACGGGGGAGGGATTGCGTTCTCCCGACGAAGCTCACATCTATCGCACGGGAAACGCGATACGGAGACTGCGGTGCACGACCCGCACGGGCATGCCCATACTGTCAGACCGCCGGGGCGAGGGCGCAACTGGCCCGGCCCGTGGCGCAAGACGCCTGGCCGTCTCGTCGGCACTTCGCTCGTGCGTCTCTACCAGCTGACGCTGTCCGGCTTTGTCGGCAATTCCTGCCGGCATCTGCCGACCTGTTCCGAATACGCGCATGAGGCGATCGCCCGCCACGGCCTGTGGGCCGGCGGCTGGATGGGGTTTTTCAGGGTGCTGCGCTGCGGGCCGTTCGGCACGCACGGTGTCGACCTCGTGCCGGAGTTGCTGGCGGATCGCTACGTCTGGTTCATGCCGTGGCGATACTGGCGGATCGGCAAGAAGCGTGGCGAAGCAAAGGGCTGATCGCACCTGACGGGTTTTGCGCGGGCGTCTCGTTCTTTACGAACTGGTAGGGTTAACGCCAGCCTGCACAACAACTGCGCATTTGAGACAAAATCGAGACAAGAGACCTCGCTAAGCCCGCTCGCGAACACCCTTCTGGAGCGAGCATCAATGCGTAACATCGACCGTCTTCCCTTTATCCTGGCTGGAGTCCTCTTCCTGCTCGCCTGGTTGCTGGGGTTCCCGATGCGCGCGCAATCGGCGCCGCTTGGAGATGTGCAGTGCACCCTCATTGCCGATGCGGCGAGCGGCAAGGTGCTTTACCAGGACGGCACCTGCGACCAGCGGTTCAGCCCGGCCTCGACGTTCAAGGTGCCGCTTTCGCTGATCGGCTATGACGCCGGCATCCTGGGCGACGAGCACACGCCGAGCTGGGACTACAAGCCAGAGTTCGCGGCCGTGAAGCGGGACCAGAAGACAGTCGACCCGACGATCTGGGAGAAGGATTCGATCCTCTGGTATTCGCGTGAAATCACTCGCAAGCTTGGACCCGAGAGCTTTGCCGGCTATGTCTCGAAACTCGACTATGGCAACAAAGACGTTTCCGGCAATCCCGGCAAGAATGACGGGCTTACCCATTCCTGGGTCAACTCCTCGCTCAAGATCACGCCGGTCGAGCAGGTCGATTTCCTGCGCAAGCTGCTGGCGCGCAAATTGCCGGTCTCGGCCAAGGCCTACGACATGACGTCAGCCATCATCCCGACGTTCCAGGCCGGAGGCTGGACGGTGCAAGGCAAGACCGGCAGCACAAGGCTGGCCAGTGATGCCGACAAGATCAGGGACAAGCGTTCGCTCGGCTGGTTCGTCGGCTGGGCGAAAAAGGACGGCCAGCAGATCGTCTTTGCCCGCCTTGTTGTCGATGCCACCCGCACCGATATGCCAAAAGGCCTCAAAACGCGGGCGGCGTTTCTGAAAGACCTGCCACTGCTGGTGAAATAGGTCGCTCAGATGCTCCGGCGCGCGCGGATGATGTGGCCGCCGGAATTGTTCGTCATTTCCTTCGGGGCCTCGGAAAAACGGGCGGCGATATCGCCGCTCTCGATATCTTCAATCTCGTCGAAGCCGAGCTCGCCCATGGATTTCGCCAGCTCGGCCGGCACGAAGAAGCTGATCCATGGCTCCCCGACAGATGCGACGCGGGCCGCATGGAAGGCCAGCGCCGCCTGTCCAGCCGCGCCGCGGTTCGCAGCCGGTTCGCTGTAGTCGAACACGACCTCCGAGCCGGGGACACTCGCTATCCAGGACAAGGTTTTGAAGATCGCTTCCTTCGTCAGGTAGGGAACGACCCCCAGCCAGATGAAGAAGCTCGGCGCGGTCGACTGCAAGCCTGCCGCGGCCAGTTCCGCAGACAGGCTTTGCCGCTCGAAATCGACCGGCACGAATCTGGTGGCGGCTGGCTCGGCGAGGCCGTTGTCGGCAATGCATTTGCGTTTCCAGGCTTGCGTGGCCGGGTGATCGACTTCGAACACGCTGAGGTCGGGATACGGATTGCGCAGCGAAAACGTGTCGAGGCCGGCGCCAAGCACGACGAGTTGGCGGACACCGCGATGCACCGCCGCCGCCAGCCAGTCCTCGGCGAAGCGGGCGCGCGCTGCCACGAACAGGCGCATGCGCCGGCGGCGCTCGTCTTCCTGTTCAAGCTCGCGCGCCGCGGGAGCGGCTTCACCCAGAATCGCGATCGCGTAGGGATCGCGAAACAACCCTGCCTGCGGTGAAAATTGATGCAGAGCCCTCATGCGGGCGACGCCAAGGGCGGTTCGGCTGGGTGTTGCGTTTTCCATATCGGCAATTCCAGACGATTGCGGGGATGTTCGCAAGCCTGGGCGGAGGGCTGCGACATCACTGCCGACATTTCCTGACGGCCGGCCAGTCAGCACTCTTTACCTGGCCCGGCACTGCCTCTAAAACCCGCGCGCTGCCGTTTGTCCATGTGATTTGGCGCATCCGGCTTTATCTTCTGTATGTCGTAACCCCGGGACCATCATACATTTTTGGGTGACATACATTTCAACCACCCGCGCTCGTTTGCGGGACTGGATAGGAGAACCATATGCTGAATTCCGTTTCCCTGACATTTCCCGATGGCTCCGTCCGCGACTACGACGCGGCGATGACCGGTGCCGGCCTTGCCGAATCGATCTCGAAGTCGCTGGCCAAGAAGGCCGTCGCCTACGCTATTGACGGCACCGTGCGTGACCTCAGCGACCCGCTCGGCAAGTCCGGCAAGGTCGAGATCATCACCCGCGACGATGCGCGCGCTCTCGAGCTTATCCGCCACGACACAGCGCACGTGCTGGCGGAGGCCGTGCAGGAATTGTGGCCGGGAACGCAGGTGACCATCGGTCCGGTGATCGAGAACGGATTCTATTACGACTTCGCCCGCAACGAGCCGTTCACACCGGACGACTTTCCGGTGATCGAGAAGAAGATGCGCGAGATCATCGCGCGCAACAAGCCGTTCACCAAGGAAGTCTGGTCGCGCGACAAGGCGAAAAAGGTCTTCGCCGACAAGGGCGAGCGCTACAAGCTGGAATTGATCGACGCCATTGCCGAGGATCAGGACCTCAAGATCTATGCCCAGGGCGACTGGTTCGATCTCTGCCGTGGCCCGCACATGGCCTCGACCGGCCAGATCGGCAACGCCTTCAAGCTGATGAAGGTGGCCGGTGCCTATTGGCGCGGCGATTCGAACAACCCGATGCTGACGCGCATCTACGGCACGGCCTGGGCCGACCAGGCGCAGCTCGAAGCCTACCAGACGATGCTGGAGGAGGCCGAGAAGCGCGACCACCGCAAGCTCGGGCGGGAGATGGACCTCTTCCATTTCCAGGAAGAGGGGCCGGGCGTTGTCTTCTGGCACGCCAAGGGCTGGAAGATGTTCCAGAACCTGGTCAATTACATGCGACGCCGCCTCGACGAGCAGGGCTATCAGGAGGTCAACGCGCCGCAGGTGCTCGACAAGAGCCTGTGGGAAACGTCGGGCCATTGGGGCTGGTATCGCGACGCCATGTTCAAGGTGACGGTTGCCGGCGACGATACCGACGACGACCGCGTCTTCGCGCTGAAGCCGATGAACTGCCCTGGCCACGTGCAGATTTTCAAGCATGGGTTGAAGTCTTATCGCGATCTGCCCGTAAAACTTGCGGAATTCGGCAATGTGCATCGCTACGAACCGTCGGGCGCGCTGCATGGGCTCATGCGTGTGCGCGGCTTCACGCAGGATGATGCGCATATCTTCTGCACCGAGGAGCAGCTGGCGTCGGAATGCCTGCGCATCAACGATTTGATCCTGTCGACCTATGCTGATTTCGGTTTCGACGAAATCAGCGTCAAGCTGTCGACGCGGCCGGACAAGCGCGTCGGCACCGACGAGGCCTGGGATCATGCCGAGGCGATCATGGGCAGCGTGCTGGAGACGATCAGGACGCAGTCCGGCAACCGGATCAAGACCTCGATCAATCCGGGCGAGGGCGCCTTCTATGGGCCGAAGTTCGAATATGTGTTGAAGGACGCCATCGGCCGCGAATGGCAATGCGGCACCACGCAGGTCGATTTCAACCTGCCGGAACGCTTTGGCGCCTTCTATATCGGCTCGGATTCGGAGAAGAAGCAGCCGGTCATGGTGCACCGCGCCATCTGCGGTTCGATGGAGCGCTTCCTCGGCATCCTGATCGAGAATTATTCCGGCCATTTCCCGCTGTGGTTCGCGCCGCTGCAGGTGGTGGTGGCAACGATCACATCGGAGGCGGACAGCTACGCGACCGAGGTGGTGGCAAAGCTGAAGGCCGCCGGTCTGCTGGCGGAAGCCGATCTGCGCAACGAGAAGATCAACTACAAGGTCCGCGAACACTCGCTGGCCAAGGTGCCGGTCATCCTCGTGTGCGGCAAACGCGAGGCGGAGGAACAGACGGTCAACATCCGCCGGCTCGGCTCGCGTGACCAGGAATCGCTTGGCCTCGCCGAGGCGATCGCGCAACTGACCGAAGAGGCCGTTACGCCGGACCGCAGGCGCAAACGCGCGGCCTGATCCGATAGTTCCCAGGAATGGCGGTGGAGCGATCCACCGCCATTTTCATATCTCTGTCACGCCAACCTTGTAACGAGCCCTCATGCTCAAGCTGAAGACGCGCGAAAAACCGTTTCCCGAGCTTTCCTATGCCAATCCGCGACAGCCGGCACTGACGCGCTGGGTCATCCATTCCATTGAAGGCCTGTCGGGGCGCGACCGCTATGCCGCGCTCTATGATTTCTGGCGCCGCCAGGTGGTGCCATCAGGCGAGCGCGTGTTCAGCCGCATGCTCGACCTGATCGACGTGCGGATCCGCACCGCCGACCAATGGCCGCCCGCACCATTGCCGGACACACCGCTGGTGATCGTGGCCAACCATCCGTTCGGCATTGGCGACGGCATTGCCGTGCTGTCGCTGGCGGAGCAGTTGGGGCGGCCGTTCCGGGTGATGATCCACAAGGATCTGCTCAAGATCCGCGAGATGGAGCCCTATTCGCTGCCGATCGACTTTTCCGAGACCAAGGAAGCGCTGAAGAACAACATGGCCGTGCGCCACGAGGCGGTACGGCTGCTGAAGGAGGGTGTCACCATCGTGGTGTTCCCCGCCGGTGGTGTCGCCACCGCGCCGAAAGGCTTTGGCCGGGCGCGCGACCTGCCATGGAAGATGTTTCCGGCGCGTCTGGTGCAGGATGCCAAGGCGTCCGTCATTCCGATGCATTTCTCCGGACAGAATGGCAGGCTGTTCCATCTGGTCAGCGGGCCGATGAACATGGCCGAGCGCGATGGCCGCGTGGCCAAATTCGTCGGCAAGGCTTCGCTGACGCTGCGCCTTTCGATGCTCATCCACGAATTCGCGCGGCTGTCCGGCAAGGCGATCGACGTGCGCGTCGGCGACGTTCTGAGCTGGAGCGAACTGGAGCCGCTGCGCGACCGCAAGGCATTGCTCGACCGGCTTTACCGCGGTGTGTTCGACCTGGCACCGCAGGTGCCGCGCCGCCGGATTCCCTTCCTGCCCGCGCGGACCAAGCTGGCCGCCTGAAAGCTAGAGAATTCGCAGCGGAGGCTAGTCCGCGCCTTCTTCGGGGTCCATGGCCGCCGCTTCGGTCGCCAGAACCTCGATTTCCTGATTCTGCCCGGCCACGACCGTGAAATCCTTCTGATAGATGCGGTCGCGGTTCTTGGCGATGATGGTGTAGTCGCCCTCGGCAAGCACCATCGAGGCGAAGGCACCGACGGTCTCCTTGATCGGATCGCCGGATTCGTTCAGCAGCGACCATGACGTGTCGGCGATGGCCTCGCCACCGGCTTCGCGCACCAGCTTCATGGTGATCTCGGCGGCATGATGCTCGACAGTGGCTTCCGTCAGCTTGCCGGCCTCGACGCGAATGTCGGAGCGGATCACCGCATTGACCGCACCGTAGGTCGAGACGACATGGTAGATGCCGGCATTGAGCCGCACGACGCTGTTGGGTTCGACATCGGGAATGATCAGCGCGCGGTCGCCATTGGCCTCGGCGGTGCCCTCATAGATCGAGAAGCGCAGTTTTTTCGGGGGAATGCGCACGCCGCCGGACAGGACCGCATCGAGCTTCAGGCCACCGGCGTCGAGCACCAGGCTTTCGCGCTTGGCTTCCTTGCCGACAGTGATGCGCTTGGTGGCGCCGGCGCGGCCATAGGAGGCATGGACCAGATAGCTGCCGGGTTCGAGCTGGAAGACGGCGCTGCCGCCATGCGCGGAGGCGACCATCGGCAATTTGCCGTTGACGGCTTCGGGCTTGAAGACACGCCAGACGAGGCCGCGGGTGATATCGGTGCCCTTGTCGGTCAGCTGCGCCGACAAAGTGATGGCGCCACCGCCGCCGAGCGCCAGCGGGGCTTCGCTCTTTGGCGTCGCGTAGCTCGAAATTCCGGGGAGTTTCAGGTCGCTGACGCCGTCCTTTTCCTGCCCAGCAGCCAGGGAGACCGGCAGCAGGAACAGCGCGGCGCAGAGCCAGACCAGGAAAAGACGCAGTCGCCCCTCAAACATGCCTTGCGTTGAAGCCCATGGCGGTGGCAATTTCAAGGCTTAAGAGTCCGATCGATAGACTCTTCAGCCGGCGCTTGCGCGCCTTTGCCCGAGCCGCCCGAATTCCCGATGGTGCGCTTCAGCTCAAAACAGAGTGTTCAGGAGACTTGCGCCCATGGCGTCGCCGATCATCGACTTCCTGCTGACCCGAAATTCAGCGCCGATTCCGGACCTCAAGGAGCCGGCGCCGAGCGACGCCGATATCGCAACGATGATCGCCGCCGCCACGCGCGTGCCTGACCATGGCCGGCTCGAGCCCTGGCGCTTCATCCTCTATCGCGGCGATGCCCGCATCGAGATCGGCAGGAAGCTGGCGACGCTTGCCGAACAGCGGGAAGGGCCGCTGCCCGAGGGCCGCCGCAACCAGGAACTGGCGCGCTTTTCCCGCGCGCCGCTGGTGATCGGCGTGGTGTCGGTGCCGAAAGAGAACCCCAAGATCCCGCAATGGGAGATGTTCCTGTCCGGCGGCATGGCGGCGATGAACCTTATGATCGCAGCCAATGCGCTGGGATATGGCACCAACATGATCAGCAACTGGTATTCCGACGTGGCGGAGGGCAGGGCGATCCTCGGACTGGCGCCGCAGGAGCGCGTCGTCGGTTTCATCCATATCGGCTCCTATGCCGGCCCGGCGCCGGAGCGGCCACGGCCCGATCCGGCAAAGCTCTATGCCGACTACTCAGGAGCCTGGGCAGGCTGAATGTTCTACGAGCCGCCCAAGGGACACGGGCTGCCGCACGATCCGTCGAAGGCGATCGTGGCGCCGCGGCCGATCGGCTGGATATCGACGCTGAACGGGGCAGGCGAGATCAACCTGGCGCCATACTCCTTCTTCAATGCTGTTTCGACGCGGCCGTTCATCGTCTGGTTCTCCTCGGAGGGCGAGAAGGACAGCGCCACCTTTGCCCAGGAGACCGGCGAGTTCGTCGCCAATCTGGTCAGCCGCGATCTCGCGGAGAAGATGAATTATACGTCCGTCAACGCGCCGCGCGGCGTCAACGAGTTCGTCTATGCCGATCTCGCCATGGCGCCTTCGCGTCTCGTGAAGCCACCGCGCGTGGCGGCCGCGCCTGCCGCGCTGGAATGCCGGGTGACGGAGGTGTTTCGCCCTAAGGCGCTGGATGGAACGCCGACGAGCGCCGTCGTTGTCGCCGGTGAGGTGGTCGGCGTGCACATTGACGACGCCTTCCTGAAAGATGGCCTGTTCGACATCATCAAGGCTGGCAATGTGGCTCGGCTCGGCTACATGGACTACGCCTGCGTCAATGAGGTCTTCTCGATGCGCCGGCCACGCTGGAGCAAGGAGTAGGTTTCTGGACCTGGCAAGTCACCGCGCCTTGTCGGCTTTCCGTCGGGCCGTCATGACGGCTCTGATATAGCCGGGTTCCCCGATCCGAATGCTGCCGTCGGGAAGGCCGAGGATGCGATCGAGAGCGATTTCGTAGAGCCTGACGCGTTGTTCCAGGACTTTGATCGCGACCTCCATATCGGCGTCGCTACCGCCGGCGATCGCCTTGGCGACGACATCGTGCGTGGCCAAGCCGAACTGCATGACGATATCGGCGACACCCTCCGGATCGAAGGTCCTGAAGGTGCCGTCTTCGACACCTTGCCGGATGATCTTGACCAGCAGGGGCGAAAACGACGCGTTGGCTGCCAGGTTGATGCGGTGGAAAAGCACCAGATTCTCCGGCCGGAACATCGTTTCGAAAAGAGCCCAGGCCTCCGCCGCGGTCTCGATCTTGGCCTGCCGCGACTGGCTGAGCAGGCTGTTCAGCCGGCCAAGTGGGTCGAGGCCGGGATCGTCGAGTATACCCTGGACCCCAGCCAGTGCCTGCCGCGCGAAACGGTCAGCCAAGGCTTCCAGAAGAGCCTCCTTGGAGGGGAAGTAGTGATAGAAGGCGCCCTTCGAGATGCCGGCGGAGGCAATCACGTCGTTGAGGCTCGCTCTGTCGTAGCCCTGCGTCAGGAACAGGGCCTGGGCATGGTCCAGAATGTCTTCTCGCCTGATCTCTGGATGCTTGATGACACGGGGCATGACGAAACCTTCTGCACGCGACGGTCGTTCCCGTCCAGCACGGATATCAGATAGTCCGCTTGAATTACAGACCAGTGGTCGGTATGATAGACCATTGGTCTGTTTCAGCCAATGCGGGCGAGGGGCATAACGTGGAAGGTCGATCATGATCGCGAAATTGGTGCTTCAGACATTCATCTGGTTCGGCGTCATGGGCGCCTTGCTCTTCCTGTCGGCCGGAACGCTGCATTGGCCGGGGGCGTGGGTCTATCTGATGGTGATGGTGGGGCTCAGCCTCACCATGGGCGTGGCGCTGGCGCGGCGCGATCCGGGCCTGATGAACGAGCGGCTGAGCCCTCCCATCCAGAAGAATCAGACCGCGGCCGACAAGGTCCTGCTCTCCATACTTCTCATCGGCATCTTCGGCTGGCTGAGCTTCATGGGATTCGACTTCCGTTTCGGCTGGTCGGCGGTCCCCTTCTGGGCGCAGACGGTCGGCGCGCTGGTCCTGCTGGTCGGAATCTGGATCTGCTACCTGACCATGCTGGAGAACAGTTTCGCGGCACCCGTGGTGAAGATCCAGGCCGAACGTGGACAGCGCGTGATCACCACGGGACCCTACAGCTACGTTCGCCACCCGATGTATGCCGGCGCCATCCTCTTCTTCGCCGGCACCGCACTCCTGCTTGGCTCCTGGTGGGGGCTGGTATCCGTGCTCGTGTTCATCGTTCTCCTCGCCATGCGCACCTTCATTGAGGAGAAGACCCTGCGCACCGGCCTGCGCGGCTATGACGACTACGCAACCCGGGTCCGCTACCGCCTGATCCCGATGGTCTGGTAGCCGCCGCACCAGACCGGCGCGTCAGGTTCGCCTCACGGCGGCTTCCTTGGCAGTGACCGCGAAAAACGATTCCCCTTCCTCCGAACACACGCTAAGAGAGCGGCTTCGGCGATGCGTTGGGGTTGGCGCATCGACCTTGGGGATAGTGCGGGGGCACCACTGGCATGAAGAGACGAGACACGCTGGAAACCCGGCTGCGCTACGGCTTTGACAAGAGCATGGCCGCCGGCCCGATCGCGCTGATCGGCTGGCTTGCAGTCGTTTCCCTGCTGATCATCATCGCCGCCGCGGCTTTCCTTGCCGTGACCCGCATCGCGCCGGAGGGTGGCGAGCCGCTGAATTTCTTCGAGGCGTTCTGGGAATCGCTGATGCGCACGCTCGATTCCGGGACGATGGGCGGCGACACAGGCTGGGCCTTCCGCCTCGTCATGCTGGCCGTCACGCTTGCCGGCATCTTCGTCGTATCGGCCCTCATCGGCGTGCTCAGCGCCGGCGTCGACGGCAAGCTCGACGAATTGCGCAAGGGCCGTTCTCGGGTGCTGGAGGCCGATCACACCATCATCCTCAACTGGTCGCCGTCGATCTTCGACGTCATCTCCGAACTCGTCATTGCCAATGCCAGCCGTCGCCGTCCGCGCATCGTCGTCATGGCCAATATGGACAAGGTCGCGATGGAGGATGAGATCGCGGCCAAGGTCGGCAAACTGGGCAACACGCGCATCATCTGCCGCAGCGGCGATCCGACCGATCTCTATGATCTCGCCATCGTCAATCCGCAGACCTCGCGGTCGGTCATCGTGCTGTCGCCGGACGGTGACGATCCGGATTCGCAGGTCATCAAGACGGTGCTGGCGCTGGTCAACGACCCAAGCCGGCGCACCGACCCCTACAACATCGCCGCCGAGATCCGCGACGGCAAGAATGCCGAGGTCGCCCGCGTCGTCGGCGGGTCCGAGGTGCAGCTCGTGCTGGCCGATCAGCTGATCTCGCGCATCGTCGTGCATTCGAGCCGGCAGTCGGGCCTCAGCGGCGTCTATTCGGAGCTGCTCGATTTCGACGGCTGCGAGATCTACACGACCGCGCAGCCGGAACTCACCGGCAAGACGTTCGGCGAGGCGGTGATGGCCTATGAGCATTGCGCGCTGATCGGGCTTTGCGACCAAAAGGGGCGCGTCAATCTCAACCCGCCGTCGGATACGGTGATCGGCAAGGACATGCGCGCCATCATCATCGCCGAGGACGATGCCGCGATCAGGCTCGGCAGCAATGGGATCAAGATCAATGCGGCGGCGATCCGCGGCCCCCGGCCCGTCGAGGCGAAGCCGGAGCGCACGCTGATCCTCGGCTGGAACCGGCGCGGTCCGATCATCACCTATGAACTGTCGCGCTATGTCGCGCCTGGTTCGATCCTGACCATCGCCGCCGATACGCCTGGCCTCGAGCAGGAAGTTGCCGGACTGCCGGTCGCCGGCGACAATCTGGAGGTTTCCTGCCGCATCACCGACACGTCGAGCAGCACGGCACTTTCAAGCCTAGACGTGCCTTCCTACGACCACGTGCTGGTCCTCGGCTACAGCGAAACCATGGCCGCGCAGCCGGCCGACACGCGCACGCTGGTGACACTGCTGCATCTGCGCAAGATCGCCGATGATGCCGGCCTGCACATCTCCATCGTCAGCGAGATGATCGACGTGCGCAACCGCGAGCTTGCGGCGGTGACCAAGGCCGAAGATTTCGTCGTCAGCAACCGGCTGGTCAGCCTGATGCTGGCGCAGGCGTCCGAGAACCAATATCTCGCCGCGATCTTCGATGATCTGCTCGACGAGCAGGGCTCCGAAATCTACATGCGGCCGGTCGCCGACTATGTCGCCATCGACCAGCCCTTGACCTTCTGGACGATCGCGGAATCGGCGCGGCTGCGCGGCGAGATCGCGATAGGCTACCGGCGCATCCGCGCCGGAGTTGCCGACCAGCGGGCGCTGGGCGGCGTCACCGTCAATCCCCTGAGGTCGGAAGCGCTGGCCTATCTGCCGGAGGACCGGATCATCGTGCTGGCGCGGGACTGACGAGCAAAGGCTCGCCAGACTAAGCGGAGAGCCCGGCTGCCTTGGCGCGTGCCAGCAGCCGTTCGGCCAGCCGCAGATGCGGGCGGTCGAACATCTTGCCGTCAATGCCGACGACGCCGGGATTCCCGGCCGCCTCGAACGCCGCGACGATCGCCGCCGACTGCTTCACCGCCTCGGCCGAGGGCGTGAAGGCGGCGTTGATCACGGGCACCTGATCGGGGTGGATGGCCATCTTGCCGGTGAAGCCGTCGCGCTCGGCCTCCGCGCATTCCGCGGCGAAGGCCGCCATGTCGCGAAAATTCGGGAACACGGTGTCGATCGCCGCGACCTCCGCGGCTGCGGCCGCCAGGATGGTCGTCAGGCGAGCGTGGCGGAACACGTCGGTGTAGCGTCCGTGCTCGTCGCGGGCCGTGCGCGCCCCGACCGCCGCAGACAGGTCTTCCGCGCCCCAGGTGAGACCGGCGAGCCGCGCGCTTGCGCCCGCGTAGGTCGCGGCGGCGAGCACACCCGCCGGGGTTTCGGTGATGATTGGCAGGATTTTGATCGAGCCGTCGGCCAAGCCGTTCTCGGCCTCGCGCACCCTGAGTTTTGCCGAGAGCTGCTGCACGTCCTGGCCGCAGTTGGACTTTGGCAGCATGATGCCGTCCGGCTTCGCCGGTACGAGCGCGGCAAGATCGTCATCCGTCAATCCGGTCGACAGGTCGTTGACCCTGATATAGATGGCCGAGCTGGTTTGCCCCCTGCGTTCGGCGATAAAGCGTGCCGCAATGTCTCGCGCCGTCGCCTTGTTCTGCGGCGCCACGGAATCCTCGAGGTCGACGATCACGACGTCGGCGCCGGCGCCGAATCCTTTTTCCAGCTTTCGCTCGGAATCGCCGGGGACAAACAGCAGCGAGCGCATCAGGCGACCTTCTTCAGCATCATCGCTTGCCTGGTGCACTTGGCGACCAGGTCGCCATGCTGGTTGTAGGCGCGATGTTCGAATTCGACGATGCCGCGATCCGGCTTCGATTTCGATTCCCGCACCGAGATGACAGTGGTCTCGACGCGGATGGTGTCGCCGTGGAAAACCGGATGCGGAAAGGTGGTTTCCTTCATGCCGAGATTGGCGACCGTCGTGCCGACCGTGATGTCATTGACCGAAATGCCGATCATCAGGCCGAGCGTGAACAGGGAGTTGACCAGCGGCTTGCCCCATTCGCTTCTGGCGGCGAAATCGAAGTCGATATGCAGCGGCTGCGGGTTCAGCGTCATCACCGAAAACAGCATGTTGTCGCTCTCGGTCACGGTCTTGCGCAGCGTGTGCCGGAAGACATGGCCGACGACGAACTCTTCGAGGTATAGGCCGGCCATTTTTCAGTCTCCTGCGCTGATTGACGGTTGATAGGCGCTGCATCCGGTGGTCGCAAGCCAGTTAATGAACATGGTGAACCGTTCGTAAACCATTTCTGCCTACCGTCTTCAGCGGGGCCGGAAACCTTCCGGCAAGGGGCGTAAGCAGGCGGGCATGGTTGTTGTTTCGCATTTCCTGAAATGGATCTACACGGCAAGAGTGTCCGAGCGCGCAGCCGCGGCCAATGCGCTGGCCCGGGCCTATGTCAATTCCGAATTGCCGTTCGAGGACCGCTGCGCCGCCGAGGCGGCGCTGACGCTGCTGCTCGACGATGCCTCGTCGAAAGTGCGGCTGGCGATGGCCGAAGCGCTCTCCATGAGCCACCACGCGCCGCTGCAGATCATCAGTGCGCTGGCGTCCGACCAGCCGGAAGTCGCCGGTGTGGTGCTGGCGCGCTCACCGCTGCTCACCGATGCCGATCTGATCAACCGCGTGGCGGCGAGCCAAAAGGCGACGCAGAAGCTGATCGCCGACCGGCCTGTCGTCTCGATGGCGCTGGCGGCGGCAATCGCCGAGATCGGCGAGTCGGAAGCCTGCGCGGTTCTGCTCGCCAATAGCGGCGCCGACATCGCGTCGCTGAGCTTCCGCCGCATGGCCGAACGCCATGGGCATCTGCCGCTGGTGCGCGAGGCGCTGATTTCGGACGCCCGTCTTCCGGCCGACTGCCGCCACATGCTGCTCATAAAGCTCGGCGAGACATTGAAGACTTCACCGCTGGTCATGGCATTGATGGGCGCCGCGCGGGCCGATCGCGTCCTGCGGGACGCCTGCGTCAAGGCCTCGGTGACGCTGATCGAGGGCACGCGCCAGGAAGAACATGCCGCGCTGATCGAGCATCTCAGGCTGCGTGGCGATCTCACCGCGAGCTTCCTCATCCGCACCATAGCGCATGGCAAGGTCGATTTCTTCGGCTCCACGCTGGTGGCACTCGGCCAGCAGTCCGAACCGCGGGTGAGGGCGCTGCTGGCCGGCGGCCACGATGTGGCCTTGCAGGCATTGTTCCGCGGCGCGGGCCTGGCTGCGGCAACGCATACGATCATCCTGCGTGCGCTGAAAATCTGGCGCGAGGTCGCCAATGGCAAGCGCGTCGCCGGCGTGCAGGAAGTCAGCTGGCTGATGCTCAAGGAGTTGGGCGGGCAATCCGCGGAAGGCGATCTCGCCGCCCTGGTCAAGTCGATCCATCTCGACGCGCTGCGCGAAAACGCACGCGGCCATGCGTTGGCGATAGCGGCGGCTTAGCCTCGGTCTTTCGCGAAGAAATCCGGAAAATCCTCCATCGCTGCGGCAATGATGCGCAGGGATGCCGCGATCTGCAGCATGTCGCCGGTGGCGTTGCGCTGGGCGATGCTCGCCGCATACTGCCGGGCGACAGCGACGGTCGCTGTCTGCGGATCACCCGGAGCGCGGAACAGCAGCTCGCGCGCCAGCCCTCTCAGGAAATTGGCGATCGAAAGTGCGGTTTCGGACGGGATGGCATGGTTTTGGTTTGTGCCGCGCAGCCTCAGGATCTCCAGGCCGACCGTCACGGCAGCAACGCCGCCGCCCAACACCGCCTCGCCCTTCCTGCCGGAGTTCTGCACCAGCGGCATCAGCTGGTTGACGCGGTCATAGGCGAGGCTTTCGAAGGCTGAACGCCTCGGCACGCGCTCGTGCAGGCAAAGCCGTGCCAAATCCTCGCGCATGGCCCGCACGATGCGGTTTGCCGCGAGCCACGGATCGGCGGGCAGCACGGCAATGAAGACGCCGATGGCCAGCAGGATACCAACCAGCACGGACGCCGAGCCGGCGAAGAACGGGCCAGGATCGTAGGTCATCGCCTGATGCGGACTGAGGAAAGCGAGGAAGTTGATGGCGAAGGCCGTGGCCACGCCGACATAGCGCGGATTGGCCATGCCCAGCGCCGTCGGCACCAGGATCGGCACGACAAACAGGACGAACCAGCCGAAGCCGGGCAGGGCGGGCAACGCTATCTGGCCTATGAGAAAGGCAAAGGGCAGGGCAAGCAGCGTTCCCTTGAAGAAGCCCCAGGACACCTGCACCGGATCGGGGCGAGCGGCGAAAAGGCTGGATACGACGGCAACGAGAATGACCGTACCCGCTGCCTCGGACCATTTCGTCGTCAGCCAGAAGGCCGCGACCAGCAAGGTGGCAAGGGCAGCGCGCACGGCATTGCGCGATGCGCCGGGGTAGTCGCGGTGCACCACCAGCGCAGGCTGCCTGCTGGCGCGGCCGGTACGTGTGACCGGCGCGCGCAAGGCATCGAGCCCGCGCAGCACCTGCTTGAGCGCCTCGGCAAAATCGGCGGCGATGGTGAGGCGCGTGATGGTGCCGACCCTGTCGTCGCCCTGGTCGACCGAGGCATCGGGCAGTTGCCGGGCCTTGGCCGAGATCGCGTCGAGCCGTTCCACCCAGGGTGCCGTATCGTCCAGTGCGCCGGGCTTTGCCGCCAGATCGCCGACAAGGGCCTGCAATTCCGAACGCACCGGGATGAGGGCGGCGTTTTTCGGCGCGGCGTGAGAATGCAGCGCGCGTGCCGCCGACAGGGCCGAGAGCAATTGTCCGATGGTGCGCCGAACCGGGTGGGCACGCGGCGCGAAGCTCGGCGCTTCCAGCCTGGCATAGGCGCGCATTTCGCCAAGTGTCTGGGTGTCCGCGACGAGTTTGCGATGGAGTGCGGAAAGTGTCGCTGTATCACCTCCCGAGAAGGCCCCTGCGGCATAGGTGGCAAGGTCAAGAATGCAGCGCTTCAGCCGCGATATGATGGCATCGCTGGCCAGTTTCGGCAGGATCAGCCTGCTGGTCACGCCGGCGCAGACGATGCCAAGCACGATTTCCGCGCAACGGGCGACAGCGAGATCGACGACCAGATGCGGCTGTCCGAAGGCAGGCAGGCCGATGATCATCGCCGTGTAGCCGGCAAGAGCCGCACCATAGGCTTCGGGATTGCGCAGCAGTGAGGAAACGAAGGTGCAGATGCCGATCCAGACGGCGAGCACCGTCACCAGAACCCATGGGTTGGTGCCGAAGACAGTGGTGATGCCGATCGCCGCCAGCCCGCCGGCCAGCGTGCCGAGCAACCGGTAGAAGCCCTTCGCCAGCACCATGCCCGCGACCGGCTGGGCGACGATGAACACCGTCATCATCGCCCATTGCGGGTGGTCGAGCTTGAGGGCATAGGCGGCGAGCAGCGCGATCAGGCCGGCCGAAACGGTGCGCAAGGCGAAAATCCAGTCCGAGCGCGTCGGCTGCGTCCACCCGGCCAGGCTCGTCTCGAAATAGGCCTTCAGCCGCGCCCAGGTCACATGCCGGTCTCCTTATCGGAAGCGCAAGCTAAACTGGCCAGCGGCTAGATATCCAGCACTTCCGTCTCGGCGAATTCGGCACGTTCCTGGATAAAGCGGAAGCGGGCTTCCGGCTTGGTGCCCATCAGAGCGTCGACCGCGTCCTTCGTCGCTGCCTCGGCGTCGATCACATCGACCCGCAGAAGCGTGCGCTTCCTCGGATCCATTGTGGTCTCCTTGAGCTGCGAGGCCATCATCTCGCCCAGGCCCTTGAAGCGGCCAAGTTCGACCTTGCCGCGCCCGGTGAATTCGGTGCGCAGGAGTTCGTCCTTGTGTGCGTCGTCGCGGGCGTAGGCGACCTTGCCGCCTTGCCGGATCGAGTAAAGCGGCGGCACCGCCAGATAGAGATGGCCGCCACGCACCAGCGCGGGCATTTCCTGGTAGAAGAAGGTGATCAGCAGCGAAGCGATATGGGCGCCGTCGACGTCGGCGTCGGTCATGATGATGACGCGGTCGTAGCGCAAATCCTCGTCGCGGTACTTTGATCGCGTGCCGCAGCCGAGCGCCTGGATCAGGTCCGATATCTGCTGGTTGGCGGCCAGCTTGTCATTGCCGGCGCTGGCCACGTTGAGGATTTTTCCGCGCAATGGCAGTACTGCCTGGCTGGCGCGGTCGCGCGCCTGCTTGGCCGAGCCGCCGGCGGAATCACCTTCGACGATGAACAGTTCGGCACCGGCCGCCGCGTTCTGCGTGCAGTCGGCGAGCTTGCCCGGCAGGCGCAATTTGCGCACCGCACTCTTGCGCGACACTTCCTTTTCCTGGCGCCGGCGCACCCGCTCGTCGGCGCGCGCGATCACCCATTCCAGCAGTTTCGAGGCTTCCTGCGGATTGTCGGCCAGCCAATGGTCGAACGGATCGCGGATCGCGGTCTCGACAATTCGAATTGCCTCGATCGTCGCCAGCCTGTCCTTGGTTTGGCCGACGAATTCGGGTTCGCGGATGAACACGGACAGCATGCCGGCCGCCGAGATCATGACGTCTTCCGAGGTGACGATCGAGGCGCGCTTGTTGCCGACGAGATCGGCATAGGCCCGCAAGCCGCGCGTCAGCACGTTGCGGAAGCCGGCCTCATGGGTGCCGCCTTCGCCGGTCGGGATGGTGTTGCAGTAGGAATTGATGAAGCCGTCGCCGCCGAACCAGGTCACCGCCCATTCGAGCGAGCCATGGCCGCCTTGCTTTTCGCTTTTTCCCGCGAAAATTTCCCGCGTCACCTGGAAGTCGTCGCCGAGCGACGCCTTGAGATAGTCCTTCAGGCCGCCAGGGAAATGGAACTCCGCCTTGGCTGGCGTCTGGTCCTTTTCCTTGATCAGCGAGGGATCGCAGGTCCAGCGGATTTCGACACCGCCGAACAGATAGGCTTTCGACCGCGTCATGCGGTAGAGCCGCGCCGGTTCGAAGGCCGCGCCCTTGCCGAAGATCTGCTCGTCGGGATGGAAGCGGATTTTCGTTCCGCGCCGGTTGTGGACCTCGCCAAGCTGCTCCAGGCCGCTCACCGGAATGCCGCGCGAAAAGCGTTGGCGATAGAGCTGCCGGCCACGCGCGACCTCGACCTCGAGATGATCCGACAGCGCGTTGACCACGGAAACGCCGACGCCGTGCAGGCCGCCGGAGGTTTCATAGACCTTGGAGTCGAACTTGCCGCCTGAATGCAGCGTCGTCATGATGACTTCGAGCGCCGGCTTCTTGAATTTCGGATGCGGATCGACCGGGATGCCGCGGCCATTGTCGGTAACGGTCAGAAACCCGTCGGCCGAAAGCTCGACATCGATGAAGGTGGCATGGCCGGCAACCGCCTCGTCCATCGAATTGTCGATGACCTCTGCGAACAGATGGTGCATCGCCTTGTCGTCGGTGCCGCCAATATACATGCCTGGCCGGCGGCGCACAGGCTCCAGGCCTTCCAGCACCTCGATGTCGGCGGCGCTATAGCCCTCGCTGCCATCCTTGGTCGCGGCCGGGCGCTTGGCTGCTGCCTGCACAAGCGGGTCGGCCGGGCGCGCCGGCGAGCGAACCGGCTGCGGCTGCTTGTCCATATTGCCGAAGAGATCGTTGTTGTCGTCCATGCCTGCCATAGGGTCCGGTGCTGCGAATCACCCGTCGATACTGCCACGCTTTTCAGCGCCAAGCGACGGAGGTTCCTGTTACGTTCGGGGATTTGACCCGTCTTATCCTAAAACCATTCGATAACCAAGCGGGCGGAAATAGGTCGAATGCCGCCTTTCAAGATTCCTGTTTCTTTAACAAACCCGCCTAGCGTGAGCCTAACAAAACAAGAAACGACGGGCATCAGGGGTTTCGGCGTGAGGGGCAAGGCCATAACGATGATCGGCATCGCCGCCGTTTTCGGCGCGATCTCGATCTTTGCCGCGGATTTCTGGGTCAAGAGCCAGGCCAAGGCCGATGCCGAAGAGAAGACGGCGTCGATCGCGGCTCCGGTAGCGCCCAGGATCGAATTCAAGACCATCGTGGTGGCGAAAGCGCCGCTGCGCTACGGCCAGGAACTCGACCGCGCCAAGCTGATCGAGATCCCCTGGCCGCAGGATTCGCTGCCGCAAGGTGCCTTTGCCACCATCGACGGATTGCTCGGCGAGGGCAATCGCATCGTGCTGTCGCCGATCGAGGTCAACGAGCCGCTGCTGCTGACCAAGCTGTCGGGACCGAACGGTCGCGCCACGCTCTCCAACATGCTGACGCCCGGAATGCGGGCGGTGACCATCCGCACCGACGAGATCGCCGGTGTCGGCGGCTTCGTCACGCCGGGCGACCGCGTCGATGTGGTGCTGACGCGCGATGCCGGCGAAATCCAGGAAGTCGCCAAGAACGCGCAAGGCGCGGCCGGTTCGACCGTCACCTCCGAGATCGTCGTTGCCGACGCCAAGGTGCTGAGTGTCGGCCAGGGTGCCGACGAGCGCCAGACGACGCCGCAGATCACGAATTCCGTGACCATCGAAGTGACGACCGAAGGCGCGCAGAAAGTGGCGCTTGCCCGCACCGTCGGCACGCTGTCGCTGTCGCTGCGCTCCGCCAGCGAAGGCGGCGACGGCAAGAACGGCGTCACCACCATCTCGTCCTTTGGCGGATCGGTGGCGGCCAAGGCTCAGGCCGCGGCCGGCTCGCTGTTCGACGCAGTGACCAAGGAGCCGGAGAAGCCGAAATTCAAGACGGTCATCGTGACGCGCGGCACGAAGGCCGAGGAATATCAGGTTCCTGAGCGGGACCAGAAGTAAAAGCCGGTGGGGACCGGACGGGACAGGGCAATGTTGATGCGTACCCTATATCGAATGATGGACCGATCGCGCTTTGCGCGCGCCTTGGCGATGGCTGCTGCGCTGGTTGCCGGCGGGATGCTCGCCTTGCCCGGCCTGGCCAAGGCGGACAATGACATCGTCTATGTCTCGGCGACCAAGAATGCGTCGATCAAGGTCGCCAAGGGCAAGCCCAAGACGATCGTGACGAGTGCCGCCTTCTACCAGATCGTCATCGGCGATCCTGAGATCGCCAACGTCAATCCGCTGACCGACAAATCCTTCTATGTGCTCGGCAACAATCTCGGCACAACCGGCATTGCGCTGTTCGACGAGAAGAAGCAACTCGTCGGCACCGTCGACATCGAAGTGACGCTCGACACGGATCAACTGGCCAGCACCATCCGCGCCAGCGTGCCGGACGCCAAGATCAAGGTCGGCTCGGCCAATGGCCGTGTCGTGCTATCGGGCGAGGCGGATGATGCGGTCGCCGCCGAAAAGGCGAACAAGATCGCAACGCGCTTTTCCGGCACCGAGGAAGTGATCAACTCGGTCAACATCTCGTCGTCGCAGCAGGTTCAGCTCAACGTACGCTTCGTCGAGATCAACCGCCAGGCGGGGCAGGATCTGGGTGCCAAATACGCTGCCAATTTCGCCTACGGTTTCGGCGGGCGCGATGTTTCGCTCGACCCAGGAACCGTGCCGACGGCCGGAACCGGTGAAATCATCGGCCGGCTGCTATCGAACGGCGTGTCGATCGACATCGCCATCAAGGCCTTGGAAGAGCGCGGCCTCGCCCGCCGGCTGGCCGAACCGAACCTGATCGCCCGCTCGGGCGAGACGGCGAGCTTCCTGGCCGGCGGCGAATTCCCGATCCCGGTCTCTGAAGACAACGGCAAGATCTCCGTCAGCTACAAGAAATACGGCGTCAGCTTGGACTTCACGCCGACCGTCCTCAAGGATGGGCTGGTCAGCCTCGACATCGCGCCGGAAGTCTCCTCGATCGATGCGTCGTCCTCCTACAACATCGGCACCATCTCGGTGCCGGGATTCATCGTGCGCCGCGCCAGGACCTCGGTCGATCTCAAGAACGGCCAGAGCTTCATGATCGCCGGACTGCTGCAGTCGCAAAACGACATCACCACGTCGCGCATTCCCGGCCTCGGAAAGATGCCGGTGCTCGGGGCGCTGTTCTCGTCGAAATCCTATCAGCGGCGCGAGACCGATCTGGTCATCATCGTCACGCCCTACCTGGTCAAGCCGGTCGATCCGTCGAAGAAAATGGTCGAGCCGACCGACGGCACGCGGCCGGCCAGCAATGTCGACTATTTCCTCAACAACACCGAGGAGGTGAAGGCGTCGGACACTGGCCGGGCGCTGGCACTGGCCGATGGCAGCGCCGCACGGACCGCTCCCGCCACCACGGTCGGGCACTTCCTCGACCTGCCGAAGGACTGAAGCCATGCGTGTGGCCTTGAAATCGAGTGTCGCCTTGCTTCTTGCCGGCTTGGCCGGCGGCTGCACCAGCGACGATTACATACGCACCGAAGGGGTGACGCCGGGCTCCGGCGACGCCCAGGCCGCCAACACCGTCATGCAGATGGTCGATCCCTGGAAGTACGGCGTCCAGAACACAAGGCTTCTCGTGCCTGCCAAGCGCGGCGACGCCGTGCCGGTCACGCCGGATCAGGCCGCCGCTACGAAGGCTTCGCAACAGACCACGGGCAACTGACCCCAAAGGGCGATCGCGCTCACAGGCTGACAAAAATGGCAAACGGCATCAAGACCAAGAAGATCCTGCTCGTATCGACGGACAGGACCTTCGTGCAGGACACGCGGACCGCATTCGCCGCCTCCGAGATCATCCAGCTCTCGACAGTGGAAAAGAATGTCACCGAACTGCGCGGCGAGATCCAAGAAGCGGACTTCGGCGCCATCATCGTCGACATGGACGCGGCGAGACTGGAGGAGGTCGAGTCGCTGCAGCGCGTCATGCGCCGGCTGGAGGGCAAGGCGCCGGTGGTCGTGGTCACCCAGGAGTTCAACGCCGCCGCCGTCCGCATCCTGGTGCAGCTCAAGGTCGCGGACTTCCTGGTCAAGCCGATCACCACGGCCGATCTGGTGCGCTCGGTGGTGCGGGCCCTGCAAGGGCCGGGGCGTGAGGAAAACACCGAGTCGCAGATCTACACCTTCATGCCGGCCGCCGGCGGCGTCGGCACCACGACGCTGGCGCTGCAGACTGCGTTCCAGCTGCATCACTCGGTGACGCGCGGCGCCTCGACCTGCGTGGTCGACCTCAATTTCCAGCAGGGCGCCTGTGCCGAATATCTCGACCTCGAGCCGCGTTTCGACATCACCGAGATCGAAAACCAGCCCGAACGCCTCGACCGGCAATTGCTCGACGTGATGCTGTCCAAGCATGCCAGCGGGCTTTGCGTTTTGGCCGCACCGACGCATCCGGCGGAGATGCGCTCGTTCAAGACCGACGTCGTGGTGCGCATGCTGGACCTCGTCTCGGCCTATTTCGACAATGTCGTCATCGACATGCCGCGCACGTGGTTTCCCTGGACGGAGACCGTGCTGCTTGGATCCAACAAGCTCTATATCGTCGCCGAAATGACGGTGCCGTGCCTGCGCCACACGCAAAGGCTGATCCAGGCGGTCTATGAGACCGCCGGCAAGGAAGTGAAGCCGAATGTCATCGTCAACCGTTTCGAGCAGAAGATGTTCGACAACGGCATCAAGCAGGCGGATGTCCAGGAGATCCTTGGCGAGCATTTCGTCGGCGGCATCGCCAACAATTACCGGCTGGTGCGCGAGGCGGTCGACCGCGGCGTGCCGCTGCACGAGATCGATCCCAATGCCAATGTCGTCAACGATCTGAAGAAGATCATCCTGCCGGAGGAGGCGGTCGCGACCGGAGCCAAATCGAAGTCGCTGTTCGGTCTCGGCAAGGGCTTCTTGAAGAGGAAGGCCGGATGACCAGCCGTTTTTCCACCCTGCAGAACCGCGATGCGCGTCCGCAGCGCCCGGCGGAGTCGACGCCGGTCGCGCATCATGCGGTCGTCATCCCGACCAGCCGGAAGGCTTTGCCGGCAAAGCCGGATGTCGCGCCGGCAAAGAACGCCAACAAGGTGCTCGATGCACGCGTGCGCATTCATCGCATGCTGCTCGAGGAAATCAACCTGGTGGCGCTGGAGCGCTTGCCCAAGGAGGAGATGCGCCGTCAGGTGCATGATTTCGTTTCGGAAAAAACCCGCCAGGAGCGGATGGCGATCAACACCGCCGAACTCGAAGCGCTGGTCGACGATATCGTCGACGAGATGGTCGGCCTTGGTCCGCTCGAGCCCTTGCTCAAGGATCCCGACATCAATGACATCCTGATCAACGGCCACCAGAACTGCTTCATCGAAAAGAAGGGCAAGTTGCAGCAGGTCCATATCCCGTTCAAGGATGAGGCGCATCTGCTTAGAATTATTAACAAAATCGTCGCTGCGGTTGGCCGCCGCGTCGACGAATCGCAGCCGATGGTCGATGCCCGCATGCTGGACGGCTCGCGCTTCAACGCGGCCATCCGCCCGGTCGGCGTCGACGGGCCGCTGGTGTCGATCCGCAAATTCTCCAAGAACAAGCTCGGCCTGCACAAGCTCGTCGAATTCGGCGCCATCACCCAGAACATGGCCGAGGTGCTGGCGGCGGCCGTCCACGCCCGCAAGACGACGATCATTTCGGGCGGCACCGGCACCGGTAAGACGACGATGCTCAACGCGCTGTCGGCCTTCATTCCCGAAGACGAGCGGTTGATCACCATCGAGGATGCGGCCGAACTTCAGCTCCAGCAGCCGCATGTCGCGCGCATGGAGACGCGCCCCGCCAACATCGAGGGCCATGGTGAACTCAAGCAGCGCGATCTCGTCAAGAACGCGCTGCGCATGCGCCCCGACCGCGTCATCCTCGGCGAGTGCCGTGGCGAGGAGGCCTTCGACATGCTGCAGGCGATGAACACCGGCCATGAAGGGTCGATGGCGACGATCCACGCCAACACGCCGCGCGATGCCATTTCGCGCCTCGAGCAGATGCTGGGCATGACCGGCATGCCGATGACGGTGCAGTCGATCCGCAGCCAGATCGCCAGCGCCATCGACATCATCGTGCAGCTGACCCGGCTTTCCGACGGCAAGCGCAAGGTGACGAGCGTCGCCGAAGTGACCGGCATGGAAGGCGACGTCATCCAGATGCAGGAGATTTTCCGCTTCGTACGCACCGGCATGGATGCCGATGGCGGCATCCTCGGCTATTTCGAGGCGACCGGCATCCGGCCGCGCTTCCTTGAGGATCTGCGCGCCATGGGCATCGAGTTTCCCGGACGGTACTTCGAACCCGGCCGGCCGCAGGAGTAGCCAGGTGTTCGACGGGTTGAGCGCAATCTATGTCGTCTATGCCGGGGCTGCACTTACCGGCATCATGATCGCCGAGGCCTGCTATCTCCTCTATGCCGGACGCAGCGACAAACGCACCGCCATCAACCGGCGCATGAAGCTGCAGGAAAGCAAGATCAGCCAGGAGCAGGTGCTGATCCAACTGCGCAAGGAGCGCGGCCTCGACGCCGGCACCTCGCTGTTCTCGCCGGACCGGTTCCGCGCGCTGCGCACGCAGTCGGGCATGATCATGCCGCTGTCGAAATTCCTGATGATCACCTCGGGCGTGGCGATGGCCGCGGCCCTGGTCGCCATCTGGCATGGCTTGCCGCTGCTGATGGGGCTTCTCCTGTTCGTCGTGCTGATGCCGCTGGTGCCGGTGATGGTGATGCGCTCCAAGCGCAAGCGTCGGCTCAAGCGCTTTGGCATGCAGCTGCCCGAGGCACTGGAGCTGATCACGCGCGGCCTCAAGGCCGGTCACCCCGTGCCGGTGGCCATCGCCATGGTGTCGCGCGAAATGCCCGATCCGATCGGTACCGAGTTCGGCGTCATCGCCGATGAGGTGACCTATGGTTCCGACCTGGTCTCGGCGTTGAATTCGCTGTTCGACAGGGTCGGCCATGAGGATCTGCCGCTGTTCATCACCGCCGTGTCCATCCAGTCCAGTTCGGGCGGCAACCTGCGCGAAATTCTTGACGGCCTGGCGCTGACGATCCGCGAGCGCGGCAAGCTTCGCCGCAAGGTGCGCGCCATCTCGACCGAAGGCCGCATGTCGGCCTACATCCTGACGGCGATACCGGCGCTGCTGTTTGCCGCGATCATGGCGCTGATGCCGGGCTTCTACCGTGATGTCTGGGACGAGCCGAAAACCTGGTACCTGATCGGCGGATCGGTGACCTGGCTGATGCTGGGCAATCTGATGATGTTCAAGATGTCGAATTTCAGGTTCTGACATGCAGGGCTTCATCGAATTCCTCGCCTCGCTCGCACCGACCTCCCTGATGCCGGTGGCGATCCTGCTTCTGGCCTTGGGCAGTGTCGCCGTCGCCTGGCCGATGGTGGCGGCGAAGGGCGACCGCAACGACGTCAAGCGCCGGCTCAAGGTCGACCATGGCGCCGTAGCCGCGAAGCCCGAGCCGCTGCAGAAGAAGAACGCCAATGTCGTGCGCGAAAAGGCGGTGAAGCGGGCGCAGGAATTCTACGCCAAGAGCGATCCGGAAAATGTCGCCCGGTTGCGCATGAAGCTGATCCAGGCCGGCTACATGGAGCCGCGCGCCGTCGGCACGTTCTTCATCATACGGTTCTCGGCGCTGGTCGGCGGCGCGATCGGCGCCTTTGTCCTCAACCAGTGGCTGGCCAGCGCCGAAGCGACGATGACCAGCCGCTGGGCTTTCGTCATCCTGTCGGGCGTGGCAGGCTATTTCCTGCCCGGCCTGGTGCTGACCCAGCAGGTGCGGGAGAAGATGCGCGAGTACCGCAACGGCTTTCCCGACTTCATGGATCTGATGATCGTCTGTTCGGATGCCGGCATGAGCATGGAAGCCGGTATCGAGCGCGTCTCGAAGGAACTCGCCAAGACCTATCCGGCGCTCAGCCAGAATTTGCAGCTTGTGTCGCTGGAACTAAGGGCAGGGCGCAGCCTCGACGATGCGCTGAAGGCGCTCGCCGACCGCCTCAGCCTGGACGAGGTTCGCTCCTTCGCCACGCTGCTGCAGCAGTCGAAGGAACTCGGCACCAGCCTGTCGGGCGCGCTGCGCGTCTTCTCCGACGAAATGCGCCACAAGCGCATGTCGCTGGCCGAGGAAAAGGCACATGCCTTGCCGGCCAAGATGTCGATACCGGTGACGGTGTGCATCCTGCCCGTTGTACTGATGATCGCTGTCATCCCGATCATCGTCAAGATGACGGGCAGCCACTAGGCGACATCGATGTTCAGCGGCCAGCCTGGCACATGGCGGCTTGCGGGGCTTAATGCCAAGCTGGCCGACAGCCCGAACTCGGCCCTTCAACATGAGGATCCCATGCGAATACTGTTATGTGCCGCCGCTCTCGCCGCCAGCCTGTGGCCCGCCCTGGCCGCCGCCGACGATTGCGGCGATGCCGCCGCACTGTTGCGGCAGGCTTATCCCAAGCTTCAAAAGAGCGCCGACGGCCGCTCTTTCACGCTCGAACCGCATACCAGCATCCCGCTCGCGGTTCCTCAGGACGGTATTCCGGGCCTGGTCTGCAAGGTCTGGCCCGCCCATGACGATCTTCTGCTGGCCGCGGTGCCGCTGATCGACAGCGCCCAATCCGTCGACGGCCAGCATGTTGGCGACATCGAGCTTCTGGTCGTCGACAGGAAGACCCTGCAGGTACGCCAGCGACTGCTCCAGCCCAGGCTGATGAACGACGATGCCGTCGCCATCCGGGGCATCGAATTCGATACCGCCCGCTATGGGCTGGCGCCCGGTGTCACGGCCTTCGGCCTGCGCATCGACATGGCCAATCATTCACAGCCCAATCCCTTCAACGAAACCGACCTGCGGCTCTACGCCATCGCCGGCAACGCGCTACGTGCGGTGCTCGACGGGCTTGCCGTAGCCGGCTATGGCGGCGAAGGCGACGCCAGTTGCGCGGGGTCCTTTCATTCCAGCCAGGTCAGCCTGGCGATGAGCCCGACGATCCATCGCGGCTATCATGACATCATCGCGGTCGAGCGGCAGGATACCGACGAGCCGTTGCCCGACAAGGATGGCGAGTGCCAGTCCCACCCCGGCAAGTCGGTGAGCCGGACCCACCGGCTGCGCTATGACGGCAGCCGCTATCCAGTTCCGGCGGCGCTCAAGGCCATCGATCCGCCGTGAGAGAACCTCCTGCGTCCGCCTGAGGCGTTGGGGCCCAGTGGTTAATGGCTGGTATTGCGGAACCCAAATCTTAGCTGCATTTCTGCACCGAAGCTTAATCGATTTGCTCTAAAGTCTTTACCTGAAGAACGACCCGGCAAATCGGGCGACGGGGCAGGGCATGCGTCAGACACAATTTGCGGCGGTGGCCACGATGGCGGCCGTCCTTGTTATCACCGGGTGTACGACGAACAACAACGTCGACACGACCAAGACGACCGCGATCCAGCCGGCGGCGAAGGATGTCGACACATCCGACCTGGCGCAGGGCAAGGCGCAGTTTCGCGACGCCAATTATGGTCTCGCCGAACAGCATTTCCGCAAGGCCGTCGAGCTGAAGGCCGACAATGCGGAGGCCTGGATGGGGCTGGCCGCCTCCTATGACGAGCTCGGCCGCTTCGACTTCGCCGACCGCGCATATGGCCAACTCCTGAAGGTCGCAGGCCGCAAACCGCAGATCGTCAACAATATGGGCTATTCGCAAATGCTGCGCGGCAACAAGAAGAAGGCCAGGGCGCTGCTGCTCGAGGCGAAGGCCGGCTTGGCCGACCCGACGGTCGTCAACGCCAATCTCGCTTTGCTGAACAAGGGCTGATGCGCGTTCGATCCTCGCGCCGGCCAAGGGTCCGATTTCCGGCCAGGCACTGTCGACGCTTTGTAAACCCTAACCGCAGCTTGGGTCGAAAGACCGGCTGAAAACCATGTTCGAGGGCTGCCGCTGACCTAGAATGCGGCGTAACCGCCGACGCTGGAGAGGCTCCCGCCCGATATGCTGGATTTCAGTTCGCTCCTGCTCGCGGCCGCGCTGTCGGGCACATGCCTGGCCGTCACCATGTTTGCCATCTGGCTCACCGCGCCGCGGGCGCGTTTCGTGTTTACGGTGGCGTGCGGCATCATCGTGCTTGTCGCGCATGTGATCCTGTTCTGGCGCTACACCAAGGAACCCGATCCTCTGCTTTGCCAGATAGCGCTGGCGCTGCTCAGCCTGGGCTTCCTGATCATCTGCCTTTCGGCCATGCAGTATCTCGGCATGCCGGACCACAGGCGTGCGATCGTGCCGACACTTGCCGCCATGGCGGTCTGCGCGGCCTTCACCTTTCTCGGTCTTGACGGTGTCGGCTTCATTGTCACCTACACGACGGTGACCGTGCTGCTGGCGACGATCGGAGCCATGTTCTGGGTCAATGGCAGCCACGATCGCCGGATCCTGCTGGTGGTTTCCTTCCTGAGCGGCACCTGCGCGGTGTCGTTTGCCCTTTGCGGTGTGGTTCTGATGGCCAAGGGGCAATGGGCGCTCGGGGCGGCGCCCGACAACTGGGCCGAACGTCTGAATTCCGTCGTGGCGGTGGCTTGCATGACGGGCCTGGGTGCCTTGACGCTCTCGCTGCACCATCTGCAGGCGCAGATCGAGCTGAAGGCCGAGACGATGACCGATCCATTGACCGGGCTGATGAACCGTCGCGGGTTGATGTCCCTCCACGGCGAGCGGCCGTTCGGTCCGTTCATGGCGGTCGTCATGTTCGACCTCGATCATTTCAAGAGGACGAACGACATCTATGGTCACCCGGTCGGGGACCAGGTGCTATGCCGCTTCGCCACCGTCATCCGGAAATATGCCAGGACCGGCGTCGACGCCTTTCGCCTGGGCGGCGAGGAGTTCGCCATCGTCATGTCGCGGATGACGGAAGAGCGGGCCCATGATCTCGCCAGCAGGATCGGCGTGGCCTTCGGCACCGAAATCGTCCCTACCGCGCTCGGTCCGTTGCGCAGCACGGTCAGCGGCGGCATCGGCTTTGGCGGCGCCGACGGCAGCAGCCTCGACGAGGTGCTGGCCGAGGCGGACGCCGCGCTCTACGCGGCCAAGCGCGCCGGCCGAAACTGCGTCATCAGCCGCAAAAGAATGGGCAAGGCCGAACCGGTCAAGCCGGCCTTGCGCTCTGCGTAGGACTGCTACTCAGCCGCTCCCAGATAATCCGACAGCGGCGGGCAGGAGCAGACCAGATTGCGGTCGCCGGCGACATTGTCGATGCGCGACACCGGCGGCCAGTACTTGGCCGCCGTATCGGCGTCGCCGGCTGGATAGGCTGCTTCCAGGCGCGAGTAGGGGTGGGTCCACTGGCCGGCCAGCGTCTCGGCGGCGGTGTGCGGCGCGTTGACCAGCGGGTTGTCGGCCAACGGCCAGTCGCCCCTGGCGATTTTCGCGGCTTCGCCGGCAATGGCGATCATCGCCTCGCAGAAGCGGTCGAGTTCGCGCTTCGGCTCCGATTCCGTCGGCTCGACCATCAGCGTGCCGGCGACCGGAAACGACATGGTCGGGGCGTGAAAGCCGTAGTCGATCAGGCGTTTGGCAATGTCGTCGACGCTGATGCCTGCGCTCTCCTTGAGTACGCGGGTGTCGAGGATGCATTCATGCGCGATGCGATCGTGCCGGCCCTTGTAGAGCAGCGGGAAATGCGGCGCGAGCCGTGTCGCCACATAGTTGGCCGAGATGATGGCGGTCTCCGTCGCCTGCTTCAGTCCGGCGGCGCCCATCATGCGGATATACATCCAGGTGATCGGCAGGATGGAAGCGCTGCCGAAGGGTGCCGCCGACACGGCATGCGCCGAGCCTTCGGTGACATGGCCCGGCAGATAGGGTTTCAGATGCGCCTTGACGCCGATCGGGCCGACGCCGGGGCCGCCGCCGCCATGCGGGATGCAGAAGGTCTTGTGCAGGTTCATATGGCAGACATCGGCGCCGATATCGGCGGGCCGGGCGAGCGCGACCAGCGCGTTGAGGTTGGCGCCGTCGAAATAGACCTGGCCGCCATGCTCGTGGATGAGGGCGCAGAGATGGCGGGCGCCTTCTTCATAGACGCCATGCGTCGAGGGATAGGTGAACATCAGCGCGGCGAGATTTTTGGAATGCTCGTTGGCCTTGGCCCGCATATCGTCCATGTCGATATTGCCGTCTTCCAGGCAGCGCACGACGACGACGCTCATGCCGGCCATCGCCGCGCTCGCCGGATTGGTGCCATGCGCGGAGGAGGGGATCAGGCAGATCGTGCGATGGCCTTCGCCGCGCGAGCGGTGATAGGCGCGGATGGCGAGCAGACCGGCATATTCGCCCTGGCTGCCGGCATTGGGCTGCAGGCTGACCGCGTCGAAGCCGGTGATTTCGGATAGCCAGCCTTCCAGCTCGCCGATCATGGCGCGATAGCCGGCCGAATGGCTGGCCGGTGCGAAGGGATGCAGATTGGCGATGCCTGGCCAGCTCACCGGCATCATTTCGGCCGCCGCGTTGAGCTTCATGGTGCAGGATCCGAGCGGGATCATGGAGCGGTCGAGCGCCAGATCCTTGTCGGCCAACCGGCGCAGCAGGCGCATCATGTCGGTCTCCGACTTGTTCTCGTTGAAGACCGGCTGGGTCAGAAACTCCTTTCCACGCGGCTTGCCGGGAACGGTGCTGTCGGCAGAAGGGGCAGCCTTGGCGCCGAACAGGGAAGCGATCGCATCGAGATCGGCATCTGTCGAAGTCTCGTCGAAGGCGATGCCGACATGGTCGGCGTCGAGGACGCGCAGCAGCCGGCCGGTCGTCTCGACGGCTTCGGCGATTTGCGCGGCCTTGCCTTTCGCCTCAACCGTCACCGTGTCGAAGCGGCTGGCGCCGAGCACCGAAACGCCCGCCGCCTTGAGGCCGCTCGCCAGGCGGTTGGCCAGAGCGTGGATGCGTCCGGCGATCGCCTGCAGCCCGGCGGGGCCGTGCCAGATGGCATAGGCCGTCGCCATGTTGGCGAGCAGCGCCTGCGCGGTGCAGATGTTGGAGGTCGCCTTGTCGCGGCGGATATGCTGTTCGCGCGTCTGCAGGGCCAGGCGGTATCCGGGCCGGCCCTTGCTGTCGGTCGACTGGCCGACGAGGCGGCCGGGCATCAGGCGCGTCAGTTTATCGGAGACGGCGCAGTAAGCGGCGTGCGGGCCGCCGAAGCCCATCGGCACGCCAAAGCGCTGCATCGGGCCGACGGCGATGTCGGCACCGAGCTTCGCCGGCGCTTCGGTGAGTGTCAGGCCAAGCGGATCGGCGATGAAGACGACCAGCGCGCCAGCGGCGCGGGCCTTGTCGATCGCCGCCTTATGGTCGCCATAGACGCCAAGGGTGTCGGGCCAGGAGACGAGCAAGGCAGCGGTGTTGTCGTCGATCGTCTCGCCGTCGATCTCGATGCCGAGCGGTTCGGCGCGGGTGCGCACCACATCCAGCGTCTGCGGATGCGGCGTGCCGGCGAACGCCACCTTGGTGCGCTTGTCGCGGTGGTGGCGCAGCGCAATGCCGACCGCTTCGGCGACAGCGGTTGCTTCATCGAGCAGCGAGGCGGATGCCACCGGCAGTCCGGTCAGTTCGGTGACCAGTGTCTGGAAATTGAACAGCATTTCGAGCCGGCCCTGGCTGATCTCGGCCTGATAGGGCGTGTAGGCCGTGTACCAGGCCGGATTCTCGAACAGATTGCGCTGGATGACCGGCGGCACGTGGACGCCGTGATAGCCGGCGCCGATGAAGCTTTTCAGCACCGTGTTCTTCGCCATGATGGCCGACAATTCGGCCAGCGCTTCGGCCTCGCTGGCCGGCGCGGGCAAGGTCAGCGGCAGATCGAGGCGAATCGACTGCGGTACGGCCTGGCTGATCAGCGTCTCGACGGAGGGAACGCCGATAACGGCAAGCATGGCCCTGACATCGTTGACGCCAGGACCGATATGGCGGGCCGAGAAGGGGGTAAGTGCTGCGGTCTTCATCTCTGTGTCCTGATTTCAAGCGATATGGGCTTTGTAGGCGGCCTCATCCATGAGGCCGGCGAGCTGACTTTCGTCGGCAAGCTTCATCTTCCACAGCCAGCCGGCGCCGGTTGCCGCCGAGTTGACCAGCGACGGGTCGGAAGACAGCGTGCCGTTGGCCTCGGTGATCTCTCCGTCGACCGGTGCGTAGACGTCGGAGGCCGCCTTGACGGATTCGACCACGACGGCGGTGTCGCCCTTGGTCAGCTTCTTGCCCGTTTCCGGCAGTTCTACGAATACGAGGTCGCCGAGCTGCTCCTGCGCGTAGTCGGTGATGCCGACGGTGGCGATACCGCCGTCGACGCGGAGCCATTCGTGATCCGATGTGAAATAGGTCGTTGCCATAAAATTCATCCTTTGCGGTAGCGATGAGGGGTGAAGGGCAGGGAACTGATATCGACGGGGATCTTCGTGCCGCGTACCTCGGCGAACACGCGCGTGCCGGGCTTTGCCAGCGCCGTGGCGACATAGCCTATGGCGACCGGATGGCCGGACGAGGGGCCGAAGCCGCCCGATGTGACATGGCCGGCGGGATTGCCATCGGCGTCGAACAGAGCGGCACCGGCGCGCACCGGCTGGCGGCCTTCCGGCTTCAGCCCGACGCGCTTTTGTGCCGAGCCGCGTTCGACGGCGGCACGCAAGGCGTCGGCGCCGATAAAGGCGCCGGAAGCGCGGATATCCCTGGGGATCGCCCACATCAGCGCCGCCGCGGCCGGGTCGGTCTCGGGCGTGATGTCCTGGCCATGCAGGCAAAGCCCGGCCTCAAGCCGCAGGCTGTCGCGGGCGGCAAGGCCGATCCACAGCACGCGCTCATCGCCAAGCAGTTTGGCTACGAGATCCCGCGCGTCGGCCTCCGGCAGCCCGATCTCGAAACCGTCCTCGCCGGTATAGCCAGACCGGCTCATGAACCAGTCTTTCCGCGGCTCGACCCCGTGCATGAACAGCAGCGAACCGGTCTCGATGCCGGCGCGCGACAGCACTGCCCAGGCCTCGGGTCCCTGGATGGCCAGGAAGACGCGGTCGAGCGGCTCGACCTTCACATCGAAATTCGTGGCGAGCTCACGCAGATGCTTTTCGTCGGCGACGGCGTTGCCGGCATTGGCGACCACCATGAATCTGGTATCGCCGAGCCGGGTGACGATCAGGTCGTCAAGGATGCCGCCGGCCTCATTGAGGAAGAAGGACAGTTTCGACTGCGAGATTTCGAGCGCGCCGGCATCCAGGGGGCAAGCGCGGTTGAGTAGTGCAACCGCTTGTGGCCCGCTGACCTCGAACAGTTTCATGTGCGAGATATCGAAGAGACCGGCATGCTCGCGGGTGTGCAGGTGCTCCTTCATGACGCCGGCCGGATAGGTCAGCGGCATCGACCAGCCGGCAAAGGCGCCGAAGCGCGCACCGGCGGCTGTGTGGATATCTTCGAGGGGAAGGTGTTTTGAGTCGTCGCCCGTCATGTCGTCTCCAGAGTCGCACGCAATCGGCCGCGAATGGCGACCAGTCCGTGCCCCTCTGTCTGAAGCCTGAGAGACTCGCGCAACCGGAACTCTGTCAGCGGCGCTTACACCTTCGGCGCGGGGGCAAGCCCCGACTTTCCAGAGTGTCTTTCCCGTCTACGGTTCTTTTGCCTGAGAGATTTCGGGCGATTTCCCCTTCGGCGGCAGCTCTCGCTGCTCTCTCCCGCAAACAGGTAGGACTCAGAATCCCGAGCCCTCGACGCGCCATCCATAGCCCGTCGGCGACACCTTGTCACCTCCCAGCGACATGTTACCGACAAGTCTTCGCTAACCACGCCGTTTGCCGGTTTTTCAAGACACTCCTGATATAGCAGGCCGATGTAACGCTTTGGGGCGGACGGGGACGACAATGGGCGAATTGATCATGAGCGCGCCGGTGGCGGGGCTGACCTCGAAGAATCGCATTGCCCCGGAGGATGTGGTGATGCTGCGCCGCGACGTGTTCGCCGATGGCGTGGTGACCCGTGGCGAGGCCGAGGCGCTGTTTGCTCTCGACCAGACGGCCCAGGACAAATGCGCGGAATGGGCACCGTTCTTCGTCGAGGCGGTGACCGACTACATCGTTCATCAGGAAAAGCCGTCCGGCTATATCTCGCAGGACAATGCCGACTGGCTGGTCCGCACCATCTCGCGCGACGGCATGGTCGACAGCCGCACCGAACTCGAATTGCTGGTCCATGTGCTGGAAAAGGCGAGATCCACGCCGAGCAGGCTTTGCGTCTATGCGCTGGAGCAGGTCGCCCATGCCGTCATCGACGGCAAGGGGCCGCTGATGCTGGGCGGCGCGCTGGTGCCCGGACTGATCGCCAAGGCGGAAGTCGAATTGCTGCGCCGCATCCTGCATGCCCATGGCGGCGACGGCAACATCGCCATCACCCGCGGCGAGGCCGAGCTGCTGTTCAGGATCAACGAGCAGACCGCCCAGGCCAAGAACGATCCTTCGTGGAACGACCTTTTCGTCAAGGCGATCGCCAATTTCGTCATGTGTTCGGCCGGCTATGAGGCGCCGACCCGCGATGTGGCGCTGCGGCAGGAAAGCTTCCTCGAACGCGCCGATCCTGAAATCGGCGGCTTCTTCAGCCGCATGGTGTCCGGCGGCCTCGCCGGCATCATCGAGGCCTATCGGTCCCCCGATGACATCGAGGCCGAGTGGGAGGCCAAGAACAGGGCGGCCGAGGCCCTGGCCCGCCGCGCCGAGACGATCGATGCCGGCGAAGCCAAATGGCTGATCGAGCACATCGGCGTGGACAGGCCCCTGTACGAAAACGAGCGCGCGCTGCTGACCTTGATCAAGCATGCCTCGCCGGAGATCCATCCGGCGCTGAGGCCGCTGCTTGAGAAGGTTGCCTAAAGTGCACCGTCCGCTGCTGTCGTTTTACAAAGGATGATGTTGGAGTGGCCTTCGGGCCATTGCGCCAGTTCGGCGATGCGCCGGAAGCCAGCCTTCTCGTAGAGGCCCGGCGCCTGGAAGTCGTGGCTGGAGACCCAAATTCTCCTGACTCCTCGAACGGTTGCCTCAGCCACAAAAGCGCTGAGCAACTGCGTTGCATAGCCGCGACCGCGATAGGCCTCGTCAATCCACATCAATGTCAGCTCGGACGTGTTCGCCCAAGAGTAGCCGGCGGCAACGCCGATGGCATGTCCTGCACCGTCACGAATAACGAAAGCCAGTGTCCGGTCATCGGCGCAGCCCGTCGCGCGCCGGTTGTCCTCGTGAAGGCGTTCCTCAAGCAAGCTCAACTCGATCGGCGACAGATCGTGCTCGGCCTGTATGCGGATGGTCATCAAATCCCGCCATACCAATCGTAGCCATTGTCTTCCCAATAGCCGCCGCGGCCGCCGCCGACATTGGCAAAGCCGTCGACCAGCTCGATTTTGTAGAGGTATTTCGGCATCTTGTAGCCGAGCTGGCGCTCGACGCGGACGCGCAGCGGCGCGCCGTTCTCGACCGGGAGCGGTTTGCCATTCAGGCCATAGGCGAGGATCGTCTGCGGATGGCGGGCGTCGATCAGGTCGATTGTGCCGTAATATTTGATGTCGCCGGACAGGCTGCGGTCGATCGTGTCGAGGCAATGGAACATGACGTAGCGCGCCTGCGGCTTGACCACCGCCTGGTCGAGCACCAGCGACAACGGCGTGCCGGTCCATTTGGCGATGCAACTCCAGCCCTCGACGCAGTCGTGGCGGGTGATCTGGGTGCGGCTCGGCATGTTCTGGAGTTGCTCGCGGCTGAGCGACAGCGGCTTCTCGACTAGACCCGACACCTCCAATCGCCAGTCGGCGAAGTTGTTGGCGAGCAGACCCTTGTAGGTGTCATCGTCGGGGGCGGTAACGCCGTTCGGCCGCTGCGCCTGGCGGATATCGGCCTCGGTGAATTCCGGTGCCAGCGCGTCACGGCCGGCAAGCAGGCGTTGCGCGCGATACGTCAGGCCATTGGCGTTTTCGAGGAAACTGCGCAGGCCGCCGCCAATGCTCAACTGGCCGTCGAAGGCGTCGCAGCCCGACAGCATGATGCCGGAGCCGCCAAGGCTGGCGGCGGTCAGGAATTTCCGGCGGCTGATCTCAAACTTGGCCATGTCAGGCACTCCTCTCGGTCGTCTCGTCGTCATGCGCGGGAGGGTCGGTGCGGTACCAGCCGGTGATGATCGAGCGCAGTTCGTTGATCGGGCCGGCGGCCAGGATCATCAGAATGTGGATGATGAAGAAACCGACCAGCAGCAGCATGACGGTGAAATGGATGGTGCGCGCCGTCTGCCGGCCGCCGAGCACCTCGTTGAGGAAGGGCAGCACCGAATTCATGCTGGGCGACATGGCAAGGCCGGTGATGATCATCAGCGGCAACAGCACGAACAGCACGCCGCCATAAGCCATCTTCTGCAGCGTGTTGTATTCGCGCGTGTGATGGAATTTCAGCTTGGCGTGGTCGACTATGTCCCGCGGCAGGCGCTTGAGGTCGTCGAGGCGCGGGGCGAGGTCGCGCCTGATATGGCCGTTGACCAGGCTGGCGACCAGCCAGACGATCAAGGTGGTCGTCAGGATCCAGGCGAAGAAGAAATGCACGACGCGGGCGGTGCCGAGGTCATAATAGGATGGAATGGTCGCCCAGGACGGGAAGCCGCGCGCCGTCTCGTTGCCCGGCGGACCCGACCAGCCGAGCACGCCTGTCGTGTCGAAGCGATGCCCGAAGATTGCGGTGTAGCCGCGCGGCCCGGCGCTCGTGTTTTCGGCACCGATTTCGAAGATGGTGTTGTTGTAGCCGAAGCCGGATTGCTTGCCGATATAGAGCTGCGGCCGGGCGTTGAAGATCTGCAGGCCGGAAAGCAGCATGAAGAACAGCGAAATGGCCCAGATCCAGTGCGTCAGCCGCGTCCAGCGCGACTGCCGGTAGATCAGCGTGCTGTCACTCGACACGGGAGCGTCCGGTCCGGTGGCGGATTGGCTTCTGGCAACGGATTCCATCTTGTCTCGTCTCCCGGCCTCGCGGCGTGGCCTGCGCGTTCATTGTCCTCCTGATACGTCGCGATCCAAACCGATGTTTCACCCGATCACGGATTTATTACGGAGCACCCAGGCTGACGGCGAGATTGACGGCCGCGGCGACGATGACGGTGTTGAAGAAAAACGACAGGATCGAGTGAACAAGCACGACACAGCGCATATGCGTGGTCGATATGTTGGTGTCGGCGGTTTGCGCGGTCATGCCGATGACCGCCGAGAAATAGAGGAAATCCCAGCCTTCCGGCCGTTTGTCGCCTGGGAACAGCAATCCGCCGACCGGGATTTTCTTATTGGTTTCGGCCTCCACCGCATCGCCGTCCATCCAGTAGACATGCGCATAATGAAGTGCGGCCATGGCATGGATGGTGAACCAGCCAAGCGGGATCGACAGCAGCGCGAAACCAAGCTCGACGGAATTGCCTCTGTTCTTCTGATTGATAAGCAGGAACAACGAGACAACGGCGACGACAACGACGACGAGCGTCACTGCGAAGATGACCAGCACCGGCTGGTCGGTGGCGCGCGCATTCTTGCTCAGATATTTGCCGGTGAATTTGGGCATCTGGCTGACGACAAGAATGACGTAGGCGGCGAAAAAGGCATTGGCGCCGATCGAGTAGGCGAGCGGGGCGTGCAGCAGCAACGCCACAAGGAGCGCGAGCGCGCCGAAACACGCCGACATTGCGAACAGCATATGGCGCTGCATGGGTCCCTGGATCGGGGTTTCGGTGGCCATGACGTCTCCACCCTCGCGCTCGGTTTCTAGCCGGGTGTGGCGGATTTCAGCGCGCGCCGCAAGATGCGGTCGAGTTCGCCGAGGAACCGCGAGCGGTCCTGTGGCGCGAAGGAGGCGTTGTAACCCTTGCTCTCGCCGGTCTCGCGCAGATGCTGCTTGAGGTCGCGCATGGCCACCGCCATGCCGATGGTTTCGGGCGTAAACGGCCGCCCGGTAGGCCCGAGCACATGGGCGCCTAGCGCCACCGCGCGGGCGGCAAGCGGAATGTCTGCCGTCACCACGACATCGTTGGATCTGGCGTTCTCGACGATCCAGTCGTCGGCGGCGTCCGCGCCCTTGGAGACCACGACATTGCGGATCATCGGATCGCGAGAGGGCCGCAAGCCGCCATTGGAGACGTAGGTGACGACGACGCCGAGGCGCTCGGCGACTTTCTCGACCTCGGCCTTGACCGGGCAGGCATCGGCGTCGACGTAGATGGCGGGTGCGGACATTGTTTCTCCGAGACGGACAGGGGCCGGAAGCGTGTCCGGCCCCTGCCTGAAATCTTGCAGCGTTCAGGCCGGCAAGGCGCCAGACTTCTTTGCCGTCCAGGTGGCGATATAGTCCATCAGGCCGGGGTTGAGACAGTCATATGGTTCGAGCCCGATTGTCCTTAGCTGCGCGCGAATACCATCCATCCGCTTTGGATCGACGCCGGATTCGATGATCGACGAGACGAAGGCGGTGAAACCCGGCGGCGACCAGCCGTCCTCGACGAAGCGCTCGGGGTGGATGAAGGTCAGGCCCTTGAACGGATGGTCGCGCTCGACCGGGCCGTGCATGTGGACGCCGCAGCCGGTGCAGGCGTGGCGCTGGATCAGCGCCGAGGGGTCGACCACTTTCAGCTTGTCGCCGTTCTCGCTGACGGTGACGTCGCCCGTGCCGGCGACGGCAACCACCGAGAATATAGCGCCTTCCGGCTTCCAGCATTTGGTGCAGCCGCAGGCGTGGTTGTGGGCGATCTGGCCCTTGACCTTCACCTTGACCGGCTTGCTGGTACAAGCGCAGACCAGCGTGCCGCCGGCAAAACTCGCGCTCTCCTTGGGCAGGCCATTGTCGATTTTCGGATGCAGTTTCTCCGCCATTCTTTTCTCCTCCCAGTTGTGAACCACAGAGGTCGCAGGCCGGTCGGTCGGCGGCGTGTGGCTTGCTTCAGTAAACGACGACGCTGCGGATCGACTTGCCCTCATGCATGAGGTCGAACCCCTTGTTGATGTCTTCCAGCTTCAGCAAATGGGTGATCATAGGATCGATCTGTATCTTGCCGTCCATGTACCAGTCGACGATGCGCGGCACGTCGGTGCGGCCGCGCGCGCCGCCGAAGGCGGTGCCCATCCAGGTGCGGCCGGTAACCAACTGGAACGGCCGCGTCGAGATTTCCTGGCCGGCGCCGGCGACGCCGATGATGACCGACTTGCCCCAGCCGCGATGCGAGGCTTCCAGCGCCTGGCGCATCACCTTGGTGTTGCCGGTGCAGTCGAACGTGTAGTCGGCGCCGCCGATCTGGTCGGCGCCGCGCTTGGTCATGTTGACGAGGTGCGGGACGATGTCGCCGTCGATCTCCTTCGGATTGACGAAATGCGTCATGCCGAACCGCTCGCCCCATTCCTTCTTGTCGTTGTTGAGGTCGACGCCGATGATCATGTCGGCGCCGGCAAGCGTCAGGCCCTGGATGACGTTGAGGCCAATGCCGCCGAGGCCGAAGACCACGGCGGTGGCGCCTTGCTCGACCTTGGCGGTGTTGATGACCGCACCGATGCCGGTGGTCACCCCGCAGCCGATGTAGCAGATCTTGTCGAAAGGGGCGTCGGGATTGACCTTGGCCAGCGCGATCTCGGGCAGCACGGTGAAATTCGAGAAGGTCGAGCAGCCCATATAGTGGAAAATCGTGTCCTTGCCGATCGAAAAGCGCGACGAGCCGTCGGGCATCAGGCCCTGGCCCTGCGTGGCGCGGATGGCAGTGCATAGATTGGTCTTTCTCGACAGGCAGGACGGGCACTGCCGGCATTCGGGCGTATAGAGCGGGATGACATGGTCGCCCTTCTTGACCGAGGTGACGCCCTTGCCGACATCGACCACCACGCCAGCGCCCTCATGGCCGAGAATGGCCGGGAACAGGCCTTCGGGATCGGCGCCCGACAAAGTGAACTCGTCGGTGTGGCAGATGCCGGTCGCCTTGATCTCGACCAGCACCTCGCCTTCGCGCGGACCGTCGAGGTCGACCTCCATGATCTCCAGCGGCTTTCCGGCGGCGACGGCAACAGCGGCGCGGGTTTTCATAGGGCGTCCTCCAAATGCGAATTTTTTTCCAAGGTTTCAGGTTTTTTCGACACGATCAACTGGAAGCTGGCGCCGAGACTGGGCCACAGCGATGAATTGGAATCGCAAATCGATTGAAAGGCAGTGATTTGCATGGTCGGCTTGACCCCGCAAGCACAGGTCATAAAAGGAACGACCGACCGGAGGGGAACGACCTCAGCATGTTCACGAAAATCCTGATCGCCAACCGTGGCGAGATCGCCTGTCGCGTCATCAAGACGGCGCGCATGATGGGGATTGCCACGGTCGCGGTCTATTCCGATGCCGATCGCGATGCCGTGCATGTCGAGATGGCCGACGAGGCGGTGCATATCGGGCCTTCGCCCGCCGCGCAAAGTTATCTTGTCCCTGAAAAGATCATCGCCGCCTGCAAGGAAACCGGGGCTCAGGCCGTGCATCCCGGCTATGGCTTCCTGTCTGAACGGGCCGCCTTCTGCGAAGCGCTGGAGAAGGAAGGCATCGTCTTCATCGGCCCGAAGCCCAAGGCGATCAAGGCGATGGGCGACAAGATCGAATCGAAGAAATTCGCCAATGCCGCCAAGGTTTCGACGGTCCCGGGCTGGCTCGGCGTCATCGAGAATGCCGACCATGCCGAGAAGATCGCCGGCGAGATCGGTTATCCCGTGATGATCAAGGCCTCGGCCGGCGGCGGCGGCAAGGGCATGCGCATTGCCTGGAACCAGTCGGAAGTGCGCGACGGCTTCGACCGGGCGCGCTCGGAGGCCAAGAGCTCGTTCGGCGACGACCGCGTGTTCATCGAAAAATTCGTCGTCGATCCGCGCCATATCGAGATCCAGGTGCTGGCCGACGCGCATGGCAATGCGCTCTATCTCGGCGAGCGCGAATGCTCGATCCAGCGCCGCAACCAGAAGGTCGCGGAAGAGGCGCCGTCGCCATTCCTCGACGCCAAGACGCGCAAGGCCATGGGCGAGCAGTCGGTGGCGCTGGCCAGGGCCGTCGACTATCAGAGCGCCGGCACGGTCGAGTTCATCGTCGACAAGGACAAGAACTTCTATTTCCTTGAAATGAATACACGATTGCAAGTCGAGCACCCCGTGACGGAGCTCGTCACCGGCATCGATCTGGTCGAGCAGATGATCCGGGTCGCCGCCGGCGAGAAGCTCGCTTTGAAGCAAAGCGACATCAAGCTGAATGGCTGGGCGGTGGAAAGCCGGCTCTATGCAGAGGATCCCTATCGCAATTTCCTGCCGTCGATCGGCCGGCTGACGCGCTACCGGCCGCCGGAGGAAGGGCAATTCGGCGATGTCGTCATCCGCAACGACACCGGCGTCACCGAAGGCTCCGAGATTTCGATGTTCTATGACCCGATGCTCGCCAAATTGTGCACCTGGGCGCCGACGCGCATCGAAGCGATCGACGCCATGTCGGAAGCGCTCGACAGTTTTGTGGTGGACGGCATCGAGCACAACATTCCGTTCCTGGCGGCGCTGATGCAGCATCCGCGCTGGCGGGAAGGGGCGATATCGACCGGCTTCATAGCAGAGGAATATCCCGACGGTTTTGCGCCCATCGTGCCGAACAGCGAAGAAAAGGCGGTGCTGGCCTCCATCGTGACCGCGGTGGAACTGCTGCGACGCGACCGGCTCGACCGGCTGGGTGGGCGGCTGGCGCCGCATTCGGGCGTACTCAAGCGCGATTGGGTGGTGAAGCTCGGCGGCGAATATCTCCAGGCGTCCATCCTCGAAGGCATGATCTCCATTCCGATGGAGATCGACCTGTCGATCGACGGCGGCAAGGCGCTGACCGTTTCATCCGACTGGCGGCCGGGCGACCTGATCTGGCGCGGCACGGTCGGCAAGCGCTCCGTTGTCGCCCAGATCCGGCCTGTCGCCAACGGTCTTCGCATCGCCTGGAAAGGCATGTCGGTGACCGCGCGCGCCATGCTGCCGCGCATCGCCGAGCTGGAACGGCTGATGCCGGAGAAGGTGGCGCCGGACACGTCGAAACTGCTGCTCTGCCCTATGCCCGGCCTCGTCGTGTCGATCGCTGTCACCGAGGGCCAGGAGGTCAAGGCCGGCGAGACCTTGGCCGTAGTCGAGGCGATGAAGATGGAAAACGTGCTGCGCGCCGAGCGCGATCTCATCGTGTCGAAACTCAACGCCAAGCCCGGCGACAGTCTCGCTGTGGACGCAGTGATCATGGAGTTCGCCTGAACAAGCGGCAAGCCTGTGATTGGCGGTCGTTTGTGCTGGACTGGTATCGCCCGGTCCCGGACAATACATCTCCATCGACTCAGAGCCTTCGAGTACGCGAGAAACCATGGCGGATGACAGACTTCCACGCGATCCCTTGAAGCGCGAAGCCGCCATTGCGGCCGCGCGGCCGTTCGTGCATCTGCGCGTGCATTCGGCCTATTCGCTGCTCGAGGGCGCGCTCCAGCTCGGCAAGATCGTCGGCCATGCCGTGAAGGACGAGGCGCCGGCGATCGCCGTCACCGACACCAACAATCTGTTCGGCGCGCTCGAATTCGCGCAGAAGGCGGTGAAGGACGGCATCCAGCCGATCATCGGCTGCCAGATCGCGCTCGCCTTTTCCGGTGAGAACAGCGATGGCCAGCGCGACCGCCGACGTCAAGGCCCGGAGATGCGGCCGGTCGTTCTGCTCGCCGCGACCGAAGCCGGCTATTCCAACCTGGTCAGGCTGGTCAGCCGCGTCTACCTGGAAACGCCGCCCGGCGAAGCGGTGCATCTGACGACTGAGATGCTGGAGGGAAAGGCCGATGGGCTGATCTGCCTCAGCGGTGGGCCGCGCGGCCCGATCGGCAACGCCTTGAAGGAGGATCGCCGCGATCTGGCCGAGGCGCGGCTTTTGACGCTCAAGGCGATGTTCGGCGACCGGCTCTATGTCGAATTGGACCGGGTCGCGGGCTACGACCGGGTCATCGAACATCAGACGATCGATCTCGCCTACGCGCACGAACTACCGCTTGTCGCCACCAACGAAGCCTTCTTCTCGTCGCGCGACGATTATGAAGCGCATGACGCGCTGATTGCCATTGCCGAAGGCTCCGTCGTCGCCGTCGACACCCGCCGCCGGCTGTCGCCGGACAATTTCCTGCGCAGCCAGGCCGAAATGGCGCAATTGTTCGCCGACCTGCCGGAAGCGATCGACAACACGGTCGAGATCGCGCAGCGCTGTTCCTACTATCCAAAAACCCGCAGCCCGATCCTGCCGCGCTTCACCGGCGGCGATGGGTCCGATAAGGACGCGGCCGAAAAGGCCGAGGCCGCGGAGCTGGCGCGCCAGGCGCGCGAGGGGCTCGACGCGCGGCTTGCGCTGCACGGGCCGACGCCGGGCTACACGGTCGAGCAATATCGCGAACGGCTCGAGTTCGAGCTCGGCATCATCGAGAAGATGAAATTTCCGGGCTACTTCCTGATCGTTGCCGACTTCATCAAATGGGCCAAGGCGCAAGGCATTCCAGTCGGACCGGGCCGTGGTTCGGGCGCCGGATCGCTGGTCGCCTATTCGACGACCATCACCGATATCGATCCGCTGCGCTTCTCCCTGCTATTCGAGCGCTTCCTCAATCCCGACCGCGTGTCGATGCCCGACTTCGACATCGACTTCTGCCAGGATCGCCGCGAAGAGGTGATCCGCTACGTCCAGCAGAAATACGGCCGCGACCAGGTCGGCCAGATCATCACTTTCGGTACGCTGCAGGCGCGCGCCGTGCTGCGCGACGTCGGCCGTGTGCTGCAGATGCCTTATGGCCAGGTCGACAAGCTGTCCAAGATGGTGCCGCAGAACCCGGCCAATCCGGTCAAGCTCGCGGATGCCATCGCCAACGAGCCGCGCTTTGCCGAAGAGGCCGAGAAGGAGCCGATCGTCCAGACGCTGCTCGACATGGCGCAGAAGCTGGAAGGCCTTTACCGCCACGCTTCCACACACGCCGCCGGCATCGTCATCGGCGACCGGCCTTTGTCGGAACTGGTGCCGATGTACCGCGATCCGCGCTCGGACATGCCGGTCACCCAGTTCAACATGAAATATGTCGAGCAGGCCGGGTTGGTGAAGTTCGACTTCCTCGGCCTGAAGACGCTGACCGTGCTGGAGACGGCGGTGAAGCTGATCCGCCGGCGCGGCATCGACATCGATCTGGCGACGATCCCGCTCGACGACCCCGAGACCTACGCCATGCTGTCGCGCGGCGAGGTGGTCGGCGTGTTCCAGGTGGAAAGTGCCGGCATGCGCAAGGCGCTGATCGGCATGCGGCCCGACTGCATCGAGGACATCATCGCGCTCGTTGCCCTCTACCGGCCTGGCCCGATGGAGAACATCCCGACCTACAATGCCAGAAAGCATGGCGAGGAGGAGATGGCCTCGATCCATCCGAAGATCGACCATCTGGTGAAGGAGACGCAAGGCGTCATCGTCTACCAGGAACAGGTGATGCAGATCGCGCAGGAGCTGTCCGGCTATTCGCTCGGGGAGGCCGATCTTCTGCGGCGCGCCATGGGCAAGAAGATCCGCGCCGAGATGGACAAGCAGCGCGAGCGCTTTGTCTCGGGTGCGGTCGAGCGCGGTGTCAGCAAGCCGCAAGCCGACTTTATTTTCGACCTGCTGGCCAAGTTCGCCGACTACGGTTTCAACAAGTCGCACGCCGCCGCCTACGCCGTGGTCTCGTACCAGACCGCCTATCTCAAGGCGCATTATCCGGTTGAGTTCCTTGCCGCATCGATGACGCTCGACATGGGCAATACCGACAAGCTTGCCGACTTCCGCCAGGACGCACTGCGCCTCGGCATCGAGGTTCTGGCGCCGTCGGTGATGACGAGTTTCCGGCCTTTCGAGGTCGGCGAGAACCGCATCTATTACTCGATGGCGGCGCTCAAGGGCGTCGGCGACGCGGCGGTCGAGCACATCGTTGCCGTGCGCGGCGAAAAGCCGTTCAAGAATCTCGCCGATTTCTGCGAGCGGGTCGATCCCAAGATCGTCGGCAAGCGCGTCTTCGAAAGCCTGATCATGGCCGGCGCGCTCGACTGCTTCGGCCATGACCGCGCCCAGATGATGGCTGGGGTCGAACGGATGATGGGATTGGCGTCACTTGCCCAGCAGAACGCCGTTTCCGGCCAGGCCGATATTTTCGGCGCCTCGCTCGGCGCACAGTCGCAGGCGCTGAACCTGCCGGCGACGGACCCATGGCTCGCGGCCGACCGGCTGCACCGCGAATTCCAGGTCGTCGGCTTCTATCTCTCGGCCCATCCGCTCGACGAATACAAGGCGGCTTTGCAGAAGATGCGGGTGCAGAACTGGGCGGAGTTCTCGGCCGCCGTCAAACGCGGCGCTTCCGCCGGCCGCCTGGCAGGCACGGTGACCAGCAAACAGGAGCGCAAGACGCGCACCGGCAACAAGATGGGCGTCGTGGCCTTTTCCGATACTTCCGGCCAGTACGAGGCCGTGCTGTTTTCCGAAGCGTTGGCGCAGTACCGTGACCTGCTCGAAGCTGGCCGCTCCGTCGTGATCACCGTCGCGGCCGAGGACCGGCCCGAGGGCGTCAATTTGCGCATCAACTCCGTGCAATCGCTGGAGGAGGAGGCAAGCCGCATTCAGAAGGCGCTGCGCATATTCGTCAGGAACGATGGACCCGCCTCGATAATCCAATCCCAGCTCACCCAGCGCGGTGAAAGCCAGGTGAGCATCATCGTGATCAAGGAAGAGGCCCAGGGCGAGGTCGAGATCGCCTTGCAGGGCGGCTACCGCGTTTCGCCGCAGATTGCCTCGGCAATGCGCGCCGTGCCCGGTGTGGTCGAAGTGGAGTTGGTGTGACCCCCGCCCTTGGCAGGCGTCGGCACATGCCGCCCATGTCATCGCGATCGGCATGAAGGCCGCGGACAAGCGAGCATCACAGGATCGTTCCGCCATGGCGCGGCTGCGCGACACGCTGCGCAGGCTCTATCATGGGCGCCCGCCCGCCGCCTTCCGGTTTCACGTTGCGGCAATCGTCATCGATCTCGCCATTGTCGCCTTCTTCATCGCGACACCCGTCATCCAGCAATCGGCCTCGTTCCTATGGCTGGATTATGCGGTGGCCGCGCTCGTCGGCGCCGATCTGATCGCCCGGCTGCTGGCCTCAAACGACATGCTGCGCCTGATGAAGCAGCCGACTTCCTGGGTGGATGTCTTCATCCTGTTGACGCTGCTGATGCCGACGGCGCTCGCCAATCTCGGTTTTCTGCGGATCCTGCGGCTGTGGTCGCTGTCGCGCAGCGGTTCGATCTGGCGGCATTTCGAGATGCGTGGGCTCAGGCCCTGGCGCGAGGCAAGCCATGCGGTCATCAACCTCCTGACGTTTCTGTTCGTCATCACCGGCTTCGTCTACACCTTCTTCTTCCGTAATGGAGCCGGCCTGGAAAACTACATCGACGCGCTTTATTTCACCGTCGCCACGGTGACGACGACCGGCTTAGGCGACATCGTGCTGCCGGGAATGGCCGGCAAGCTGACGGCGATCGTCACCATGATCATCGGCATATCGCTGTTTGTCAGGCTGGCGCAGGCGATGTTCCGGCCGGCCAAGGTGTTCTTTCCCTGTCCGCAATGCGGGCTGCAGCGGCATGAACCGGATGCCGTGCACTGCAAGGCCTGCGGGCAAGTCCTCAACATACCGAACGAAGGCGGCTGACGGGCCGAACGCTACGATGCCGCCACTTCAGCCGGCTGTACCGGTTTGCGCTGCAGATTGAGCAGATTGCCCATCAGGATCAGCAGCGCGCCACCAGCGGTGAAAGCGTCGATCTGCTCGTGATAGAGCAGCCAGCCGACCAGCGCCGACAAGGGCACCCGCAGGAAATCCATCGGCGAAATGACGGTCGCATCGGCATAGGTAAGCGCGCGGGCCATGCAGAAATGTGACGACATGCCGGTGAAGGCGATCAGCAGGATCCAGGGCCAGAGTTCAAGCGATGGGGTGCGCCACACGTAGAGCGCGGGGATGAGGCCGAGCGCCGACTGGATGATCAGCATCCAGAAAATGATGCGCACGACGCTGTCGGTGCGCGTCAGCGATTTCACCAGCACCAGCGATATGCCGAAACAGACCGCGGCGCCCAGCACGACCAGATGTCCGGGATCGACCGCGTCGACGCCTGGACGGACGATGACCACCACGCCGATCAGGCCGAGCACGACTGCCGCCAGTTTCGGCCGGCTCAGCCTTTCGCCGAGAAAAGTCACCGCCAGGATCGCCGTCCAGATCGGCGTGGTGAATTCGATCGAGATCAGCACAGCCAGCGGGATCAGCGTCAAGGCGTAGAGCCATGCCGCCTGGCCGCTATAGTGGACGACGTTGCGGGCGAGATGGGCGAGGGGACGCTGCGTGCGCATTGCCGCGAAGCCGCCGCTCGCCAGCACCAGCGGCAAGAGGATGAAGAAGCCGATCACCGAGCGCAGTTCCAGCACCTGGAAGACATTGAGTTCGGCCGTCGTGGCGCGGCCGGCGACCGACATAGCCAGGAAAGAGCTGATCGACAGCGCCATCCAGAACGCGGCCTTGGGGATCGAGGGGGTGGGTGCCATGGCAGCTATCTCGCAGGCTGGGGCTTTTACCGCAATTGCTAGTCACTCCATTCTTCTGGGCCAGTTGCAGTGGCGTGATGTGCAAAACGGTCATGTCGCGAGCGGAACCCGATAGGGCAGTGGGCGTTGAGTCCCGGTATTCAGCCGAGCTTCGCAGGACGTCTTTCAGCGTCGACAGGGAGAATTTCGATGAGACCATTCGCGCAATTTGCGCTTGCCGGCTGTCTCCTGGTCGCGGCAGGCACGGCACATGCCGACGAGACCAAGTTTCTCCAGTCGTTCAAGGGCAGTTTTGCCGGCAAGGGCACTGTCCAGTTGACCACCGATGTGCCGAACGTCAGTGTTTCCTGCAGCTTCAAGTCGAACGCGACCTCGACCTCGCTCTCGCTGGATGGCAATTGCCGCGGTCTCGTTTTGGTGACGCGGGCCATCAGTGCCAAGTTGAAGGTGACGGGTGCGAAATATAGCGGCGTCTATGTCGGGTCGCGCACCGGGCCTGCACAGCTGAACGGCAGCCGTTCGGGCGACGCGATCAATCTTGGCATTCGCTGGGCCCAGGAGGTCAATGGCGATCGCAAGGCGCGGATGACGGTCGAGAAGCGAGGCGAGAACGGCATCCGTCTGACGGTCACCGATACCGATCCCAAAACCGGCAAGAACGTGGTGATGAGCCGGATCGATCTGACGCGCGTCTGACGGCAGGATCCGACTGAACCTCGACACATCCGGTATCCAGGATCAGTCTTCCAGCGGCTCTGGCGGATGGGCATCGCGACCCCTGCCGAACGTATAGCCGGTCTCCACCGCCTTGCGGCCGAATTTGTCGCGCAGCGCATCGATCGCGCCTTCGGCCATGGCGCGTTTGCGCGACTTGACGTCGACCAGATCCGGCGGGTCGGCCTTGTCGTCGTCGGAGAGGTCGCTGACGCCGATGCCGAGCAATCGAAATTTCGTGCCGTCCGTTTCCCTGCGAAGAAGCTCCACCCCGGTCTGGAAGATACGGTCCGCGAGCCGCGTCGGGTCGCCGAGCTGGCGGTTGCGCGTGCGCAGTTTGAAATCCTGGGTCTTCAGCTTCAGCACCACGGTGCGTCCGGCAATGCCTGACTTTTTCAGCCGCGCCGAGACCTTTTCCGAGAGCCCTCTCAGCACTGCGACCAACTCGTCCAGCGACGCGATGTCGGTGTCGAAGGTGGTTTCTGCCGACACGCTCTTGGCGTCCTGGTCGGGGTCGACGCGGCGAACGTCCTCGCCACGCGAAAGCCGGTAGAGCCGGTCGCCCATCACGCCGTAGCGGCGCATCAGGTCGCCACGCTCCATCGTCTGAAGCTGGCCGATGGTGCGGATGCCGTCGCGTTCCAGCGTGGCGTTGAACGCCTTGCCGACGCCCCAGATCATGGTCACCGGCTGCGTCGCCAGGAAGCCGACCGCCTCGGCCTCGCCGATGACCGAAAAGCCGCGCGGCTTGCGGAAGTCCGACGCGATCTTGGCGAGGAACTTGCAGTAGGAGAGGCCCGCGGAAACGGTGATGCCGATCTCTTTCTCGACGGCCAGCGCGAAGCGCGCCAGAACCACGGCCGGCGGCAGGCCGTGCAGCCGTTCGGTGCCGGCGAGGTCGAGAAACGCCTCGTCGATCGACAGCGGCTCGACCAGCGGCGTCAGCGCCTGCATCATGGCGCGCACCTCGCGGCCGACACGTACGTACTTTTCCATGTTGGGCGGGATCACGACCGCCTCGGGGCAGGCCTCGAGCGCCTTGAACATCGGCATGGCGGAGCGCACGCCCCGGATGCGGGCGATGTAGCAAGCGGTGGAGACGACCCCGCGCTTGCCGCCGCCGATGATCAGCGGCTTGTCCTTGAGCGCCGGGTTGTCGCGCTTTTCGATCGCCGCGTAGAAGGCGTCGCAATCGATATGGGCCAGATGCAGCCGGTAAAGCTCGCGATGACGGGCAAGGCGAGGGCTGCCGCAGCGCTGGCAGCGGCGCGATTCACCGCGCTGAAACGTCAGGCAGTCACGGCAAAAACCGTGATCGGGATTGTTGACAGGGGCCGCCATCACTGCGAACATAAAGAGAACAGAGGCAATGGTACGACAGTGCAGGGCTAGCGACAAGCTTGGCCTGGGGAGAACCATATGAGCACGACCGTAGTACCGCTGGCGCCCGAGCTGTGGCCTGATTTCGAGGACCTTTTCGGCAAGCAGGGCGCCTGCTACGGCTGCTGGTGCACGCATTTCCGGCTGGCGCCGGCGGCGAGGCGCGAGAGCAGCCGCGAACGCAACAAGGACCATATCAAGGCGCGCATCGAGGCCGGCCCGCCCCCCGGCCTGCTGGCCTTCGAGGACGGCAAGGCGGTCGGCTGGATGCAGATCGGGCCGCGCGCCGACGTGCCTGAATGGAACAACAAGGGCAGGGGCTCGGCGCCGATCGATCCCGCCGACGCTTCCGATCCGGCCGTCTGGGCGATCTCCTGCTTCTTCGTCCGCGCCAAGGCGCGGGGCCGGGGCATCACGCACCGCCTCGTCGAAGGCGGCATCGATTTCGCCCGCGGCAACGGCGCACGGCTTGTCGAGGCCTGCCCGATCGACCTGTCGCGCGATTCGCGCTCGATCGGCCTGTTCGTCGGCTCGTCGGGGGTGTTCGAGAAAGCCGGGTTCGAGAGGCTGGTGGAACGCAAGGCGGGCCGGCCGCTGATGCGGCTGGTGCTTTGATCTCGTTTTTGTCGGCGGGCGTTGTTGATTTCATCTTGCAGTTGTGGCGGTAACTTCATACCCGCATGAAAGAAACGGAGAATTTTTGTGAAACGTGCCCTGCCTTTCGCTTTCATGGCGACGGCAGCCAAGACGGTGACGGCGATGCAGGCGCGAAACAGAGCCCCTGAGGGTATAGCTTCACAGCGCTGATAACCGGCTCCTGCTTTTGGCTGACAGCCTGACTGTCATCATCTTGCAGTTGTGATGGTATTTCCCTACCAGAAGCACGAAACGATTTTTGCCTTTTCGATCAACGGAGACTTCCCGTGAACCGTATGTTGCCAATTGCCTTTGCCGCGCTTCTCTTCAGCGCGCCCGCCTTCGGCCAGACCGTCGACAGCAAGGGTGCCAAGCAATTGTCCGATGACCTGTCCCGCTATGTCGGCAAACAGGCGCTCGACAAGGGCATTCTGAAGGTTTCGGTCGAAGGCGACGCCTACAAGGTCGCGTTCGATCTCAAGGCGCTTGCCGCGACGGTTCCCGCACAGGGAAAGGTGAAACTCGACTTCGCGCCCTACGCCGTGCTGGTGAAGCCGCGCAGCGACGGGACCTGGGATGTCTCGATGGATTTTTCGCAGAGCGGATCCTTCGAGTTCAACGGGCCCGAGGGGCTGCAGAGCACCCAGTTTTCGATCAAGGACGGCAAGGGTTCCGGCATCTATGATCCCAGTCTGGCGGCATTCATCAGCGGCACCAGCTCGTTGGCCGGCATGACGATGGCATCGAAGGATGCCAAGCAGCAGATGGAGGCCAGCACTGGCGCCGGCACCGCGACCATCGCCGCCACCAAGGCCGCCAATGGCGGCGTCGATTTCACAATGTCGCAAAAGATTTCGAATTTCGCCGAGGCGATCAAACTGGACGATCCCGAGAACGGGCTGAATTTTCCGGTCACCATCAAGTCGCCGGAATTGTCGGTGGAAGCCAGCGGCAAGGGCGTGCAGACGAGGCCGCTGCTCGACCTCCTGGCATTTGCCGTGGCCAATGAGGACGAGAAGACGCTGAAGGCAAACCAGGCGCAGCTCAAGTCCCTTCTGCGCGCAGCGCTTCCGGTGTGGGAGCGCATCGACGGCACCTATGGCTTCAAGGATTTCGCGGTCGACAGCCCGATCGGCACTTTCGGCGCAACCCAGCTCAGCACCGCGTTCGGCAGCGACGGCGTTTCCCAGAGCGGCAAGGTCACCTACGGCATCAAGGCGTCGGGCCTGACCGTGCCGCAGCAGCTTTTGCCGAGCTGGAGCGTGGCGTTGCTGCCCACCGATATCGACCTGAACTTCGGCGGTGCCAATATCGATCTCGACACCATGGCGAAGAAGGCGATCGAAGCCTTTGATCTCAATCAGGATCCGCCGCTGTCGGCCGAGTTCGGCGACCAGCTCAAGACCGACTTCCTGGCCAAGGCGCCGAAGGTCGTCATTAGCCACAGCGTTGTGAAGAACAAGGACATGGAGATCGCGCTGGAAGGCGAGATGACGAGCTTCGGCCAGAAACCCGACGCAAATCTCACCGTCGATGTCGCCGGCTTCGACAAGATCATGGCGCATCTGCAGGAAGCGGCAAAGGCGGAACCGGAGGTCGGGCAGTACGTGCCTGTCGCTCTCATGGTCAAGGGCTTTGCCAAGACGCTGCCGGACGGTCGGCTGGAATGGGCCGTCAGCACCAAGGCCGATGGCTCGGTCACCGTCAACGGCGTCATGCTGAAGCCCGCCGATCCGGCGGTGGACGACAGCGTCGACGACGGTGACGGCGCGGACGACAGCAGCGGCGGCGACAATGGCGATGGCGCCAATGGTGGCGGCAGCGACAATGGTGGCGACAGCGATAATGGTGGGGCCGGCGCGAAGCTGAATCCTTGAGGTTGGGCTTTCCAGCAATTCCAGGAAAAACGCACAGCGTTTTTCCCTTGGGAATTGCGTGTAACGTTTTAGAGCCCCAGCGCGCCGACGATCTTCGGCGCGGCTTCGTGCCAGTCCTGGACGACGATGACATCGTCCGGGACGGGCGGCAGGAACGCACGCAGCGAATTGTCCGCCATCAGGTGGAAAAGATTGGCGTCGGTGACCGATTCCCGCACCGACGCCAGATTGTGCGGCTGATCGTCGACGAAGGCCACCGGCCGGCCGCTCTTGCCGCGCAGCCTGGCCACTGCCGGTCCCTTGGCCATTTCGGTGGTCAGCAGCGGATAGTTCAGACCCAAGGCATCGAGATGCGCGCGGCGCACGGCACGATGCCGGTGCGGCATGGCCGTGAGCATTATGATTTCCGCGCGGTCGCCAAGCCTTGCCAAGGATTCCGCGGCGCCGTCGGTTATGCTTTGCCAATCGGCCTGCGCGTCAAAGAAATCACCCAGAAGTGCCGTGACTTCCGGCTGTTCGATCAGCCGGCCGCTGGCCGTTTCGGCAATGTTGCCGGTCAGCCGGAAGGACGCCAGCGTCAGCCCATAGCCGCGCGACTTCAAGAAATGCGGGAAGGGGCGGATGAATTCGAGCACGACATCGTCGACGTCGAGCACCAGCAGCGGCCGGTCGTCCGCTGACAGTTCCTCGATCTGGCGCGCGGTCTCGGGATCATCGCTCATATGGACCGCTCATGGTTGTCGTCGCCGAGCGGCAGTGCGCGCAACGCCTTGCCGACGGCGGCCGGCGGCGTGCCGGTTTCCTCGGCAAAGCGCATCAGGGTCGGCTCATGGGCAAGTATGAACTGCAGCACGCCGGCCAAAAAGCCGGGCTCGCCTGCGGCCTTGCGGATCGAATGCGCCTCTATTCCGGTGATCGCCAGAAAGCGCGGCAACAGCTCCGGATCAGAGGCGACGAAGCCCAACGCCTTCACGGCAATGGTTTCCGCCTCTTCGCGCATTGACGCCGCGTTTGCCATCACTACCTTCGGTACGTGGAATGAGTCTCTTCCGCAGTAATGGCAAGAGTTGCTTGCGGCAAGCCTTTACAGCGCCGCGCGCCGTTTGGACGCGCAGCGAGGCGAGGTGGAATTCGCGCTGCTTTGCAGCCCGGAGGTTTCCGTTTCGTCAATTATATTGCCGTATAGTGAAGCAGGGTTTGGTGCGTTCAACCGGGAGCGCATGACGGCCACCTTCGAGCGGAAGGACGGCCGGGACGGGATGTCGATGCCTAAGAAGGTCATGATCGTCGAGGACAATGAGCTCAACATGAAGCTCTTTCGGGACCTCATCGAAGCGAGCGGTTACGAGACAGTGCGCACCCGCAATGGTCTGGAGGCGCTCGACCTGGCACGTCAGCACAGGCCGGATCTCATCCTGATGGACATCCAGCTGCCCGAAGTGTCGGGGCTGGAAGTGACCAAATGGCTGAAGGAAGATGACGATCTGCACGTCATCCCGGTCATCGCCGTGACCGCCTTCGCCATGAAAGGCGACGAGGAGCGCATCCGCCAGGGCGGCTGCGAGGCCTATATTTCGAAGCCGATCTCGGTGCCGCGTTTCATCGAAACCATCAAATCTTACCTGGGCGATGCCTGATGTCCCTTTCCAGCCGAGCCGGAGCCTTGTGAAATGACCGCGCGGATCCTCGTCGTCGACGACATCCCTGCCAATGTGAGGCTGCTGGAGGTCCGGCTGCTGGCCGAATATTTCGAGGTGCTGACCGCCACCAACGGGCCTGACGCCATCGAGACCTGCGAGAACGGCAAGGTCGATGTCGTGCTGCTCGACGTGATGATGCCCGACATGGACGGGTTCGAGGTCTGCCGCCGGCTGAAGAGCGATCCCGCGACGTCGCACATCCCGGTGGTGATGATCACCGCGCTCGACCAGGTTTCCGACCGCGTGCGCGGGCTCGAGGCCGGCGCCGACGATTTCCTGACCAAGCCGGTCAACGACCTGCAGCTGATGACGCGCGTCAAGAGCCTGGTCCGGTTGAAGTCTCTCACCGACGAGCTCAGGCTGCGGGCCTCGACGACGCGCAACATCGGCATCGAGGAACTGCTCAGCCGCAATTTCGCGTCCGAGGACACGACGCCGAAGGTGCTGTTGATCGACGAGCGCAAATCGTCTGTCGAGCGCATCCAGAAAATGCTGCGCGACCGCGCCGAACTCGATGTCATCGGCGACCCGCATGCCGGGTTCTTTCAAGCCGCCGAGACGTCCTATGAATGCGTGATGATCTCCACGGCCTTCACCGATTTCGATCCGTTGCGGCTCTGCTCGCAATTGCGCTCGCTCGACCGCACCCGTTTCGTGCCGATCATCCTTTTGGCCGAGGAGGGCGAGGAGGAGCGTATCATCCGCGGCCTCGAGCTGGGCATCAACGATTATCTGATGCGACCGATTGACCAGCAGGAGCTGACGGCGCGGTTGCGCACCCAGGTGCGCCGCAAGCGCTACAACGACCAATTGCGCGCCAGTGTCACCCAGACCATCGAGATGGCGGTGACCGACGGCCTGACCGGGCTGCACAACCGCCGCTATCTCGACAGCCATCTGCAGACGCTGTTCGACCGCGCCGTGGCGCGGCGCCGGCCGCTGTCGGTGATGATCACCGATCTCGACCGTTTCAAGTCGATCAATGATGCGTATGGGCATGATGGCGGCGACGAGGTGCTGCGGGAATTCGCGCGGCGGCTGCGCAAGAATGTCAGGGGTATCGACCTTGCCTGCCGGTTCGGCGGCGAGGAGTTCGTCGTGGTGATGCCGGACACCGATGGCGCCGTGGCAGAGAAAGTGGCCGAACGCATCCGCGCCGAAATCGCCCAGAAGCCGTTCGCCATTGGCGCCGACGGCAAGACGATCGAGGTCACCGTCAGCGTCGGCGTGTCGTCGGTGCTGAAGGGCGTGGACACGGTGGCGGCACTGATGAAGCGCGCGGATCTCGCGCTCTATGAAGCCAAGAGCGGCGGCCGCAACCGCGTCGTAGCCAAGGCGGCGTAGGCGCCCGCGACCGATTCCACGGTCAATCCAATAAGGTTAGCTATTTACCTTAATCCAAGCGATTCGCGAGCCTTGGTTAAGAAATTGTTGATTTTCATAAGCTCTTGCGCAAATGTGAAGGCCAAGACGAAGCCGGCACGAGGGTAGACAACCGGCTCGATCCCTGAAATACCCCATGATGCTCAGGTCCGCCGCATCTCCTGGGTCCGTGGGGTCGGCCGGCCGGCGCTGGCACATAGTGGCCTCCTCGTACCGCTGCCAAACGCCGACCGGCCCCCTTCCTTCAACAGAACATCAGAACTTCGTGCCAAGGCACGACGTTCTCTGATTTTTTTGGCTGTGAGCAATCCGGGCCCCCGTCCTCGATCCACGGCTGTCGGCCGGCCGAGCGCGGGAAAGTACCCCTTCCATTTCATACATATGGCGCACAAAGGGCTTGCGGCAAGACCCGGCCCCTCCCGTAAAAACCACGCGATCAGGCGCGAAAACGGGAGTAGCGATTAATGATTTCGGAGCATGCGGTGGCGATCGCCGGGGGCGGTCCGACAGGATTGATGCTGGCGGGGGAGCTGGCTTTGGCGGGCATCGACGTTGCCATTGTCGAGCGGCGCCCGACCCAGCAGCTGGTCGGGTTGCGCGCGGGCGGCCTGCACGCGCGCACCATCGAAGTTCTCGATCAGCGTGGAATTGCCGACCGGTTTCTCTCGCAAGGGCAAAGCTTCCCGACCGTCGGCTTCCACATGATCCGTTTGGATATCAGCGATTTTCCCAGCCGGCACAACTACCTGCTGGCGCTGCGGCAAAACCATATCGAACGGATATTGGCCGACTGGATCGACGAGTTGGGGGTGCCGATCTATCGCGGACAGGACGTCACCGGTTTCGCGCAGGATGATGGCGGCGTCGACGTGGAGCTGTCCGGAGGCCAACGGTTGCGGGCACAATACCTCGTTGGCTGCGACGGCGGGCGCAGCACGATCCGCAAGGCGGCGGGTATCGAGTTCCCCGGCTGGGATCCGACGATAAGCTGGATGATCGCCGAGGTCGAAATGTCCAGTGAGCCGGCACTGGGCTTTCGCAGCGACGCCTACGGAATTCATGCGATAGGCAAGATCGAAGACAGCGACCGGCTGGGTGTCGTTCTGACCGAGAGACAATTGACCATCGGCGGCGAACCGACGCTGCAAGATCTCCGTGAGGCGCTTGCTGCAGTCTATGGCACCGATTACGGGATCCACAGTCCGACCTGGATCTCGCGCTTTACCGACATGACACGGCAGGCCGCCGCCTACCGGGACAGACGTGTCCTGCTGGCCGGCGACGCCGCGCACATCCACCCGCCGATGGGCGGGCAGGGCCTCAACATCGGCGTGCAGGACGCGGTCAATCTGGGGTGGAAGCTGGCCCAGGTGGTCAAGCGGACCTCACCGGAAAGCCTTCTCGACAGTTATCACGCCGAGCGTCATCCGATCGCCGCTCGCGTGCTGCGCAACGCGAAGGCACAGGTTGCGCTTCGCCGTATGGATGCCAGCACCAAGGCGTTGAACGACATCTTTACCGAACTGCTTGGCATGGATGAGCCGCGCAAACGGATCGCGGGGGAGATGTCCGGTCTGGGTGTACATTACGATCTCGGCGAGGGACATCCACTGCTTGGGCGGCGGATGCCCGACCTCGACCTGGCCACCGCCAACGGTCCGGTGCGGGTCTTCAGTCTGCTGCATGACGCCCAACCGGTGCTTCTCAACCTCGCTGAGCCAGGCGGACTGGACATTGCGCCCTGGGCGGATCACGTCCGGCAGATGGAGGCTGGATATGACGGCCCCTGGGATCTGCCGGTTCTCGGGACGGTGGCCGCACCGGCCGCCGTGCTGATCCGGCCCGATGGCTATGTCGCCTGGGTTGGGGTCGGAACCCAACAGGGGATGGCTGAGGCGCTGACCACCTGGTTCGGACCGCCCGCCGGCTAGCGCATAGATGGAGTCGGGTCCACGCGATGCCCTGAAGCCGCATCGCGTGGCAGCTTGCGACAAGGCAGAAGCCGACAGTCCTCCTGACAATCAGTTGACAGGAGGTTTCATCTGTGCAGAAATTGGTTGGACCATTGGACCACTTGAAGTCGGGAGGATTTGTGGACCAGAACAGCCTGCCACCCATTCAGACGACGGCGCGCGATGACGCCGTGCTGAAGGCGTTGGTGGGTTTTGTTCGCGCCGAAGCCTTGCAGCCGGGCGACCGGCTTCCAACCGAACGCATCCTGGCCGAGCGGCTGAAGGTCAGCCGCAACACGGTGCGCGAGGCGCTGACGCGGTGGGAGGGGCTTGGCCTGGTCGAGCGCCGGCAAGGCAGCGGCACCTATCTCAAGGCGGCTGTTTCGCCCGACATGCTGCACATGCCGCTGACGCTGGCAGGCGGCAACGACTTCACCAGCCTGATGCATACGCTTGAAATTCGCCGCGCGCTGGAAGCGGAGGCGGCGGCCCTTTGCGCCGAACGCGCCAGCCCCGCGGACATTGCCGAAATCATGCGCAAGCTCGACATCATGGAGCAGGCCTTCCGCACCCGCGACGGCATGTCGTCGGAAGAGGACTGGGAGTTCCACCAGGCGATCTACCGGGTCTCCGGCAATCCGCTGTTCGAGCAGATCATCGCCGCCATGCACGAGCTGTTCCATCGCTTCTGGGAGCATCCTCTGGGCGTGCGCGATTTCGGCCACGCCAGCTTTCCCTATCACCGCACCATCTACGAATGCATTGCCGCACGCGACCCGCAAGGCGCCCGTGCCGAGGCGCTCAAGCTGATCGCCACCGTCGAGGACGATCTCAAGCGCGGTGCCGCCAAACTCAAACTTTCGAGCCAGACATGAACGAGCATCCGACCGGTTTCGATCACGATTATCTTGCCGAGGCGGCAACGCTTCTGGCGCATGACGAGCCGTTCCCCGGCGGCGCGGTGGTGCCGCCGATCTATCAGACCTCGCTGTTCACTTTCGCCAGCTATGCCGAAATGGCCGATACATTTGCCGGCAAACGAAAACAGCCGATCTATTCGCGCGGCGACAATCCGACCGTGATGGAGTTCGAAGCGCGCGTCGCCGCGCTCGAGGGCGCCGAGGCCGCGCGCGGCTTTTCCAGCGGCATGGCGGCGATCAGCGCCACCGTGCTTGCCTTCGTCGGGGCGGGCGAGCGCATTGTCGCGGTGCGCAACTGCTATGGCGATGCCTACCGGCTGTTCGAACGGTTGTTGCCGCGGCTCAACATCAAGGTCGACTATGTTGACGGCTCCGATCCGGATGCGGTCGCGGCGGCACTTCCCGGCGCCAAGCTGCTCTACCTGGAAAGCCCGACCTCGATGATGTTCGAACTCCAGGACATCGCGCATTTGACCCGGCTGGCGAAAGAGCAGGGCATGGTCACCACGATCGACAATTCCTGGGCAACGCCGGTGTTCCAGAAGCCGATCTCGCATGGCGTCGACCTGGTTTTGCATTCGGCCTCGAAATATCTCGGCGGCCACAGCGACACAGTCGCCGGCGTGGTGGCGGGCTCGGCCGCCCATATCAGGCATATCAACGAGCAGACCTATTCTTATCTAGGCGGCAAGCTGTCGCCATTCGAGGCCTGGCTGCTGCTGCGCGGCCTGCGCACGCTGCCGCTGCGCCTGCCGCACCACATGAAGAGCGGCCTCACCATCGCCGAACGGCTGAAGGCGCATGCCCATGTCGAGCGCGTCAACCATCCAGCCTATTCGAACCATCCCGGCAAGGCGACGCTGGCCGGCTATGCCGGCCTGTTCTCCTTCGAGGTCACGGACGATATCGACATCCCGGTCTTCGTCGACGCGCTGAAGTATTTCCGCATCGGCGTCAGCTGGGGCGGGCATGAAAGCCTGGTCGTGCCGGCCAAGGCGTCGCTGGAGCAGACGCCGGGACTGAATTCGATGGCGCGCTTCGGCGTCAGCCCCCGAACCATCCGCTTCAATGTCGGATTGGAAAGTGTCGAAGACCTCTGGGCCGACGTCGCCCAGGCCTTCGAAAAAGCCAGAAAATAACAAGCGGGTTCAAAATGGGAGTCTTGAACATGAAAAAACTGACCGTCATGCTTGCCACCGTTGCGGGGCTGGCAATTTCCGCCGGGAGCGCGCTGGCTGATTCGACCCTGAAGATGGTCGAAGTCATCACCAGCCCGCCGCGCACCGAATTCCTGAAAAAGCAGATCGCCGAGTTCGAGGCCGCCAATCCGGGCGTCAAGGTCGAGCTGATCTCGCTGCCCTGGGGCCAGGCCTTCGAAAAGTTCCTGACCATGGTGCAGGCCGGCGACACGCCCGACGTGGTCGAGATGCCGGAACGCTGGATGGGCCTCTATGCCAACAATGCCCAGCTCGAGGATCTCGGTCCCTACATGGCCAAATGGGATGACGCCAAGACGCTCGGCGAGCGCGCCAAGCAGTTCGGCTCGACCGTCAACAACACCCAGTTCATGATCCCCTACGGCTACTATGTGAATGCGCTGTTCTGGAACAAGAAGCTGTTCAAGCAGGCCGGCCTCGACGGCCCGCCGGCGACGCTCGACGAGTTCGTCGCCGACTCCAAGAAGATCTCCGCCATTCCGGGCAAATACGGCTACTGCCTGCGCGGCGGACCCGGCGCCTTCAACGGCATGCACATGTTCATGAACATCGCCCAGGGCAAGGGCGGATACTTCAACGAGGACGGCACCTCGACCATCAACGAGGAGGGCTCGGTCAAGGGCCTGCAGATGCTGGCCGACATGTACAAGGACGGCTTGGCGCCGAAGGATGCGGTGAGCTGGGGCTTCAACGAAACCGTCACCGGCTTCTATTCCGGCACCTGCGCCATGCTCAACCAGGATCCGGACGCGCTGCTCGGCATCGCCGACAAGATGAGCGCCGACGACTTCGCCGTGGCGCCGCTGCCAGTCGGTCCGAGCGGCAAGTCCTATCCGACGCTCGGCTATGCCGGCTGGGCGATGTTCGCCAACTCGCAGCACAAGGACGATGCCTGGAAGCTGATGGCGACGCTGCTCTCGCCCAAGGACAATCTCGAATGGGCGAAGGAAGTCGGCGTGGTGCCGATCCACAACGGCGCCGACCAGGATCCGCATTTCAAGACCGAGCAGTTCAAGGGCTGGTTCACGGAGCTCAGCGACACCTCCAAATATGAAATGGTGACGCCGCCGACGCATCTGGAAAACCTCGGCAATTTCGTCGACCAGGTGGCGATCAAGAACTTCCAGGAAGTGCTGCTTGGCCAGAAGACCGCCAAGGACGTCGCCGACCAGTGGGCCGCTTTCCTGACCAAGGAACAGCAGGACTGGCTGGCGAAGAACAAGAAGTAGTCTTTCTTCCCTTCTCCCCGTTCACGGGGAGAAGGTGTCACGAAGTGACGGATGAGGGGCGGCGCCAAGTTTTGAGAAGCCAGCGCCGCCCTCATCTGCCTGCCCGTCCTCCGCAGCAGCTGCGCCGCAGCTTCGGAGGGTTGACCTGCATCTTCTCCCCGTCGAACGGGTGAGGACGCTGTTTTGCCTTCCGGCACCCACTGCCCACCGTAGAGCCAAATCGATGACCTACGCCGTGTCCGAAATCCGATCCGCCAGCAAGCCGCGACGAAAGCGGCTGTCGCACGCCGCCATCGAGCCCTGGCTCTATCTCAGCCCGGCGATCATCCTGCTGGTCGTGGTGCTTTTGGTGCCGCTGGTCATCGGCATCAGCTACTCCTTCCGCAAATTCTCGGCGTTCAAGTCGGAATATGTCGGGCTTGGCCAGTATCAGGCGATGCTGTCGGACCAGGTACTGGGCCAGGCGCTGGTCAACACGCTGTGGTGGACGGTTGCCAGCCTGTTCTTCCAATTCTTCCTCGGCCTTGGCCTGGCGCTGCTGCTCGACAAGCCGTTCCGCGGCCGCAAGGCGGTGCAGGCGCTGGTGTTCCTGCCCTGGGCGGTGCCATCCTTCCTGTCGGGCCTGACCTGGGCCTGGCTGTTCAATCCGATCATCGGGCCACTGCCGCACTGGTTGTTCGCGCTTGGGCTGAAGGCGGAACCGACCAATGTGCTCTCCGATCCTGCCACGGCGATGTGGGGGCCGATCGTCGCCAATGTCTGGTTCGGCATTCCGTTCTTCGCCATCACGCTGCTGGCGGCGCTGAAGTCCATTCCGTCGGAACTGCACGAGGCTGCGGCGATCGACGGCGCTTCGCCCTGGCAGCGCTTCACCAAGGTGACGCTGCCGTTCCTGGCGCCGACGATTGCCATCACGGTGATGCTGCGCACCATCTGGATCGCCACCTTCGCCGACCTGATCTTCGTCATGACCGAGGGCGGACCGGCCGGCTCGACCAACACGGTACCGGTCTACATCTATGTCAGCGCCTTCAAGTCGCTGGACAAGGGCTATGCCTCGGCGGTGGCCGTGCTGCTGCTTGTGTTGCTGATCGCCTATGCCATCGCGCTGATCGGCATACGCCGCTCCCTGGTGAGGCACGTCTGATGATCGCGGGACGCTCAACCTCACAACGGTTCTTCGGCGGCGTCGGCCTCTACGCGGCGATCGCGGCCTATGTGGTTTTCGCCTTGTTCCCCATCTACTGGACGCTGAAGATCTCGGTGACGCCGGAACGGCTGCTCTATTCCGAAGGCATCACCTTCTGGCCATCGCGCATGACACTGCAGAACTTCGTCACCGTGCTCGAGGCCACCGATTTCCCGCGCTACTTCCTCAACAGCGTCATCGTCTCGGTGTCGACGGCGGCCTTGGTGACGATCATCGCCACGCTTGCCGGCTACGCCATGTCGCGCTTCACCTTTCGCGGCAAGGCGGCGCTGGCCTTGATGCTGCTTTTGACCCAGACGTTTCCGCTGGTCATGGTCATTCCGCCAATCTACCGCGTCATGGGGCAGATCGGCCTGATCAACAGCCTGACGGGGCTGATCATCATCTACACCGCCTTCAACACCGCTTTCGCCACCTTCCTGATGCAGTCCTTCTTCGACGGCATCCCGAAGGATCTGGAGGAGGCAGCGATGATCGACGGCTGCACCCGTGCGCAGGCGATGCGCAAGGTGATCGTGCCGCTGACACTGCCGGGCATGGGCGCGACGCTCGGCTTCGTCTTCACCGCCGCCTGGAGCGAGCTTCTGTTCGCCCTGATGCTGATCTCCAGCGACGATCAGAAGACTTTCGCCGTCGGCTTGCTCACCTTCATCGGCAAGTTCGCCGTCGACTGGGGGCAGATGATGGCAGCGTCCATCCTGGCGCTGATCCCGGTCTGCATCTTCTTCGCCTTCCTGCAACGCTATCTCGTCACCGGCCTGACCGCCGGCGCCGTCAAAGGATAGATCGATGGCCTCTGTTACGCTCGAAAAAGTCCGCAAGGATTATGGCGCCGTCCGCGTCCTGCATGCGGTCGATCTTGAAATCGCCGATGGCGAGTTCGTCGTCCTGGTCGGGCCGTCCGGCTGCGGCAAGTCGACGCTTTTGCGCATGATCGCCGGACTGGAGGAGGCTTCAGGCGGCGAGATCCGTATCGGCGAGCGGCTGGTCAATGATGTGGCGCCCAAGGACCGCGACATCGCCATGGTGTTCCAGTCTTACGCGCTCTACCCGCACATGGACGTGTCGAAGAACATGGGCTTCAGCCTGCTCCTGAAGAAGGCGCAGAAGTCCATGATCGATGCAAGGGTGGATGGCGCGGCCAAGCGGCTCGGGCTCGACACATTCCTGCAACGCTTGCCACGGCAATTGTCGGGCGGCCAACGCCAGCGCGTCGCCATGGGCCGCGCCATCGTGCGCGATCCCAAGGTTTTTCTCTTCGACGAGCCGCTGTCCAACCTCGACGCCAAGCTGCGCGTGCATATGCGTGCCGAGATCAAGGCGCTGCACCAGCAGTTGAAGACCACCTCGGTCTATGTCACCCACGACCAGATCGAAGCGATGACCATGGCCGACCGGATCGTCGTCATGCATGACGGGCTGATCCAGCAGGTTGGTGCGCCGCTCGATCTCTATGACCGGCCGGCCAACATGTTCGTTGCCGGCTTCATCGGCTCACCGGGCATGAATTTCCTGCCGGCAACCGTGGAGAAGGCCGGAAAGGTGGACGCGGTGCTTTCCGATGGCCAGAAGCTGCGGCTGCCGGATGGCTTGCCGCTGAAGGACGGCGACGCGATCACCATCGGCCTGCGGCCTGAACATATAAGGCTGGCCGATGACGGCGCGCTGCAGGGCGAGGTGGTGGTGGTGGAGCCGCTGGGGCTTTCGACGCAGTTCTACGTCAAACTGGCCAACCAGCAGCTCTGCGTCTTTGCCATGGGGCGGGCCGGCGTGAGGCCCGGCGACACCGTGCGGCTGGCGGCCGATCCTGCGGCGCTGCATCTGTTCGATCCGAAAAGCGGCGATCGCATCGGCTGAAAGAGATTTCGGGCGGGGCCGAGGGAACCCAACTCGCAGCCTCAGCAGGCGCTGCGCCGCAATTGCCAGGGAGGTACTCCGCTTCACCAGATTTGGGAGGCTCCCTCGCTTCGAAAGGAGAAGCGGGTCTTTCGTGCCGCAAGGCCCGCACCGTGCGGGCTATTTGTTGGGCAACCTCGGCGGCCGGCTTTTCGGGAAAGGCACGATCGTCAGCGGCGACTTCTGAAATTCCGCAGCCGCTATTTCTTCGATCATTACATCCAGCCTGGCCCGTATGCTTTGGCTTGTTTCATCCTCGCCGCACAGGCGGTTTTGTGCGCATTCCAACAGCTCGCGCGCCGCTGCAAAGTCGCTTTGCATCGCAACACCCACTAGCCAACCCAACGCCGCATCGTCCTCCCACTTAGTTTAGAGATTGCTAATAGAAAAATCGGCAATTTAAGGAATAGCGGCTCGTGGTTTAGCCATATTGGCTACCCGACGCGTTATGCTGGCCGCTATGCCGTCCATCGCCTGTCTTAACGAAAACAATGACTTAGAAACAAAAACGCCGCCCGATGGGCGGCGTTTTTGTTTGCAAGGGCAAAACCAGATTACTTGATCTTGGTTTCCTTGAATTCGACGTGCTTCTTGGCGACCGGGTCGTACTTGCGGAACGACAGCTTGTCGGTCTTGGTACGGCTGTTCTTGCTGGTCACGTAGAAGAAACCAGTGTCGGCGGTCGACAGAAGCTTGATCTTGATGTTTGCGGCTTTGGCCATGGTATCAGTCCGTTTGTTCGTGGGGTTTTGGCCGCTGGAGCACGGGAAAACACCCGGACGCGGGAAACTTGGCGTGACACATAAAGAACGTGCCTGGAAAGTCAAGCCCGGCGGAGCTTCTCCGCCTCACTGGAACTGCCCATGGCCTCAAATCATGCGGTTTCTGTCTCCGGCGCCGCAATCTTTTTCCAGTCCCCGGTGGTGTTCCACCAGCGATTCGGATTGGCACGGTCGTCCAGCCCCTTGGAGCGGCTGGCGAGGATCGGCTGGATGCGGATCACCGGCTCCTGGTAGGAATGGGCGTGGAAAATCGCCTCGACGACACGGCTGGCCAAAGCCTGGTCATCAGGCAATTCGAAGGAAACCTCGACCGTGCCCGGGCGGCGGCGCAATTCGGTCTCGGCGCCGGCTGCGGCCCCCTCAAGCGGCCTGTAGCGCTCGATGCCGTGCGCCGACTGATAGGCGTTGCGGTCATATTTGCCCATCGCCAGCGGGGCGATCGCAACCACCGCGTCCATGATGCGGTCGACATCCGCCGCCGGGACCTGGAAGGTCACGAGCAGCAGAAGCGTCATTCTCAGGGATGTGGTTTCAAAGCCGCTGTCGATCATGGGAGTGTCCTCAACTTCCGATGTTTGGGGACACTCTTTTACCGCGCTGCTGCTGACATGGTTCTGTCAGCAGCCTGCCGCGTACGCGAACAGAATCGCTGTCCCGGTCGCGCTACAAAAGGATCTTGCGCACCAGCCTGAAGCAGACCAGGGCGATATAGGCGCCGAAGAACAGGCCGAGCGACCAGCCGAAGCCGGAAGGCCCGAAGCTGTCCATGCCGATGCCGATCGCCTGCGGACCAAGCACCATGCCGACGCCGTAGCACAGCACGAAGGCCGCGTTGGCCGACGCCAGTTCGTGGCCGGAGAGCTGCGAACCGAGATGGGCGAGGCCGATCGTGTACATGGCCGCGACGACACCGCCCCAGACGAACAGAAGCGCTGCCATCAAGTGCCAGTTCGCGGCAAAGAAGGGCATGAACAGCGTACCGGCAAGGCCAACCGTGGCGCAGGCGAGCAGCAGATGGCGCCGGTCCGAAACGCGGTCGCTGATCATGCCGATCGGAATCTGCAGGAGCACATTGCCCAGCCCGATCATGGTCAGCAGCAATGCGGCGTCGGCTTCGGAATAGCCGATGCGGTTGCCATAGACCGGGAACAGCGCGAAGCCGCCTGTTTCGACCGCGCCGAACACCAGCACGGCAAAAGTCGCGGTCGGCACCAGCCAGACGTAGCGCAAGAAATTGCTGGTTTCGCCATCGGCCACGATGGAGGGGCTTTCGTTGCGCGCGGCCAGCACCGGTACGGCGGCCAGCGTCACCAATCCAATGATTACGCCGAACGGCCTGAAGCCGGAGCTGCCGAGATGGGCGAACAGCCAGGGGCCGGCGGCAAACCCGAGCGAAAGGACGGTGGCGTAGATGCCAAGGACAAGGCCGCGCCGGTGCGGCGGCGCCGACGTGCTGATCCAGAATTCCGACAGGATGAACAGCACCGTCAACGCGACATGCAGCACGATGCGCAGCGGGAACCACATCCAGAAATTGGGTGCGAAATGGAAGCCGACGAAGGCCAGCGCGCCGGTGGCGATCATGGCGATCATGGTCCAGGCGACGCCAAAGCGCATGGCGAGCGGCGTCGCCAGCGGCGCACCGGCGATCGAGGCCAGGCCGGCGACCGCGGTGTTGAGGCCGATCATCGAAGCCGAGTGGCCGCGCGTTTCGAGGATGACGCTGAGCAGTGGCATGCCGAGGCCAATGGCGATGCCGACGACGCTGATCGACGAGATCGCCGCCACCATCGGCAGCCAGTGTACGCGTTCGTCGCCCTGTGGTTGGGTATCGACCGTCATGGGATGCTGAATACTCTGTCTCGTTGATCTTGCGCAATTCCGGGCGGAAAACCGCGTCACCCTCTTCCTGGAATTGCTCTACAAAAGTTCGCGGGTGAAGCTGTTGCGGACAAGCCGGTAGAAGGGCACGGGGCCGCCCGGACGCAGCAGCGGATCTTGGGCGAGGCGTTTTTCCAGCTCGTCCAAGATCATTCGGGTGATGTCGGGTATGTCGGCTTCCCTGGCCTTGGCAAGCGGCAGCCAGACCAGTTCCTCGAGTTCATTGGTCGGGCCGCCGCCCGGCAGTTCAACGGCGACGTCGCTGCGCCAGGCGCTGAAGAAACGCGTGTCGAAGCGGCGCACCCGGTTGGGCGGAGTGATGGCGCGCGCGATGAAGCGCAGCGTTTCGAGCGAAGGCTTTACGCCGTGTTCGACAAAACCTTGCCAGTCACGCTTGTCGGTGGCAAAGGCGGCCCTCTCGCCGATGAGCAGACCGGCTTCCTCATAGGTCTCGCGAATTGCCGACAGAGCGACAGCGCGGGCCCGCGCGGCACTGGTGCGGCCGGGACCCGCACGCAGCTTCGCTTCCTCGTCGCGATGCAATGCCGTGGCCGTCGCGATGCGGCTGTCGGCCGGGTCGGTACGGCCACCGGGAAACACGAATTTTCCGGGCATGAAGGCGTGGCCGGCGTGACGGCGCCCCATCAGCACCAGCACCTCATCGCCCTCGCGGTCGAGAAGAATCAGGGTCGCGGCGTCACGCGGACGCAGGGGCCGGCCGCCATGTGCGGCAAGACCCTTGTCGAGCTTGTCGACATCCGCCTTGGTCATTGCTTCCATGCGCAGGGACCTAGCGGAAACTTCTTGCATGCGAAAGTGGCCTTAGCGATTGGCGTGTTGCGCCAGCGGCGCATCAGGCGCCGTGGGGGGAGCCCGCCCCATCCTTTTCGCCACCGAATCCGTGCATATAGAACGCCCATTGCAGTCCGATGACGGCGCCTTTGACAGGCTGCAGCAGCGCAACCGACAAGATGATGGTCAACGGCACCCAGATGAGGATGTGCTGCCAGGTGGACAGCGTCGATGCCGCTTCGACGCCCATGAAGGCGCCGAGAACGATGTGGCCGACGATGACGATGACCAGATAGGCCGGCAGGTCGTCGGCGCGATGGTGATGGATTTCCTCGCCACAGACGCTGCAGGTCTCGACAGTCTTGGTGAAGCCGCGAAACAGCTTGCCTTCGCCGCAGTTCGGGCAGCGGCCCAAAAGGCCGCGCTTCATCGCCGTCCACAAGGGGCGGGCGACCCGACCCGTGTGATGTTCGCCGCCGAAAACCTGTTCTTGTATCCCTAATTCCTCTGGCATCATCGTCTCCTGCCGCGCGAACCCGGTCGCGATTGCGACGCACGGGCGCGGCCCTTAGCCTTGTGAAACGACCTGGTAGAGCCTGGCAGGGGCTTCGGGTCGGTCAGCATCTCGAAGCGCATGGCGCCGGCCATCGGTGCCACCTCGACGAGCCGGACCTCGACATGGTCCGCGAGCTGGTAGCCTTTGCCTGAGCGTTCTCCGAAGAGCGAGCGAGCCGTTTCGTCGTAGATATAGTAATCGCCGCCCAGAGTTGACACGGGGATGAAGCCATCGGCGCCATATTGCGGCAATTGGACAAATAGTCCTGATTTGGTGACGCCGGAGATTCGGGCGTCGAACCGGTCGTCGATGCGCTCGGCGAGATAGGCTGCAATCAGCCGGTCGACCGTGTCGCGCTCGGCCGCCATGGCACGCCGTTCCGTCCCGGAGATCAGGATCGCAACGTTTTCGAGCCGGGCTGCTTCGTCCTGCGTCAGTCCTCCCTGACCGAGGCCGAGTGCGGCAATAAGCCCGCGATGCACGATCAAATCGGCATAGCGGCGGATGGGCGAGGTGAAATGCGCGTAGCGCCTGAGGTTGAGGCCGAAATGGCCGATATTCCCGGGCGAATATTCAGCCTGGCTCTGCGAGCGCAGCACCACTTCGTTGACCAGTGCCTCATTGTCGGCGCCGCGCACGCGCTCGAGAATGCCGTTGAACTGGCTGGGTCGCATCTGCGCGCCGCGCGCCAGCGACAGGCCGAGCGTCTGCAGGAATTCGCGCAGCGATTCCTGTTTGGCGAGCGACGGCGCGTCGTGCACGCGGTAGACCAGCGCCTGCTTCTTCGCCTCCAGCGTCTCGGCGGCGGCGACATTGGCCTGGATCATGAATTCTTCAATGAGCTTATGGGCATCGAGGCGTTCCGGCACGATGACACGGTCGACCGTGCCATCCGGCTTGAGCATGATCTTGCGCTCCGGCAGGTCGAGTTCGAGCGGCTGGCGGCCGGCGCGACCGCGCTTGAGGATCGCATAGGCATCCCAGAGCGGCTTGAGCACCGTGTCGAGGATCGGACCAGTCTTGTCGTCGGGTACGCCGTCGATAGCCGCCTGTGCCTGCGGATAGGCGAGCTTCGCCGCCGATTTCATCATCACGCGGTGGAAAGAGTGGCGGATCTTGTGGCCATCGGCGGAGAAGGTCATGCGCACGGCGAGGGCCGGGCGATCCTGGCCCTCGCGCAGCGAGCAGAGATCATTGGAAATACGCTCGGGCAGCATCGGCACGACGCGATCCGGAAAATAGACCGAATTGCCGCGCTTCAAGGCTTCGCGGTCCAGCGCCGTGCCGTAGCGGACATAGGCGGCAACATCGGCGATCGCCACCGTGGCGATCACGCCGCCCGGGTTCTTTTCGTCGAGATCAGGCGTCGCAAACACAGCGTCATCATGGTCCTTGGCGTCGGCCGGATCGATGGTGACGAGTGGCAGGTCGCGCCAGTCCTCGCGGCGGTCAAGCGTCGCCGGCTTGACGGCTTCGGATTCGGCGATGACATCGGCCGGAAAGATGTGCGGGATGTCGTGGGCGTGAATGGCGATCATCGAGACCGCTTTTTCGCTGGTCAGCGAGCCCAGCACATTGAGCACCTTGGCTCTCGGCAGCCCGTAGCGGGAAGCCCGCGCCGGCTCGACCTCGACTAGGTCGCCGTTCTTGGCGCCGTTCTGGAATTCCTTGTCGACGATCAACTCCGGCTGGCGCCGTTCCACCGGCTCGATGCGGAAGGTGCCGTCCTTTAGCACGCGGAAGACGCCGAGGACGGCATCTGTACGTTTCTCAAAAATCTTCATCACCCGGCCGGTATAGGCGGGGCCTGACGGATCATCGGTCGGGAAGGTCTTGGCCAGGACGCGGTCTCCAATGCCCGGCGCCGGACCGTTGCCGCTGCGCGAAACGCGGATCGAGACGACAGGTGGCTCCCCGGGGCCCACGGACTCCGCCGGATGCGCCAGCAAAATACCGTCGCCGTCACGGCCAAAAATGTCGAGCACGGCGACATGGGGCAGGGCGCCGACGCGGGCCAGCCGCTTGCGCTCCTTGGTGAGCACGCCTTCATCCTGCAGGTCGCGCAAAATATCTTTCAGCCAGATGCGGTCGTCACCACGCAGCGCGAAGGCCTTGGCGATGTCGCGCTTTCCGGCACGGTCGGGGTTTTCGGCGATATAGCGCAGGATTTCGTCGCGCGAGGGCCGGTAGTCGTCCTTGACCTTGGCCCGGGTGTCGGCGGTGCGCGGATCGCCGTGGCTCCGTCCGGTGATCCTGCGCGCCACGCCGTCCTACCCTTTTTTCTTTGCGGCCGGCTTCTTGGCCGCGGTCTTCTTGACTGCCGGCGCTTTGGCCGCGGCAGCCTTGCGGAACGGCTTCTTGCCGCCGCCGCCGCCCTTGGCTTCCTTCTCGGCGATCAGCGCCAGCGCATCCTCGATCGTCACCGATTGCGGATCCTTGCCCTTGGGCAGCGTGGCATTGACCTTGCCGAAATTGACGTAAGGCCCGTATTTGCCGTCGCGCACGACGATCTTGCCGCCGCCATCCGGATGGTCGCCAAGCTCCTTCAGGGCCGCCGGCGTGCCGCCATTGCGGCCGCCCTTGCCCTTCGACTGCTTCTCGGCAATCACCGTGACGGCGCGGTTGAGGCCGATCGAGAAGACATCCTCGATGCTGTCGAGATTGGCGTAGGTGCCATCATGCAGCACGAACGGGCCGTAGCGGCCGAGCCCGGCCGAGATCATCTTGGACGTCTCGGGATGCTTGCCGATATCGCGCGGCAGCGCCAGCAACGCCAATGCTTTCTCATGGTCGATGGTCTCGGGCGTCCAACCCTTGGGCAGGCTCGAGCGCTTGGCTTCCTTGCCGTCGCCGCGCTGGAGGTAAGGACCGAAGCGGCCCGAGCGCAGGGTGATTTCCTCCGCCGTGTAGGGGTCCTTGCCGAGCACCTTGATGCCGTCCTCGCCGCCGCCATTCTCGCCATTCGGATTGGCGGCGTCGCCGAGCTGGCGGGTGAAGGAACATTCGGGATAGTTCGAGCAGCCGACAAAGGCGCCGAACTTGCCGAGCTTCAGCGAGAGGTTGCCGGTGCCGCATTTCGGGCAGATGCGCGGGTTGGAGCCGTCTTCGCGCGCGGGGAAGACCAGCGGCGCCAGTTCCTCGTTCAGCGCATCGAGGACGTCGGTGACACGCAGCTCCTTGATGTCGGCGACCGCGCCCGAAAAATCCTTCCAGAAATCGCGCAGCACGTCCTTCCAGGCGAGCTTGCCGTCGGAAATCTCGTCGAGCTTTTCCTCCAGCGATGCGGTGAAGTCATATTCGACATAGCGCTCGAAGAAGCTTTCGAGGAAAGCGGACAACAGACGGCCCTTGGCCTGCGGCACCAGCCGGCGCTTGTCGATCGTGACATAGTCGCGGTCCTCAAGCGTCTTCAGGATTGCCGTATAGGTCGAAGGCCGGCCGATGCCGAGCTCTTCCAGCTTCTTGATCAGCGTGGCTTCGGAATAGCGCGGCGGCGGCTCGGTCGTGTGCTGGGTGGCGTTGATTGCCTGGCGGGCAAGCTGCTCGCCGGCGCGGATTTCCGGCAGACGGCGGTTTTCCTCGTCCTCCGCGTCATCGTCCTTCTGATCGGTGTAGGCGGCGATGAAGCCGTCGAAGCGAACGACCGAACCGACCGCGCGAAGCTCGGCGCTGCGGGCGCCGTTGACCGCCTCTATCTCGACGGTGGTGCGCTCGATCTCGGCCGGCTGCATCTGGCTGGCGATGGCGCGCTTCCAGATCAGCTCATAAAGCCGCATCTGGTCGGAATCGAGATATTGCCGAACCGAGGCCGGGGTGCGCATGAAATCCGTCGGGCGGATCGCTTCGTGCGCTTCCTGGGCATTCTTGGCCTTGGTCGTGTAGAAACGCGGCTTTTCCGGCAGGTATTTCGGGCCGAATTCCTTGGCGATGGCCTCACGGGCAGCGTCGATCGCCTCGGGCGCCATCTGAACGCCGTCGGTTCGCATATAGGTGATCAGGCCGGCGGTCTCGCCGCCGATCTCCATGCCTTCATAGAGCCGTTGCGCCACCTGCATGGTGCGGGTGGCGGAGAAACCGAGGCCCGATGAAGCGGCCTGCTGCAGCGTCGAGGTGGTGAAGGGCGGGCCTGGATTACGCTTGGTCGGCTTGGCTTCCACCGACAATGCCTTGAAGGTCGCGCCCTCGAGCATTGCCTTGATGTCGTCGGCCTGCGCCTTGTTGGCAATGTCGAGCTTTTGCAGCTTCTTGCGCTCGAAGGCGGTCAGCCGCGCCTCGAAAGTCTCGTTGCGTGGCGTGCCGAGGATGGCGGCGATCTGCCAATATTCCTCGCGGATGAAGCGTTCGATCTCGGATTCACGGTCGCAGACCAGGCGCAGCGCCACGGACTGGACGCGGCCGGCCGAGCGGGCGCCGGGCAATTTGCGCCACAGCACCGGCGACAGCGTGAAGCCGACGAGATAGTCCAGCGCCCGGCGGGCAAGATAGGCATCGACCAGCGGCGCGTCGATCTGGCGCGGATTGGCCATGGCCTCCAGCACCGACGATTTGGTGATGGCGTTGAAGACGACGCGGCTGACCGGCTTGTCCTTCAGCGCACGCTTCTGCCTCAGAACTTCCAGCACATGCCAGGAAATGGCCTCGCCTTCGCGATCCGGGTCGGTGGCGAGGATCAGGCCGTCGGCATCCTTGACCGCCTTGGCGATGTCGGCGAGCCGCTTGCCCGAGGCGGTGTCGACCGCCCAGGACATCGCGAAGTCTTCATCCGGGCGCACCGAGCCGTCCTTGGCCGGCAAATCGCGGACATGGCCGAACGAGGCCAGAACCTTGTAGTTCTTGCCGAGGTATTTGTTGATTGTCTTCGCCTTGGCCGGCGATTCGACGACGACGACGTCCATGAGGTCTCATATCAGCTGTGATGCGGCAGAAGAATTCCGCTGCGCGCGACGAAATCTCGTTCTATTTGCCGCTCACATGGCCGCGCTTTTGCATCCGGTCAAGGGGAAGCGCCCAAATTGCGGGGCTGTTCGCAGCAATACACTCTTAGAGTGTATGGAGAAAATCACAGATTTTGGCTGGGAGGGATGACGTCGCTTGCTCGGGGCGAACGGCCCGATTCATTTTGCGCCGAGTCGCGGCGAAGGCGGCTTGCGTACGATGCCGGGACGACGAGGGGAAAGGCCGCCTGACGCTGGCCGCCGGCCCGCATGGAGGATGCCCGGCGACCAGCCTTGTCCCGCCGTCAGGCGGGCGATTGTATCGAGGATCAATCGGCTTTCAGCATGTGCCAGACGCCGGCGACACCGTCACCGTTCACATCGCCGGCCTTCTTGTCCTTGACGAAGGTGTAGACCGGCTTGCCGTCATAGGCCCACATCTTGGTGCCGTCGGTGCGGTCGATGACGCTCCATTCGTCGTCCGCCTTGGCGCCGGCCGCGGCCTTCAGCGCCGGCCAGTTGGCGGCGCATTTGTCGTAGCAATTGGTCTTGCCCTTCTCATCCTTGTCATAGGTATAGAGCGTCATGCCCTTGGCGTCGGTGTAGATCTTGGTGCCGTTGACCTCGGCTTTCTTCCACGCGTCGGCGGCGAAGGATGCGGCGGTGCTGAGAAGCAGCGCGGCCAGCCCTATGGTCATGGTTTTCATGGAAATCTCCCTGGCTGATATTGGAGAGGCGCGGGAAATCGCGGCCTCTTTGATATCAACGTCCCATGCCGCCGCTTTCGTCCCCCATGTCGGTATGCCGCTGACGTTCCACATAATGGTGATTGGCAGACAGGCCTGGCCGTCGCTATATCCGGCCGGGAGCAGTTGGAGTTTTGGAATGGCATTGGACATCGGCTATGTCAGCGCCGTCGGGGCGGGAGCCATCTCGTTCCTGTCGCCTTGCGTGCTGCCGCTGGTGCCGCCCTATCTCTGCTACATGGCAGGCGTGTCGGTCGACGATTTTCGCGGCGATGCGGGCGTGACAGCCCGCGAAGGCACGCGCGGCGCGCTGCTCTATTCCTCGATCGCCTTCGTGCTCGGCTTCTCGACGGTGTTCGTCGCGCTCGGCGCCGGCGCCTCGACCATCGGCCGGTTGCTGCGCGTCTGGCAGGAGCCGCTGGCGATGGGCGCCGGCGTGCTGATCATCCTGATGGGCCTGAATTTTCTCGGCATACTGCGTATTCCGCTTCTGTCGCGCGAGGCGCGTTTCCAGTCGCAAGGCAAGCCGGCCAACGCTATCGCCGCCTATGTCATGGGGCTCGCCTTCGCCTTCGGCTGGACGCCCTGTATCGGCCCGGTGCTGGGGCCGATCCTGACGCTGGCCGGCGGCCGCGAAACCGTAGGCGAGGGCGCGCTGCTGCTCGCCGCCTATTCGCTAGGGCTGGGCATCCCCTTCCTGATCGCGGCGCTGTTTTCCGGCGCCTTCATGCGCTTCCTCGGCAAATTCCGCGTCCATCTCGGCCGCGTCGAAAAGGCGATCGGCGCGCTGCTGGTGGTCGCCGGCGTGTTTTTCCTCACCGGCGGCGTGCAGACCGTGTCCTACTGGTTGCTGGAGAATTTCCCGGTGCTGGGCCGGCTGGGGTAGATCGCCACTGCCGCTATTGCTGTTAGGATCGAGCTGTGGGGTAGCTGATTAAGAGTCAGCTGCTCCGCCATCTCACCGGAATTTAACCGCATTGGTGCAGCATGGCGCCACTGCTATCCTGTCTTGATTCCCAACCCTTTTCACACGGTTGCCCATCCATGAGCCAGAGATCCTGCCTGTCCGTCATTCTCGCCGCCGGCGAAGGCACGCGCATGAAGAGCGCGCTGCCGAAGGTGCTGCACCAGATCGCAGGCCTGCCGATGGTCGCCCATGTGGTCAAGGCGGCCGATGCCGCCGGCGCCAGCAGCGATGCGATCGTCATCGGCCATGGGGCGGACGAGATGCGCAAGGCGGTGGCGAAGTTCTCGCCCAAGGCCGAGACCTTCGTGCAGGAAAAACGCCTGGGTACGGCGCATGCTGTTCTTGCCGCCCGTGATGCGATATCAAGGGGCTATGACGACATCCTGGTGATGTTCGGTGACACGCCGCTGATCGATGCGGAAGCTCTGAACCTGGCGCGGCTGAAACTCGCCGAAGGCGCGGCCGTCGCGGTGATCGGCTTCCGAACACCCAACCCAAACGGCTACGGCCGGCTGGTCGAGAAAGGCGGCAAGCTGATTGCCATCCGCGAGGAAAAGGACTGTTCCGAGGCGGAAAAGAAGATCGGTTTCTGCAATGCCGGCATGATGGCGGTGGCCGGCGCCCATGCGCTGAAGCTGCTCGACGCGGTCGGCAACAAGAACGCCAAGGGCGAATATTATCTCACCGACATCGTCGAGATCGCGGGTGCGCAGGGCCTTGATGTCGTCGCCACCGAGGCCAGCTTCGAGAATGCGCTCGGCATCAACAACCGCGCCGAACTGGCCCAGGCCGAAGGCATCTGGCAGGCACGCCGCCGCCAGGAGGCGATGCTGTCGGGCGTGACGCTGATCGCGCCGGAGACCGTGTATTTCTCGCACGACACCGAGGTCGGCGCCGACACCATCGTCGAGCCGAATGTCTGGTTCGGCCCGGGCGTGAAGATCGCCGGCGGCGCCAAGATCCATGCCTTCAGCCATATTGAAGGCGCGACCATTGCCGCGAATTGCGATGTCGGGCCGTTCGCGCGGTTGCGGCCGGGGGCCGATCTTCGGAACAAGGCAAAGGTCGGCAATTTCTGCGAGGTCAAGCAGGCTGTTATCGAGGAGGGCGCCAAGGTCAACCATTTGACCTATATCGGCGATGCTCGTGTCGGCGCGGGGGCCAATATCGGCGCCGGCACCATCACCTGCAATTATGACGGCTATTCGAAATTCTTCACCGATATCGGCGAGGGCGCCTTCGTCGGCTCGAACTCCTCGCTCGTGGCGCCCGTATCGATCGGCAAGGGCGGCTACATTGCCTCGGGCAGCGTCATCACCGAAAGCGTGCCCGACGACGCGCTGGCCTTCGGCCGCGCCCGCCAGAAGACGATCCCCGGCAAGGGCAAGGAATTGCGCGAGCGCTTTGCCTCGGCCGCGGCGGCGAAGAAGAAGGCGGCTGGCGCCGATCACTAGCGGTCAGCCAGCGGGTTTACTTCCCGCTGAAGCAATCGAAAAACCGACCAATTGCAGTAACCGGATTGCAACAGCGGTCTGTCATGGTGCATGGGTGCACAACCGTCCGTTACACCGGGCGAAATGCAATGTGACTTTCGCGGCGGGCCGGCCATCCCTAAGTATCGCTGGTTTTCCATGGGGAATCGGGGGCTATCTGCATGTGCGGTATCGTTGGAATCGTCGGCCACTCGCAGGTTGCGCCGCTCATTGTCGATGCACTGAAGCGGCTGGAATATCGCGGCTATGACTCGGCCGGCGTCGCCACCATCGAGCATGGCGAGCTCGCCCGCCGCCGCGCCGAAGGCAAGCTGGTCAACCTCGAACGCCGGCTCAAGGACGAGCCGCTCGACGGCACGATCGGCATCGGCCACACACGCTGGGCCACCCATGGCGTGCCCAACGAGACCAACGCGCATCCGCATTTTTCCGACGGCGTCGC